>NZ_CP032382.1:6364267-6677121 GCF_003589925.1 Chryseolinea soli | reverse complement strand
GTCGCCCTTGATCAAGGGAAAGCTGAACATCTTGAAGAAATTCGAATCGGCAAAGACGAGACCATCCTCTTCGAACTTGATGTCGCCCACCTGGATCAATTCGCGATTCACGCTGGAGATGCGCACCACATCTTCCACCTCGGGGATCTCGTTCTTTATTGCCTGTGCCAGCGGGGCAGGGGTTACGGCGGCATGCACTTTCATCTCGGGCAGGGTTGCCGTGATCCGGTATAGCCGTTCATAGTCGTTGTGGAACCGGTCATAACTCAACTCGTCATTGACCCACATCCCGATGAGCGCCGTACACGTAATCCCCAGCGCCAGGCCGAAGATGTTAATGAACGAAAAGCCTTTCTGGCGGAGTAGATTTCGGATGGCGACTTTGAAATAGTTGCGGAACATAAGCAGGCCGGTTTTGTGTTGCTAAGACGCTCAAAGGTACCAGAATGTTGCACTGAGAAAAACGAAAAGCCACTGAAAAGCGGTTGCTATTAATTTCAATGCGTTCCCCCGCCTAATCCCCCAAACCTTGTATATTCGCTGTTCGGGAAATGTTTTTAATCGGAAAAATGCCGGCGTCTACCAACCTCGTGAGCAGAATAGACCGCCCTTTGTGGCGTTGCCTGCCTGTGCTTTTGCTGGTGTTGATTTCCTTTCATGTGCGCGCGCAAATCCGCATAGAGGTCATAAAGCACCCCAAATTTATTCTGAAAGATTCCAGCCTTTTCATTTCCGGCACTTTTAACAACTGGAGTCCCGGCGAGGAAAATTTCAAGCTCACCCGGCGCCCCGACGGTGTCTACTATTTCGATCTCCCGGACACGCTTACCAGTTTTGAATACAAATTCACACAGGGCGGATGGCAAATTGTGGAGGGCTATGCCGACGGCAAGATCCTGCCCAACCGCGTCTACAACCGGCAGTTGGAAGACAATCCGCACTTGGTGCGCGTGGTCATAGAAGGGTGGGAGAAGCAACCCGAATACACCCTCATTGTCGACAAGGTGCCCGAGAGCACTCCTTTTGATGCCTCGCTTTACGTGACGGGAAACTTCAATAACTGGAACCCCGGCGACAAGAACTACAAACTCCGCAAACAGATCGACGGCAGCTACCAGGTGCTCATTTATTTTAACGGCGAACGCATCGACTACAAGTTCACCCGCGGCACCTGGAAATCGGCCGAGAGCAGCTCGGGGGGGCGCACCATGGCCAACCGGTCCACCAACCGCCGCTCGGCTACCGGCAAGATTAGGGTGGAGATTGCAGGCTGGGAAGATATTTCCGGCGGGCTTCAGCTCTATTCCATATACGATCTGCTGCTGTTGTTTTCCGTGTTCCAGGGGTTGCTGCTCATCGTCACCATCCCCACCATCCAGGAATACAACCGGGAGGCTAACCGCTGGCTCATCCTGCTGATCGGCTTCACGTCGGCCATTCTCCTGATTAAAGTGGTGTCGGGCTACCCGGAAGTGGAGCACACGCTGCCGAAGCTGCAGTTGATACCGGATTTTATTTTGTTTGTCTACGCACCGCTGTTCTATGCCTATATCCAGCGCCTGTTGTTCCAGTCGCGAAACCAGCTTCGGTTGGTCTTTTACGTGCCGGTGTTTGTCCAGTTTTTTGTCTACATGGTCTATTTCCTGATGGACCAGCCCGCCTTCCAGGCCAAGCTCATCGAGCCGGAGTCCGAGTTGCGGATCATCCGTTTTTGCATGTCGTCGGTAGCCCTGGGGTTGAATATTTATTATTGGGTGAAATGCCTGGGGGCCATCAATTTTTATAAGGTGAACTACCAGAACAGCAACTCTTACGAACAGAACCTGCAATACCTCAACACCGTGCTTTTCATCCAGGCGGCCTGTTTGGTCGTTTGGTTTGTCACTTTTGTGGTGGCGGTGCTGGCCTGGATGTTCGGATGGGAAATATCAAATGTCATTGACATCAGCATCGATACACTCTGGATGACCTTTTCGGTGATCACCTTTTTCCTCGGCTACTTCGTCATCCACGAACCCGACATTTTCCGTTTGCCGCAAACCCTTTCGCAAGTCGACGAACTTACCAAAGTGGAACTCGATCACCAGGTGGCTGACTACCTCAATCACATCGGTAAGGAGAAAGAGGAAGTGTCCATGGAAAACCTTGACATGCTGAAAGAGAAGGTTACCATCTACATGGAAAAATATCAACCTTACACCAACCCGAAGTTATCCCTTGTTGAGCTCGCTTCGCGTCTTAAGCTTCAGCCGCATATTCTTTCTAAAGTGATCAACAGTGGTTTTGGTATGAATTTCTTCGATTATATAAATACCTACCGTATCGATGAATTCAAACGTAGGGTGGAGGATCCGCAATACAAGAATTATACCCTCCTGGGGATCGCGCTGGATGTGGGATTCAATTCGAAGACTGCCTTTAATCGTTCTTTTAAGAAAATCACGAGCCAAACGCCGAGTGCGTTTTTTAATACGTTGAAGGAATAGGGAGTTGGGGTTAAAACGAGGGGTGGATGAGGAAGGAATTTGTTGGGGGTTAGTTTTTTAATTGGCTGCGATATTGCGATGTAATCGTTATGAAGAATTATTCGGTCATTTTATTTGTGGCTCTGTTCGCTGGCGCTTGCGCGATGACCAGGAAATATCAGGATCCACAACATGCTATTTATGCGAGAATGCTGACACCGGATGAAAAGAACGAGATCAATCGAACGGGAGAGATAACGAAAAACATCGAGTTGTACGACCCGATGGACAAGAACTTGTGGCATGGGATGCTGAAGGGAACACTGCGAATTTTAAAAACTGAAAATCCGGAGGTCTTTAATTTTGTTGAGATTGGAATCTGGGTGACCCTGACCCGGCCAAAGGGTCAAATCACGACTAATTATCGCGTAAAAGACAGTACGGAAAACGATAGACAAGGGAACACCTTGTCAAAGGTACGGTACTATGAGGGCCAGGCAGAAACCTACTACCTCGAGAAAAAATGCACCTCAAAAATGATAGATCAACAGTTCATCCAGCATGTTGAGGTTTTTATGGACACGGCCCTGGTGATGGAATACAATATGAGGGTCCTTGACTATGGGACACCGAAATCCGACTCGCAAAAGCAGAAAATAGTCGTTGGGATGTATAATGAATATTTCAAAGGAAAGCTGGTGCGGACCAAGGTGTATGATAATGATGGGAACCTGATCTTGGAAAGCAAAGCGAGTGAGTAGGGGAGTCCGTGGCTGGCTGCTAAACTTTGTTGTTCTAAACTTGCGGGATCGATTCCGGAACCACGTACCACTTTCCCGTTTTCACGCCAATCACCCTCCCAAAATCAGGTTCCACTTTAGGAAATGGAACCTGCTCACATCTCGTTCAATAATTTGATTATCAGTACTTTAGGAAAGCGGCACCCCCTCCGTTGTATCCTCCTTCCATTTTTGCTCAAAGTGGGCCGACACTCGCTCCCGCGAGTGGTACGTTGCAATCGTTTCCTAAGAGAATTCAAACGGGTGCGGCCAGGCTCCAGACTGTCGAACCCCGGATCCTTTTCGGGAACCGCAAACAAAAAAACTTAACCTAATCTAAATCTATGAGAGAACTGTTTACAACACGATTTACGTGGATGACGGCGATGTTGCTCCTTACCAGCACATTGACGTGGGCACAAAGCAAGGTCGTAACAGGTAAGGTCACTTCCGCCGAGGACGGTGCTTCCTTGCCGGGGGTGAACATCCTGGAAAAGGGAACCTCCAACGGAACGGTCACCGACTCCAATGGCCAGTATTCTATCAGCGTTACCGATAACGCAACGCTCATTTTCTCCTTTATCGGCTACAAATCGCAGGAAGTGATCGTCGGAAGCCAGTCGGCGGTCAACCTCACGCTCCAGGTCGATGTCACCTCGCTTTCGGAAGTTGTGGTGGTGGGCTATGGCCAGCAGGAAAAGAAGGATGTGACCGGTGTGGTAGCCACGGTGGATTCCAAGTCTTTTAATAAAGGAGCCATCGTTTCACCCGACATGCTGATGACCGGCAAAGTGGCCGGTGTTCAGATCTCGCCGTCGGATGGCCAGCCAGGATCGGGCTCGAGCATCCGCATCCGGGGTGGTACGTCGATCAACGCTAGCAACGAACCCCTCTATGTTGTAGACGGCATTCCCGTGGTCTCGGATGGAACCGCCGCCGGCCGCAACCCGCTCAACTTTATCAACACCAACGACATCGAGACGTTCACCGTGTTGAAGGATGCTTCTGCGGCAGCCATCTACGGATCGCGTGCTGCCAACGGCGTTATTCTGATCACGACCAAGCGTGGCAAGAGTGGCACTCCGACATTGAGCTATGACGGGTTTGTATCGGTGGGAACCGTGGCCAAGAAATACGACGTCTTCAACGCTGACCAGTTCCGTTCCATTGTGACGTATTACGCACCGCAAAACCTGAAGTACATGGGCAATCCCGAGGCGGCCGATGTGGCCGACCGCGCCTATGACACCAACTGGCAAAACCAGATCTTTCAAACGGCGGTAGGGCAGAGCCATAACCTCTCGTTGTCGGGTGGTACCGACAAAACGAACTACCGCATTTCACTCGGCCATCTCCAACAAGATGGTATCATCAAGACCTCCTACACCAAAAAGACCAACATCGGCGTGAACTTCTCTCAACTCGCCCTGGACGACGCGTTGAAGATCGATGTGAACGTGAAAGGTGCTGTGACGGAAGACTTTTATTCAGCCGATGTCATCGGTGCCGCAATTTCTTACGATCCCTCGCACCCGGTGTATGATGCCAAGAGCCCTTTTGGTGGTTACTATGAATACTACGATTCCATCGGCGGCAAACGCGTGCCCAAAGTGAACTCACCCAACAACCCCGTGTCCAGCCTCATGCAGAGCCAGGATGTGGGCTCGGTGTTGCGCAGCTTGGGCAATCTTCAGTTGGACTATAAAGTGAAGGTTGTTCCCGGTTTGCGTTTCAACGTCAACCTGGGTTATGATGTGACCCGCGGTCAGCGCAAGCAATTCCTGCCGAGTACACTCAAAGCAGAGAACAGTCCTGACACCGGCAAAGTAGTGATCCAGAATCCCTACAAGAACAGCATGTTGTTTGAAGGCTACATCAACTACACGCGCGACCTCAAGTCCATAAAAAGTAAAGTGGATGTCACGGGTGGTTATTCGTGGCAAAGCTTCTATGCAGAGAATCACGGCTACACGGCTACCCAGTTGAGCACGAACATCTATGGCTACAACAACCCTGGTGTAGCACGCAAGACCATACCTTTCGATCCCCTGAGCACAACGGCCATCCCATCGCTGGGTGAGAACCGGCTCATCTCGTTCTTTGGGCGGGTGAACTATGCGTATGATGAGCGATTCCTGTTGACCGTGAACCTTCGCCGGGACGGGTCTACACGTTTTGGTCCCAACAACAAATGGGGAACGTTCCCTTCGGCTGCTGTGGGCTGGAGAATTGCGAACGAGAACTTCATGCAAAACCAGAACATCTTCAGCGACCTGAAATTGCGCGCGGGATACGGTATCACCGGTAACCAGGACATTGGGAATTTCCGCTACCTGGGCACTTACACGCCAAGCGATCCGCAAGCGAATTATCAGTTTGGTAGTGCCTATTACACCACCATCCGTCCTTCGGGTTATGACACGAACCTGCAGTGGGAACAAACGGCTTCCTCCAACATCGGTTTGGACTTTGGTGTGTTGCAAGGCAGACTTTCGGGATCCATCGAAGTGTATCAAAAGAATACAGACAAACTGTTGTTCACCCGCGCAGTGGCACCCGGTGCCAACCTCACGAACACCATCCTGACCAACATCGGTAAAGTGCAAAACAAAGGTATCGAACTCACCCTCGATGCTGTGGCCATCTCCACGACAAACCTCACCTGGAACGTGGGCTTCAACGCTGCCTACAACACCAACAAGATCACGCAACTGGATGGCAACAACGATCCTGATTTCCCGGGCTATGCCGCCGGCGATAACATTTCGGGTGGTGTTGGAAACAAGGTCGAGATCCTGCGCGTAGGCCAGCCGGTGAATGCCTTCTATGTATTTGAACATAAGACGGGCCCGGATGGCAAGCCGGTGAACGACAATCTCGGCGCCGAAGACAAGACCAACATGTATGTAGATCAGAACAACGATGGCATCATCAATGAAAAAGATCTCCGCCCGTTCCACCGCCCGGCACCGAGAGTGCTGATGGGCCTCACGTCGCAGTTGAACTACAAGAACTTCGACCTCAGCTTCACGTTGCGGGCGAATCTTGGAAACTATGTTTACAACAACGTAGCGTCCAACTCTACCTTCCAGCGTGCCGGCGATGCGTTCCGTCCTCTTAACCTGATCACGAATTCGCTGCGGGCCAATTATTACACGCCGCAGTACTTCTCTGATTTTTATGTAGAGAACGCCTCCTTCCTGCGCATGGACAACCTCACGTTGGGTTATTCGGTGAAGCAGATCTCCAAAGCCAATATACGCGTGTATGCCACGGTGCAGAATGCGTTTGTGATCACCAAGTACAGCGGTCTCGATCCTGAAGTTTCGGTTTCGGGTATCGACAACAACCTGT
The DNA here is from genome assembly GCF_003589925.1 of Chryseolinea soli. Lineage (NCBI taxonomy): Bacteria > Pseudomonadati > Bacteroidota > Cytophagia > Cytophagales > Fulvivirgaceae > Chryseolinea > Chryseolinea soli. The sequence continues at coordinate 6,670,523 of NZ_CP032382.1, read as the reverse complement.
ATCCCAGAGCCAGAACGTTCGTCTTTGGTGTGCACATCGGACTCTAATCCTTATTCATAACAACTGACATTATTCTATATGGAAAATAAAAAGATACTACGAATAGCGTTCATCGTCCTTTTAGGCGGGGTGTTTGGCTGCACCGACCTGGACGTAACGCCCAAGAATGCGGCGGTAGGGGATGTGGTTTTTACCGACCCTGCGGCCTACAAGCAATCGCTCGCCAAAGTATATGCCGGCTTGGCCATTGGTGGTCAATCGTCCGGTGATGGTAACTCCGACATCAGCGGCATCGATGGCGGGTTCTCGCAATACATCCGCATGTACTTCAACTTGCAAGAGCTTCCCACCGATGAAGCTGTGATCGGCTGGAACGACGGTACCATCCAAACCCTGCACTTCCAGAACTGGACCTCGCAAAGCGAATTTATCAATGCCATGTTCAACCGCGTCTATTTCCAGGTGTCGATGGCCAACGAATTTCTGCGTCAGACCACCGATGATTTGCTGGCTACACGTGGCGTTACCGATGCCATGAAGGCGGACATCAAACAATACCGCGCCGAGGTGCGTTTCCTCCGTGCACTGAGCTACTGGCATGGCCTCGACATGTTCGGCAGCATTCCGCTGGTGCCTGAAACAAACCCCATCGGCACGGATGCTCCCGGGCAGCCGGCAGGCGGCAAGCAAGATGTGTTCAACTACATCGAAAGTGAACTGCTCGCCGTGGAACCTGACCTGGGCAAACCCAAGACCATGGAATATGCCCGCGTCGACCAGGCTTCTGCCTGGATGCTGTTGGCAAAATTGTATCTCAACGCCGAGACCTACATTGGTGCAGAGAAGTATACCGAGTCGTTGACGTATTTGAACAAGATCATTGCGTCCAACGCCTACACGCTCGACCCGGTATATGGCAATCTCTTCCTGGCCGACAATCACAAGTCACCCGAGATCATTTTCCCGGTGGCGTTTGATGGAACCTATACGAAGACCTATGGCGGTACAACCTTCCTGGCCCACGCGGCTGTGGGAGGCGACAAAATGAAACCTTCTGACTATGGCATCGATGGCGGCTGGGCCGGTCTTCGCGTTACGGCGAACATTGTGAATTTGTTTGCACCTGCTGACGGTCGTGGCAACTTCTACACCGATGGCCAATCGAAAGACATACCCTCGACACCGAACACGAGTTTCAATCAGGGCTATGCACATCCGAAATTCCAGAACGTGAGCTCTACGGGAGCCCCGGGCAGCAACACCACGTTTGCCGACACTGATTTCCCGATGTTCCGTTTGGGCGATGTTTATCTCATGTACGCTGAAGCCGTTTTGAGAGGCGGTTCCGGTGGCGATGCCGGCACAGCTTTGGGTTACGTCAACCAACTGCGCGTCCGCGCCTATGGCAATACGAATGGAAACCTCCAGGCTTCCGATCTCACGCTCAGTTTCATCATCGACGAGCGCGGTCGTGAGCTCAGTTGGGAGTGTCACAGAAGAACCGACCTGGTTCGCTTTGGCTTGCTGACGGTGAGCGATAACAGCGACCCGCGTGCCATCTGGCCTTGGAAAGGCGGCGAAAGCGCTGCCGGAAAGCAAACCCAAGCGTTCCGCAACGTGTTCCCTATTCCCTCGGCAGCCTTGACGGCCAATACGAAATTAAAACAGAATGACGGTTACTAAAACTGACATAAACATGAAAAAGCTATTTCTATATTTTTCGCTCATTTTTGCCGCCGCGCTCTATTCCTGCCAGGATAAGGTGGAGGACGTGGAAGGACAGCTCAGCTTTCCTCCAACGGTCTTCAGCTCCAGCCCAACCGTTAGCGTGAAGATCGGCACGTTTGATTTGAAGGCCGTCTTGGTGAGCGGCGCCCCGCTGACCTCCGGAACGCTGACGTTGAAAGACGAAGCCGGCACGACTTTGTATACGATGACAAAAGCCCTTAGCGGGACAAAGGATTCCCTCGTGGCCAAGTCAAGCGACTTCAATTCAGCTGCGCTGCCACTGGGTGCCTATACCATGGAAATCACCGGTGTAAATTCCCGCAACCTGACGATTGAAAAATCGGTGCCTTTCAGTGTTTCCCAAACCTTATACCCGGCCAAGAACACGAAAATGTATATCGCCGGTGAATTCAACGGTTGGGGTGCTGCAGAGTTGACGCTGATCAGCGACTTTACCTGGGAGATCAAGAACGTCGATCTGCAAGGCAAAGCCTGGAAACTGAAAAACACACCGGACTGGACCGACGAAGATTGGGGCGATCCCGGTTGTGATGGTTTGATGAACTCCAACCACGCCGAAGGTGGTAATGGCAACACGGATTGTAAATTCTCGGGCCTTGTCAACATCACGTTCAACGACCAGACCCTCGCGTATTCCGTGAAGCCTGCTGTGAATTTCAAGACCAACCTCTCGGGCCTTTATGTGTTGGGCAACTTCAATAATTTTGAAGGCGACGAAAGCAAGTTCCAATTGAAAGCCGACAACAGCTGGGAGCTTGCCGAAGTGCGACTGAAGCCCAACGACGAATTCAAATTCTCCGAGAGCCCTTATTTCAAAGGAAAGAACTATGGCGACTCTGACAAAGAGGGAACAGCAGCCGAATACGGCCCTAATTTTGTGTGGGACGGCGCAGATGCATTTTATAAGATAACGTTTAACGATGCCACGTTGAAGTACACGATCACGCTCGTGCGCTACCCGTATCCCGATAAATTATACCTCGTCGGCGATGCCTCGTCGGCCGGTTGGAATCCCGGTGCGTCCGTTCAGTTTATGAAAACGGCAGATGGCAAATTTGAAATGTATGCCTACCTGAAGCATACCGACACCAACGGTGGATTCAAGTTCCTGCAGGTTCAGGATTGGGCTGGCGCGTGGGGCAAGAGCACGGACGGTAACCTCGTACAGGATGGAGGCAACAACATCCAGGTGCCGACCGATGGATTCTATCGCATCACTGCCGACTTCCTCACCTTGAAATATACGACGACCCTCACCACGTGGGCAGTAGTGGGCGATGCCACTCCCGGCGGATGGCCTGCCAACGACCCCGACCCGGGCGTGTTGACGCTCACCGGCGGTATGGGAACCTACACCCTGTCCATCGACAACATTGTGCTCACCGGCGGTACGCATGAACTGAAGTTCAGAGCCAACAACAGCTGGGACATCAATTTTGGCGACAGCAATGCCGACGGATGGTTGGAATATGGTGGAGGAAACATAAAGTCACCCGGTGACGGAACCTACCTCATCGAACTCAACCTTGCCCCGACAGGATATACGTACACGATCACAAAGAAATGATGTTTGCGAAAAGTTGGTAGGGGAGACACATCCAGCGCTGGCTGCTGGATGTTCTCACCCGCCAGCTTTTTTTACCACCCATATCGCCCACGTTGGTGTTCTTCACCAACACGAATTCGGAGGGTACACACCGACGTACGTAAACACATTTGTTCGCAAGCAAAAACACTCACAAATCACAACGGGATGAAACGGATACTTATACCACTCTTTCTCATTTACATCACACAATTCTCCCATGCCCAAATCGTAACCACCGTCCCGGCGTTCCCCGTTGCCGACCAACCGGTCACCATCACCGTCGACGTCTCCGGCACCAGCCTTGATAAGTTCGCGTGGAACAACGACACCAACCCCGTTTACATCTGGACGTGGCTCAAAGACGCCGGCGGCAATTCCGTCGACGCACCCACCAACGTTAATCCCGCCACATCGCCCGGGCAAGATGCCGCGAAGTGCTACCGGCTAACAACCAACCCCGACAAATACACGATCACCTTCACACCGACGACGTTCTTCAACAAACCCGCCTCTGCGATCACGCAAATCGGCTTGAAGTTAAAAAGCCGCGACTGGAGCGAGAACAAGCAGACGGATGTCGATAAATACATCACCATCACCACCGGCTTCTCTGTCAAGTTCACAACCCCAACTCAATCCACCTTTTTTGTGAACACGGGTGATCAGATCCCCATGACCCTAAAGGCATCGGCCACAGCCGATCTCGAAATAAAAGTGGGTGGTGTTTCAAAAGCCAGCATCGTTCAAAACACAACATTGAACTATACACACACGGTAACCGAAACGGAAGGCTCGGTCACGGTGGAAGGATCGGCCAACAATGGCACGGACACCAAGACCAGCACCTTTGCCTATTATGTTCGCACCGCCACTGCAAATGCGCCGCGCCCCGCAGGCATTGTCGACGGTATAAATTATAACAGCGGCGACCCAAGCCAGGCGACACTCAGCTTGCTGGCACCGGGCAAGACTTCTGTGTATGTGCTCGGCGACTTTAACGACTGGGCCATCGACGAGGACTATAAAATGAAAAAAGATGGCGAGCATTTTTGGCTCACCCTGAGCGGACTCGTAGCCGGAGAGGAGTATGGCTTCCAATACCTGGTGGATGAATCCATAAAGATCGCCGACCCATTTGCCGACAAAGTGCTGGACCCGGATGACCAATATATTCCGGCGACAACCTATCCCAGTTTAAAGTCTTATCCTTCGCAAGCCCTCAACACGCAATGGTATTTCAACCGCGTGGCCGTGTTGCAGACGGCACAAACACCCTTTGCTTGGACAGCCTCGGATTATCATAAGCCGGCCCCTGAAAATCTCGTCATCTATGAGTTGCACATCCGCGACTTCTTTGGCGACAATGCCCGGACCTACCAGAGCCTCATGGACACGATCGGCTATTTTAAGAAACTCGGCATCAACGCCATCGAGCTGATGCCCATCACCGAATTCAACGGCAACGACAGTTGGGGCTACAACCCCACGTTCATGTTTGCCCCCGATAAATATTATGGCAGCAAAAATAAGTTCAAAGAATTTATAGACATCTGCCATCTGAACGGCATCGCCGTGATCATGGACATGGTATTGAACCATCAGGACCTCCCCAATGCCTATGTGATGATGGATTTTGATTTCACCGCCATGAAACCCAATCCCACCAACAAGTGGTTTAACGTGACGGCTACCCACCCGTATAGCGTTTTCTTTGACATGAACCACGAAAGCAAATACACGCAGCAATACGTCGACACCATAAACTATCATTGGCTGAACGAATATAAAGTTGATGGATTTCGCTATGACTTGTCGAAAGGATTTACACAGAAAAATTCCGGCAGCGATGTGGCGGCCTGGTCCGCGTATGACCAATCGCGCATCGACATCCTGAAACGTATGGCGGCCCGCGTCCGCTCGCACACACCCGATGCCTATCTCATCCTGGAACATTTTGCCGACAACTCAGAGGAAACAGTTCTTGCTGCCGACGGCCTCATGCTGTGGGGAAATGAGAACTACGCCTACACGCAGACGGCCATGGGCTTTGGCACCGGCTCGGATATTTCGTGGGGGTATTACAAGACTCGCAGTTGGACCGATCCGCGACTGGTGTCCTATATGGAGAGTCATGACGAGGAACGCATGATGTATAAGGCGCTGAATTATGGAAATTCATCCGGCACGTATTCGGTGAAGACACTGGCCACCGCATTGAATCGCATGAAAGCTGCCGCTACCTTTTTCTACACGCTGCCGGGGCCGAAGATGCTGTGGGAATTTGAAGAGCTGGGATATGATCAAAGCATCAACCGCTGCACCGATGGCACCATCAGCACCGATTGCCGCGTAACGGCCAAGCCTGTGTTGTGGAACTATCAAACCGTGCCCGAGCGCGCGGCTTTGCACGATCACGTGGCCGACCTCATCCGGCTTCGAAACACGTATAGCGTTTTCACGAAGGGTGACGCCACCATCACCACGGGGAATCAATTGCTAAAACAGATCACGTTACTGAACAATCCCTACACCGCGACGCCTTCGGATGCCAGCCAGATGAATGTGCAGATCGTAGGGAATTTTGATGTGACGCCACAAAACGTCACCGTAACGTTTCTGCATGCCGGCACATGGTATGACTATGTCAAAGCAACGCCGTTATCTGTGACCACCACGTCCGTGAGCATGACGCTGCAACCGGGTGAGTACAGGCTCTACACCGATGTGGCCTTGAAAACCATTACCGGGGTAGAGGAGGAGCGTCCGAAATTTTCCTATACGGTCTATCCCAATCCATCCAGCGGTGTGTTGCAGATCGACGCGGCCGATAAAAGCGACCTCGACGTTCGTGCTTTCAACACGTTGGGACAACCGATGTCCCTGCACAAAGTAGACCGGAACCATTGGGATGCCACGTCCTTTGCTCCCGGCTTATACATTTTAAAGATTGGAAAGGGAACGACCCAGTACACCACCACCATCATCAAAAATTGACCACCTCACTTTATCCCCACACCATGAAACCAACGACACCCGCGTTCATGAAAATAGTTTTGCCGGTTTGCTTTGCCTTGTGTTTCCTGCATGCCAAAGCGCAGTCTCCCGACGTGTATCCGCCGCATTGGTGGGTGGACATGAAATGGAACAAAGTCCAGTTGCTGGTCAGGAGCACCCAGGCGGATTTTAACCAGGCCGATGTGCGGATCAACTATCCCGGTGTCACGCTTGACAAGATCGACCGGCTTGAAAATGCCCACTACTATGCGCTCGATCTCACGGTGGCGCCCGGCACAAAACCCGGAAATGTTTCCATCGATTTTGTCCGCAAAGGGAAAACCAAATCCGTGACCTGGGCGCTTCAGCCCCGGCGGGCCGGCAAGGGTAAAGCTTTTGCGCAAGGCATTGATGCCGGCGATTTCATCTACCTGCTCATGCCCGACCGCTTCAGCAATGGCGACGTCACCAACGACCATGTGGCGGGTATGCGCGATCAGACTCTGAACCGCGATTCGATCTATCACCGCCACGGCGGCGACCTTCAAGGGGTCATCGATCACCTAGACTATCTCCAGGGCCTCGGCGTGACCGCGCTTTGGATGACGCCCGTCATCGAGAACGACATGCCCAACCGCACCGAGCACGGCTATGCGATGACCAATCATTACGAGATCGATCCTAGATTTGGGGGGAGCGACGCCTATAAAAAGCTGAGCGACGAACTGCACAAACGCGGCATGCGCCTCGTTCAGGATGCCGTCTACAATCACGCCGGTCTGTACCACTTCACGGTCCAGGACAAACCCATGAAAGACTGGCTCCACGAATGGCCGGCCTACACCAACACCAACTACCGCGACGGCGCCTGGATGGACCCCCACGGCACAGAGACCGACCGCAAACGGATGGCCGACGGATGGTTCACTCCCATGATGCCCGATCTCAACCACGAGAATCCTTACATGGCCAACTACCTCATCCAAAATGCGCTGTGGAGTGTGGAAGAATTTGGGGTGGACGCCTGGCGCATCGACACGTACATCTACAATGGACTGGAGTTCATGAACCGCTGCAATGCAGCACTCCTTGAGGAATATCCCAAGCTGCATCTGTTTGGCGAGACCTGGGTGGGAAGTCCGCTGAATCAATCCTACTTCATGGAGAACAATCTCATCGTCCCCTTCAAGAGCAACCTCCCGGGTGTCACCGATTTCCAAACGGCTTTCAACATCGCTGCCGCGCTGGACAATCCCAACGATGGGCTCAACAAGTACTACACGATGCTCACTCACGACTTCGTGTACAAAGACCCGATGAAACTGGTGACCTTCCTCGACAACCACGACATGAACCGCTTCTACACGCAAGTGAAGGAAGACGTGGCCAAGTTCAGGATCGGCATCGGCTGGCTCCTCACCACCCGCGGCATTCCCCAATTCTACTACGGCGACGAAGTGCTCATGAAAGGGGCAACCTATCCCCGCGATGGCTGGGTGCGCCTCGACTTCCCCGGCGGCTGGAAAGGCGACAAGAAAAATGCCTTCACGCAAGAGAACCTCACGCCCCAGGAAAGAGAGACCCAGGCCTACGTGAAAGCGCTCGCCAACTATCGAAAATCTTCGTCGGCCATCAAAAGTGGGAAGCTCACGCAATACGTTCCCAAAGACAACGTCTATGTCTATTTCCGCTACGACAACGATCAAACCATCCTGTGCGCCGTCAACCTGAACGGCACCGATAAAAGCATACAACTGTCGGACTATGCGGAGCGAACAAAAGACTTCCAGGGCAGCAAAGACGTGCTCACCGGCAAGACCTCCAACGGCACGCTAACCCTTCCTGCGATGACGATGACGATTGTTGAACTCACGAAACAGCGCAACGAGTAAGCCATGCCTTAATACTTTGCGCCTTTCCTTGCGTCGCTGCGCCTTTGCGGTTCAAATTTTGCCGCAAAGGCGCTGAGACGCAAAGTCAACGCAAAGTTTTTTTTGGGATGCGAATCCTAACGATCGTGACCCACTTTAAACGGCAGGCTATTGACCATGTCCCCAACGGCTTGGCCTTGGATGAGACTGTTGGCCGCCGTCTTGTTGTAGTGAATTCCAGCGAGCACGCGCGACCATGCGCCCTCTTCTGCATACTCGGCCAGGGTGTTGTAGGATCGCGCGCCATAGAGGGCCTCGTGTGTACGGTCAACGAAGGCGCACTTCTTGCCGAAGAAACTCTCCAGCACCACCGACGATGCTTTGCCGATAACCGCGTGCGCTGAACTGAACTCCGGATGTGGCGGCGTTGGGACTACGGTGTTCCAGTTGGTGAACCCCATGACGTTGCGAATGTAGGAGATGGGCCGGATCACATTATAACGATATTTCGTTTTGAAAGTGGAAATGATAGCATCCCGAAGGGCAATGCCATGCTTCGCATAGACCAGGGCGGCTTCGTCGAGCTTTAGTTTTTTTACGATGATGAGTTGTGTGGCGATATTCGTGAAGTGGGCCGTGCCGTTATAGTTGCCCGGGATGTCGGCCCAGAACTTCGCTGTGATGATGTCTGCGGGAGTGAGCGATTGCGAAAGGTTATAAGAGAAGACCACCATATCGCGGAAATTGGAACCGGGCACTTCAGAATACGGTGGCAGTGGGAAGGTGGTGGGCTGCGTCTGGGCGGCTATGCCGGGTGTGAACGACCGGTCATTTCCCACATAGGGCGACGCTGCTGGCGCAAACGCAGGAGGAGTGGGGATCCAAAGGCCGGGGCCGACCGGAGGAACATAGGTGTTGGGCTGAGGCTTGTAGGCTTCATGACTGCCGTCGGACTTTGACCATTCGAAGATGGCCTCTGCCACACTCCGGCCGAAGTCGGCCGAGTTTTGCAGCACGGAGCCATGCACCTCGCCGTGAAACTCGGTGTTGAATGCGGCTTCCAACGAATCGATCGAGACCTTGTTGGCGGCCGACGTGCTTTCGAATAGATTCCGGATCATGCTGGCCATCGCGGCGTTTGCACTGGCCGGCCAATAGAACGACTGGCAATTGGCCGGCACACTGATCGTGGGCCCGCCCATCAAGGGCACCATCGATCGATAGCCCGGCATGCCCGGCACGATGGATTCATAAAGCGAAAGTCCGGTATAGGCAAACGCACGCCCGGTCACGCCCGGACTGTAACCCGCGGTGGTCTTCGTTAATTTCTGTTGCAGATTGATCCAGGTGGTGGCTACGGTGGACGGATACTTTTTTGCTACGGGTTGTTTCCCGTGCTCCCAGCACGCGGAAAAAGCCAAGAGACAAACCATCAGAGAAAGGGAGAGATACTTTTTCATAGGCGGTTTTTTGGGGGAAATGAATGATGAAGGAAGTTACTATCCCCTGGGAACCGATACCCATATTTGAGCCGGAAGGCACGCTTTCAGCGGCAGATGCCGCCTGGCGATGGGAACTTTGTGCTGGAAGCGGCTACGCCTACTGGTTTCGTATGGTCATTGGCCCGCTGGAAATCTCAAGCCCTCTTGCATTTTGCGACGAATGCCATTGGTCTACAAACTTCGTTATCCGGCCGACCCGCGTCCTGAAGTTGACAGGGGTTATGCTTATATTTAAGTATACCCACATCCTAAGCCCCTCTCTCTATGCGACAGCCAAAAAAAATTATTTGCCTGGCGGTGGATGACGAACCACTTGCCCTTTCCGTCCTGGAGCAATACATCGATCGTGTGCCGCAGCTTCAACTGGCCGCAGCCTGTAACACGGCAGTAGAAGCCCTTTCCGCCCTGCAACACCACGCCATAGACCTCCTTTTTCTCGACATACAAATGCCGCAATGGCTGGGCGCGGACTTTATTAAAACACTGACGGATCCACCGAAGATCATCTTCACCACGGCTGTTCACAAATTTGTCGTGGAAGGTTTTGAAGAGAACGCCATGGACTACTTGCTTAAACCTATTTCATTCGACCGCTTCATCAAAACCGTGAACAAGGTCATGGAAACCGATCTCTCCACCACACCAACGCAAAACCTCTTCACCGAAAAAGAAACCACCGACCCGCATCTCTATTTTCGCGCCGATCGAAAAATGATCAAGGTCAGCCTGGCTGATATTTTATACATCGAAAGCCTGAAAGACTACATCCGTGTGGTCACCCAAACCAAAAACATCATCACCCGGAAATCCATTTCGTCGCTAGAGGAAACCTTGCCGCCGCAAGCCTTCATTCGCATTCACCGCTCGTTCATCATCGCTTTGAACAAAATCGAATCCTACAACAGCGAAATGGTAGAGGTTGCTAAGAAAAAACTGCCGATCAGTAGGATGTACAAGCATGAGGTGGGAAGGGTGCTTAAGTTGGAGGCATAGAGAAGGTTCCGCGAAAAACTTACAACCGATGGACACGGGAAAGAATAAAAGGCTTCTCGGTGGCAAAAAGTTTATTTCAGCGGCCCCCGTACCGAACGTGTGCAAGGGCGCTATCGAATATACGCACGATACTTTTGGACGGACTATCCTTTCCAAGTCCATTCCCACGTGCCAGCGTACCACCGGCTTTCCTACGATCCTAGCGGGTGCACACTTGAAATTCCTTAACGATCAATTTTTTACGGCGGCTTCCTAAATATTTTATAATTCTGGAACGAATATTCCGGATTATCGTTTCATTCTGGAACACTTATTCCAAAATAAACGGATCAAACCACAAAAACATGAAAAAACTAGCGAACAAAGTAGCCGTAGTTACGGGAGCATCAAAAGGAATTGGCGCTGAAATAGCCAAGGGTCTCGCCGCCGAAGGGGCAGCGGTTGTTGTCAATTATGCATCGGCCCAAGCGGGCGCCGAAAAAGTAGTGGCCGATATCGTAAGCCAGGGTGGCAAGGCACTGGCCGTACAAGGCGACGTATCGAAACCGGGAGATGTAGACCGCATCTTCACCGAAGCGCAGAAGGCCTTTGGTGGTGTTGATGTATTGGTCAACAATGCCGGCATTTATCAGTTTGGCCTGATCGAAGACCTCACCGTCGAAGAATTCAACCGCCAGTTCAACACCAATGTGCTGGGACTGTTGCTCGTCACCAAGGGCGCGGTAAAGAGCTTTGGCGACAAGGGTGGAAGCATCATCAACATCAGCTCGACCGTGACCCGCATCACACCGCCTGGCAGCTCGATCTATACGGGTACCAAAGGCGCCGTGGATTCCATCACCCAGGTTTTATCCAAGGAGCTGGGGGCAAAGAAGATCCGGGTCAATGCCATTAATCCGGGTATCGTTGAAACAGAAGGAACACACTCCGCAGGGTTTATCGGCAGCGATTTCCAGAAGAACGCCGTAACCCAAACGCCCCTCGGCCGTATCGGTCAGCCCGACGACATCGCACCCATTGCCGTATTTCTGGCATCGGATGACTCACGCTGGTTGACAGGCGAAACGATCATTGCCAGCGGCGGCATGCGGTAAGCAGATACCCGTAGCTGCGTACCTACCGTTATTGAAAAATGAATAGCTTTGCCTTGAACAGGCAAAGCTTTTTGTGTTATGGCACGAAGTAAAGATTTTGATGAAAGCGAAGTATTGGCGAAGGCCGTGCGTCTTTTCTGGCTGAAAGGTTACAATGGCACTTCCATGCAGGACCTGGTGGATGCACTGGGCATAAGCCGGTCGAGCCTGTATGATACGTATGTCGATAAACACACTTTATACCTGAAGGCGCTGGAATTCTACCAGAATACCGGGGGTAGTCAGGTGGATGATATCGTCGCCAATACCGAATCGGCCAAAGAGGCCATCAAACAGCTTTTGCAATTGATCACCGGCAACCTGTTGAAAGACAAACAGCACAAGGGTTGTTTCATGGTCAATGCCGAAGTAGAGGTAGCGCCACACGATGCAAAAGTGAAAGATATTGTTTGCAAAAACGACAAACAGGTCGAAGAGGCTTTTCACCGCGCCATCCGCAAGGGACAGGAAAGCGGCGAGATCAGCGGTAAGCAGGATGCAAAAGCGCTTACCCGTTTTTTCCTGAACACCATCAAGGGCATACGCGTGTCGGCAAAGTCAACGACAGACAAGGCTTTTTTTAACGATATCATTAACACGTCACTGTCGGTGCTGGATTGATCCCGCCATTGATTATCCCGCACGCTGCTTGATCTTTTCCCTGTGGTGTTACGTATGTCACTATTGAGAAGTAGTCTCATGAAGTATAGTCGTCCTCCTCATCTCCATGTCCCCCAGCACGTTGCCGGCTCATCCGTCCGATTGCCCAAAATTCCTTAATTTTAGGCCGTTAACTTCAGTATCCTTGTACACCCACGTAGTCAAACCTTTTTTCGATCACTTTTGCTCCTTCATCATCTTAGTAGTGGCCTCACCCATACTTTTGATTTGCATCGTCATGTTGCTCATCGCCAACCGCGGCAAGATCTGGTTCACGCAACCCCGTCCCGGCAAGAACGGCAGGATCTTCACCGTGGTGAAATTCAAAACCATGACCGACGAGCGCGACGCACACGGCCATTTGCTCCCCGATGAAAAGCGTCTCACGGCGATCGGGAAGTTCATCCGGAAAACTTCCCTCGACGAGTTGCCGCAGTTGTTCAACGTTTTGAAAGGCGATATGTCCTTTGTGGGACCCCGGCCGCTGCTGGTGGAATATTTGCCGCTGTACAGCGCCGAGCAGGCGCGCCGCCACGACGTGAAGCCTGGCATCACGGGGTGGGCGCAGGTGAATGGGCGCAATACGGTGTCGTGGCCCAAGAAGTTTGCCTATGATGTATGGTATGTGGAGCATATTTCGTTGGGATTAGATTTGAAAATCTTATTTTTAACGGTCCTCAAAGTGTTCAAGGCCGAAGGCATCAGTAGTGAGACATCTGTAACAATGGAAAAATTTCGTGGGAACCAATGATGTAATTCTTCAGGGAGGTGGCGAGCATGCCCGCGTGGTGCTCGACAGTCTCCTGGCGCAAGGGGCCAACGTGATCGCCCTGTTCGATCCCAAGTTTTCGGGAACCTTGTTTGGCGTGCCACAGCGCGGCGTCTACGACCGGTCATTCCGTGCCGACGCCCACGCCATCGTGGCCATCGGCGACAATGCCGTGCGCAAACGGGTGGTGAGTGGTACCATCCACCGGTTTACGAGCACTGTCCACCCGTCGGTGGTCATGTCGCCGTTTGCTGAGGTGGGTGCGGGCAGCATGATCCTGCATGGAGCGATCGTACAGGCACAGGCGCGCGTTGGCGAGCATGTCATTGTGAACACAGGCGCGCAGGTGGACCACGATTGTGTGTTGTCCGACTTTGTGCACCTGGCGCCGGGCGTCATCTTGTGTGGCACGGTGCAGGTGGGCCAGGGAGCCTTTGTCGGAGCCGGGGCAACCATTATTCCCGGCAAAAGAGTTGGCGCCTGGGCAACGGTGGGGGCAGGCGCCGTAGTGGTCAGGGATGTGCCGGACTATGCCGTGGTGGTAGGAAATCCCGCCCGGGTCATCAAATATAATACGCCACCCCTATGATACCGCTCTTGATCTATGGCGCAGGAGGATTGGGCAGGGAAGTGCTGTCGCTGGCCCGTGCGGCGGGAGGCTTCAAGCCCATCGGTTTCCTCGACGACGCCATCGCACCCCGCACCGCGATAAACGATCTTCGCGTGCTGGGCAGTGTGGAGGTGCTGGAAGCCTTCCACGATCCGATACATTTAATTTTGGCGTTGGGCGACCCGGTCAGCAAGGCCGCCGTGGCCCAGCGGATCGATCCGGCACGGGTCGTCTTTCCTGTATTGAAGCATCCTTCGGTCATCCTCCAGGATGAATATGCCATACAAATCGGCGTGGGGAGCATCCTCTGTGCTGGCAGCGTGCTCACCAACGACATCGTATTGGGCAAACACGTGTTGCTAAACCTCAACTGCACCGTGGGCCACGACTCGCGGATCGGCGATTGTTCTTCCATCATGCCCGGCGTGAACATTGCCGGCCAGGTCACCATTGGCGAAGCAGTGCTCGTCGGTGCGGGAGCCAACATCAAGAACCGGGTGCACATCGGCGACAGGAGCAAGATCGGCATGGGCGCCGCGGTCATCCGGGACATTGGTCCGGGAGTTACGGCCGTAGGGGTGCCTGCAAAAGTGATCGTGCGTTCGTCATCGCCAACCGGATAGGGAAGTAAAAAAAACAGAACGCATGTCCATGTCATTGCACGAATTCAAACCGACCATATTTTTTCTCCTCAAGTTTGTAGGCATCTACGTCGTCGTCAATTTGCTGTATGGTGCCTATGTCTCGAGCTATCGCCCCCAGGTAGACGGGGCCACACGCGAAGCCACTCGCCAGACATCAGGGATATTGAATGTGTGCGGCTGGCCCACGCAGATTCATGACGAGACGAAATCGCCCATCACAAACATCGTGTTCGAGGACCGTAATATCCTGGCCGTCTACGAGGGATGTAACGGCATCAACGTCGCTATCATTTTTCTGGCTTTCCTGTTTGCGTTCGGGCCCATAAGCCGACCGTTGTGGTGGTTTGCGCCCCTTGGACTTGCCATTCTGCACGTGGCCAATCTCGGGCGCCTCATTTTGTTGTTTTGGGTGGCGATCTATATGCCTAACGCGATGTACTTCACCCATAAATATTTGTTCACGGCATTTCTTTATGTCGTCGTATTCGTCTTGTGGATCTGGTGGGTGCGAAAATATTCCGGGGTTAAACGGCAAAAAGCATGAAGGGCTATCGCATCGCCTGGGGTGTCTTCAGTGTCGCGGGATTGATTGCCGTGTTTCTTTTGCAACGCGTGGACGTGGCCGCGTGGGTGGGCTTTGGCGATTCAAAACTAAGTCACTTCCTGTTCAACCGCACCCTTCGCTTTTTTCTGAACGATGCGTTGACCATCGGATTGATCTATGCCTTGTTCGAAGAACGCAAATACGTGATCTTCTCCGTCTACGTACAGTTGACGGGACTGGTGTTTTTCCTCTTGCCGTATTTCGTATTGAAAGTGTATTTTCCTTCCTACAACGGGCCGCTGATCTCCTTCCTGCACCGGCTCGTGTTAAATCCCACCTTGCTCATGTTGCTGATCCCGGCATTTTATTACCAGAAATTTGCGGCTCCCGGCGTAAAAAAATAATCTCCTGCGCCCGGCGCGTTGTGCGATGGCGGGACGCAGGAGATGTTTAGGAATGCCTCACGGCTTTATATTCTGGTTGACACTAAACAGGTTTTTTGGGTCGTATTTTTTCTTCACTGTCACCAGCCTGTCGTAGTTGTCGCCATAGGTGGCCTTGATGCGATCCTGGCCTTCTTCCATCATGAAGTTGATGTAGGAACCACCGGCGCTGTGGGGATGAAGATCTTCCCAGTAGTGCCGCGCCCAATCGGTGATGACATCTTTTTTGACTGGATCCGGATCGATGCCGGCAATCACCATGGTGTAGGTGCTGTCGCGGTAGTTCCAGGCCGTATCCTTATTTCCTACTTTGGCGGCGGCGCCGTTGGTGGGGTACAGGTGCATGGTCGAGAACATGCTGGGCAGGTTCGAGCCATATTTCAGGTGAATGTCGATGGCCTTGTCGGGCAACGTGTTCACGTGGTCGCCTTTCCAGTACCACTGCATGCCGGCCGGGTATAAAGCGTCGAACAAGCTTTGGAGCACCGGGTGAGGAATCGGGCCCGCAAAATCGAGGGCAGGTTTTTTGAAGGCGCGGATGGGCTTGAATGCATTCTCAGCATCCTCCAGTGCGCCGGTGTAACACCAAACAATGCCACACATGTTCTTGGACTGCAGTTCCGGCGGGAATGGTGCCACCGGGGGCACTACCAGGAAGGCAAAGAACCCATAGAGGTCATCGGGTGCTTTCCGCATGAGATCATCAAACCATTTCATCATCTCCTTGGCGTCTTCCAAATGCCACAGCATGGGCCCGCCATAGACGGTGCTCACGGGGTGGGCCTTGAACAGGAAGGAGGTGACGATACCAAAGTTTCCGCCGCCGCCGCGAACAGCCCAATACAGATCTTCATTTTGTTTTGCATTTGCCGTGACAAACGAGCCATCGGCCAGCACCATGTCGACTTCCAGGATGTTGTCGATCGTGAGGCCATAGCGCCGGGTCAGGTATCCCAGGCCGCCGCCGAGCGCCAGTCCGCCAATGCCGGTGGTGCCGTTCACCCCGCATGGAACGGCCAACCCAAACGCATGGGTAGCATGATCCATGTCGGCCAGCGTGCAGCCGCCGTCCACACGCACGGTCTTGTTGCCCGGGTCTACGCGGATACTTTTCATGAGGGAGAGGTCGAGCACCACGCCGTTGTCACAGATGCCGAGGCCGCCGCCATTGTGGCCACCGCCCCGCACGGCCAACACCAGTTTTTGATCGCGTGCAAAATTCACAGTAGCCATCACATCGGCCACGTCGCGGCATTTCACAATGAGCAGCGGGCGTTTGTCGATCATGCCGTTGTACACTTTCCGGTCCGTGTCGTAGGAGGCGTCGTTGCGGGTGATGATCAGGCCGCGCAATTGGGTGCGCAAGGTCGACAGGGCCTGTTCATCAAGGGTTCTGGTCTCGTTTTCTAGTGTTGTGATCATAGAGGATTTTTGTTAGGGTTGAACTTCACATTCGTATTTGAAATGGCCGAACAAAGGAGGCAACCTCAGGGGAGGTAATCCACCAATACCTATTCATTCTCCAACATTATCTGATCATGGATCTCAACCCTTATGGTTTTCCGCGAAGGACGAAGGGTTGCAACCAAATTTTTCATGGAAGCACTTGGCAAAATAGGAGGCGTTGTTATAGCCCACCTCCAAAGCGATCTCCGAGATGTTGCCGGCTTTTTGTTTGATGAGCGACATCGCCTTTTCCATGCGCAACTCGCGCAACAGGTCGTTGGGCGGACGGCCGATCAGGGCGGTAACTTTCCTGTACAACTGCGGGCGGCTCATGCCGATGTCGCGGCTCAGGGTGTCGATCGTGAATCGCTCGTCGGCCAGGCGCGATTCGGTGATCCGGAGCAGCTCCAGGATAAATCCTTCTTCCTTGTTGTTGAGCAACTTCACGGCATCGGCCCGGTCGTTTTCCACCAGTTCTTCCTCCAGGCAAAGCTGTTTTACCAGCGACGATACCAAGATCTCTTCATCGCGGGCCACCGTGCACAAGCGCAAGGCCAGATTCACGGCTTCTTCGAATAATTCTGAGGTTTCTGTCATGGGTTGCCCCGCGCTCAGGCCGATCTTGAAATGTACAGGGGCATTTGCCTGTGCGGCGGCCTGGCTTTGATGGATCAGCAATTCCAGCTTTATCTTTTTGGCACAGCGCACGGCGTTCACCGAATCGTTGAACACGCCGATGAGATGATCGTTCGACGCCCACTTGATGACGCGTCCATGAAAGGCGGCGATTTTTTCCAAGGCGAGTTTGCGCGCCTCCGTCGGATGCGCACCCTGGTCATGCCACAGCGACACCGCAAGAATATTCCGGTACCCCAGATCCAGCGAGCCGTCGGAGTGATGCATGGGGCCATTGTCGACCTGGTGTCCGTCGCCCATAACCAATTTAAAGAAATCGGGATCGACCTCTACGATGGAGCAGGCCAGGTGTCCGTGCGATTCTTTGTGCACGGCCTCGCACGCGTGGCGATCGGGCGCTTCGATGAGACAGTAGATCGTGCCCTCTTTCGGGTTGATCCAGAACTTGTGATACTTCACGTGATGCTTCTCCTGCACTTCCAGGTCGGCCAAATGGGCCAATACCACTTCATCGAAAGTGGCCACTACGTTCTTGTGGAAATCCATGTAAAGCGGCATAGTATTCTCAATAAAGGCAATACCTTAAAACCGGGCTTTGTTTCAGGATAGGGGGGTGATCTGTAAAAGGAAGTTACGGTTTCGGCGGGGCTTTTGGTAGCAGAGGGGCATATATTTTTTGGGGTAGTACCGGATTCCAGCCAGATAAAAAGGGACCAACGTCATGTCGCACGTCGTGTCGCTGCTACAAGCTTTCTAAAACCTCCGCCAGTAGTTCAAGACACCTCGAATTCCGAGAGCAGTGAACGAGGCGATACTGCGCACGGAATAAAACGAAACCCGGCAAACACCGAATGCGTCACACCCCATTCAAATGCATCACCACACGGATCCAATGTTGCTCTCCACGGGGTTCCTTGAAAACGTGTGAAGCCAGAGGAAGCGCGTGCCTGCGGAACAACGCACTTCGTCGACCGTACGAAGTACTTCCTTGAAAAGACAACCCAAATAAATTCCTACATTTACTTTCCAGCCTAAACTCGCCGCGCACTAGGCGTGGTGTTGTCCCGGCCTGAACGCATACAACCCAAACGAAATGACTTTTCAAAAACGCATCGTATCCTTATTCGTACTCTTACTAACGTTCACCCTAACCCTTCACGGCCAGGGCTTTCTCAAAACCGAAGGCAAATACATCGTCAACGCCAAAGGCGAAAAAATAATCTTCCGTGGTATGGGTCTGGGCGGCTGGATGCTGCAAGAGGGCTACATGCTTCGGGTGCAGGGAATCGGCCAACAACAACGCGTGGTTCGCGCCAAGCTGAACGAGTTGGCAGGGAAGGAACAAACCGATGCCTTCTACAAAGCCTGGCTGGCCAACAACACCCGCAAGGTCGACATCGACTCGTTGAAAGCCTGGGGCTTCAACATGGTGCGCCTGCCTATGCACTACAACCTCTACACACTTCCCATTGAAGAAGAGCCCACACCGGGCCAGCAGACCTGGCTGGAGCAAGGCTTCGCCATGACCGACAACCTGCTGGAATGGTGCAAGGCCAACAAGATCTATCTCATCCTGGACCTCCACGGTGCCCCTGGGGGCCAGGGCAACGACAACAACATTTCCGACCGCGACCCGACCAAGCCGTCGTTGTGGCAGAGCGAAGCCAATCAGCAAAAGATGATCGCCCTCTGGCGCAAGCTGGCCGAGCGCTACGCCAACGAACCCTGGATCGCCGCCTACGACATCATCAACGAACCCAACTGGGGATTTGAAAAAGCGGAAGACAAAAACGGCTGTGGAGAGACCACCAACGTGCCGCTCAAAAAATTGATGATGGACATTACCAATGCCATTCGCGAGGTGGATAAAAATCACATCGTCGTCATCGAAGGCAATTGCTGGGGCAACAACTACAACGGCATCCTGCCGCCGTGGGACAAGAACATGCTCATCAGCTTTCACAAATATTGGAACTATAACGACCAGGCTTCCATTTCGCGCATGCTGGACTTTCGCGAACAATATCAAACGCCCGTCTGGCTTGGCGAAACGGGAGAGAACTCCAACGTGTGGTTCCGCGACGCCATCCACCTGATGGAATCCAATGACATCGGCTGGACCTGGTGGCCCCTCAAAAAGCTGGGCGCCAACAATCCCCTCGAAGTGAAGGTGCCTGCCGACTATCAAAAGATCATCGACTTCTGGGCCAAACGCGGACCGCAACCCTCACCGGAGGAAGCATCGAAGGGATTGACCGAACTGGCCAACAACATAAAACTCGAAAACACCATCTACCATCCCGACGTGATCGACGCCATGTTCCGCCAGCCGCACACGGACGCCACCAAACCGTTCAAACCCTTCACGGTCAAGGCGGGCACCACCTTAAAGGCTGTGGACTATGACCTCGGCAGAAACCGCTTTGCCTACTTCGATAAGGATTCGGCAAACTACTGGGTATCTACCGGCGGCAAACACACCGATGGCAACCGCGGCCACACCTATCGCAACGACGGCGTGGACATCACTTTGGAACCGGGTTCGGCAGGCAACTATTTTGTCGATCATATTGAGACAGACGAATGGCTGCAATATACCGTGAAGGCTACACGCGCAGGTGCGCAAGCCACTTCTTTCGTGGTGGCTTCGGAAGAGGGCGGGGGAAAGATCAGTGTGATCGTCAATGGTGTTGCCTACAAGAAGGAGCTCCCGGTGCAAGCTACGGCGGGGAAGTGGCAGGCGATTGATGTGAAGGACCTGGTGTTGAAGAAGGGGGAGAATGTTATCCGGGTGAAGGCTGTTGCGGGGGGGTATACGTTTAAGGCTATAACCTTTAAATAAAAATAAATAGGGAAGTTCTTCTGTGCGTTCTGCAAAGCGCGTCATTCCGCAGGCACACGGCTTCGTACATTTTCAAGGAACCCGTGGAGAGCGCACTGAATCCGTGGGGTGATGCGTTTGAATGGGGTGTGACGCATTCGGTGTTTGCCGGGGTTCGTTTTATGCTGTGCGAAGTACATCCGGATTCATTGCTCTCGGAATTCGGGGTGTCTTGAAGTACGAGCGTAGGTTTTTAGAAAGTTTGTGCCTGCGACACGACGGGGGTCGCCATTCACCTCCTACATCGACCAGTGGCCACAATCCGTTCCCCGAAAAGCCGGGGTTTTTCCTATCTTACCTTACCAAAAAAAACAATCACACCATGGCAAACTACAAGTTACAAATCAACGGACGGACCCTCGAAGCCGACGTGGAGGCGGACACCCCGCTTTTGTGGGTGTTGCGCGATCACCTGGGGTTGGTGGGTACGAAGTTCGGTTGCGGCATCGCACAGTGTGGTGCCTGTACGGTGCACGTGGATGGCAAGGCCATGCGCTCGTGCTCGCTCCCGGTTTCGGCGGTGGGCGCGAAGAAGGTCACGACCATCGAGGGACTTTCCGAATTGGGCGATCATCCGGTGCAGTTGGCCTGGGATGAGGTGGATGTGGCCCAGTGCGGCTATTGCCAGGCGGGCCAGATCATGACGGCGGCCGCGTTGCTGGCGCAGAATCCTAAGCCTAGCAATGAGCAGATCGAGAACGCCATGCATGGCAACATTTGCCGTTGTGGCACGTATCATCGCATCCGCGAAGCAGTTGCCCTGGCCTCTACCAAACTTAAATAATCCACGCCATGACCTCCATACCAAAAACAAGTCGACGTGATTTTCTGAAGCTGGCCGCAGCGGCCGGCGGTGGCCTCGTGCTGGGCTTTCATTGGGAAAGCGCCGAAGCGAAGATCATGAATGTGATCCACGGCGGCACGGTAGCCGGCAGCGATATTTCATTCAACAGCTACCTGTCGATCTCACCCGAAGATGTGATCACCATATTCTCGCCCAACCCCGAGCTGGGGCAAAATATCAAAACATCGTTCCCCATGGTCGTCGCCGAAGAACTGGACGCCGACTGGACGAAAGTGCGCGTGCAGCAGGCCATGCTCGATACAAAAAAATATGAACGCCAGGTCACCGGCGGCAGCGGCGCCATTCCCCACAGTTGGGAACGCCTGCGCAAGGCCGGCGCCACCGCGCGCTACATGCTCCTGGAGGCTGCGGCCAAGCGATGGAATGTTCCGTCGTCGTCGTTGACGGCCGAGAAAGGTGTCGTCTATCACAAGGAAAGTGGACGCCAGGCCACCTATGGCGAACTGGCCACCGACGCTTCGGCTATCGCTGTGCCGGCCGAAGTAAAGCTGAAGGATAAAAAGGACTTCAAGTTGATCGGCACGGCTGTGCGCAATGTCGACAACAAACAGATGATCACGGGCAAGCCGTTGTATGGCCTGGATTTTTATCGCGAAGGTATGCTCTTTGCCATGCTCCAGCGTCCACCTGCTTTTGGTACAAAAATAAAATCCGTCGATGCCGCAGCGGCCAAAGCCATGCCCGGAATTGTGGATGTGGTCACGTTCAAGAACAATGTGGCCGTGGTGGGTAAATCCACCTGGCAAGTGAATAAAGCACGCAAGGCGTTGAAGGTCGAATACGAACCCGATGGTGCAGCAGCCTTGGAGAGCACCACCGATCACGATCAGCTCTTCAAAAAATTGTTAGACAGCAACGACCCCAACGTGGTGTCGGTAAAGCGCAAGGATGGCGACGCGGATGCTGCATTCAAAACGGCAGCGAAAGTGATCACCAAGGAATATCAATGTCCATTCCTGTCGCACAGTCCGCTGGAGCCCATGAACTTCTTTGCGCATGTGCGCCCCGATGGTGTTGAACTGGTGGGGCCGTCGCAAACACCCGATATGGCGCGCAACGAGACCGCCAAGTTGCTCAACATACCACCGGAACAGATCACCCTGGAGTTGACGCGTCTGGGTGGTGGATTTGGCCGGAGATTAAAAGCTGACTATGTGCTGGAAGCCGCCGAGCTATCGAGCCTCATCAAGGCGCCCGTGAAAGTGATCTGGACACGCGAAGACGACATGACCGGTGGCAGCTATCGACCGGCCGTGCGCTATCGCTTTTCGGCAGCCTTGGATGCGAAGGGCAACCTCGTGGGCTACAAGCTGAGAGGCGTGGGCATCAATGCCGGCAACTGCACGCGTGAAGATAATTTTCCGTCGGGCGCTGTAGATAATTTGCTCATCGAATCCATAGAACATAAATCGCCCATCACCACCGGTGCATGGCGCGCGCCGATCACCAACTTCCTGGCGTTTGCCGAGCAGGCGTTCATCGACGAAGTGGCCATGGCCGCGGGCAAAGATCCTGTTGCCTTCCGGCTTGACCTGCTGGCCAAAGCAAAGACCACACCCGTGGGCGCCATCAAGTACGACATCGACCGCATGAAGGGCGTGATCGACCTGGTGGTGGAGAAATCGCAGTGGGGCAAAAAGAAAGGGGTGTCGCAGGGATTCAGCGTTTATTTCTCGCATCGCTCTTATGTGGCCCAGGTGGCCGAGATCGAGATGAAAAAAGGAAAGCCCGTGCTGGAAAAGATCCATGCCGCGGCCGATTGTGGCGTGGTGGTAAACATCAGCGGCGCCAACCAGCAGGTGCGGGGTGGTGTAACGGATGGATTGGGTCATGCCCTGTTTGGAAGCCTCACATTTAAGGACGGGGCCGCAGAGCAAAAGAACTTTAACAACTACCGCCTTATCCGCATGAAGGAAGTGCCGGCCGTCGACGTTCATTTTGTGAACAACGGCATCGATCCCACCGGTCTTGGCGAACCCGCACTGCCACCCACTGGGGGAGCCGTGGCCAACGCCCTGTTCAAAGCCTTGGGCAAACGGTTGTATAACCAGCCGTTCACCAAACAGGAGGAACTGAAAGGGGTGAGTTTGGGTGAGCGTTTATGAAATGATCCGAACATAAAACAGGAGAAAAGCCGGTGAACAACCGGCTTTTTCCGTTTTGGCGTGTTAACCCCGGAGCGAAACTTTATAGTGACGAAAAGATTTCGCGTCTGTGAAAATCTTTCTTTACTTTGAGAACGACACGTTAAATAACTCAACCCCATCCAAAACCTAAACCTCAACACTATGCGAAAACTCGTTTTGCTAAGCCTCCCGATGCTGTTGTTCATGGCGGCCTGTAACAAGGTCCCGAAATCGGAAGTAGCGGCGATCAAGCCCACGCTCGACACCCTGGTGAGCGATTTCTATGAAGACTACCTGAAATTTTCTCCCCTCAACGCTACCGTTATCGGCGACAACCGGTACGATAGTTTGTTGCCCAACACGCTGACGGCCGACTATCGCAACCAGGTGAAAGAACTCTACACACGCTATCGCGACCGTGTCACCGCCTATGATCGCGCCAGCCTGTCGGAAGACGACCAAATGAATTACGACGTGTTGCTGTGGGAGTGCGACATCGCGTTGGACGGCCTCAAGTTCAAGGACTATCTCATGCCGGTGAATCAGTTCTCGGCCATGCACTTGTTCGTGGGACAAATGGCCAGCGGCGCCAGCATCCATCCGTTCAAGACGGTGCAAGACTATGACAACTGGCTCTCGCGTTTGCATAAATACGAAGCCTGGTGCGACACCGCATTAGTGAACATGAAGAAAGGCATTGCAGAAGGTTATGTGCTTCCGAAAGTGCTGGTGCAGAAAACCATTCCTCAGTTTGCTTCGATGGACCATGGCCCGGTGAAAGACCACTTGTTCTACACACCGATCAAAAACATGCCCGCCGATTTTTCGGCCGACGATAAAGCCCGTCTCACAAAGGCCTACACCGAGATGATCGAAAAGCACATCATTCCGGCCCATCATAAGATCAAACAATTCCTGGAAACCGATTACCTCAAAGCGGCCACCGACAAATCGGGTATCGATGCAATTCCCGGCGGAAAAGATTACTACAACTACCTGATCCGACTCTACACCACGACCACAAAACCTGCCGACGAGATCTTTGCCCTCGGTAAAAGCGAAGTGGACCGGATCACCAAAGAAATGGAAGCCGTGAAAGAGCAAGTAGGATTCAAAGGCGATCTCAAAGCCTTCTTCCTGAGCCTGCGCACAAAAAAGGAACTGACACCGTTCACCAAGCCCGAGCAAGTGATCGCCCACTTCAACGAAATCCACGAGCGCATGAAGCCCAACCTCGTCAAACTGTTCTCCAAGGCACCGAAGACACCTTTCGAGGTACGGCGCACGGAAGCGTTCCGCGAGGCATCGGCCAGTGCCGAGTATAACCCCGGCTCCAAGGACGGCAGTCGTCCCGGTGTGTTTTATGTACCCATTCCCGACGTAAAGAAATACAACATCCTTTCCGACGAAGACTTGTTCCTGCACGAAGCCATTCCCGGCCACCACTACCAGATCGCGTTGCAGATGGAAAATACAACGCTCCCGAAATTCAGGACCATCACCAACTACAGCGCCTATGCCGAAGGTTGGGGATTGTATTCAGAATCGCTGGGTAAGGAATTGGGATTGTACACCGATCCGTATCAATACTTCGGCATGTTGAGTGCCGAGATGCACCGCGCCATCCGCCTCGTGGTCGATGCCGGCATTCATACGCAAGGCTGGACACGCGAACAAGCCATTCAATACTCGAAAGATCATGAAGCAAGAACGGAACAGTCTATCGTGGCCGAGATCGAGCGCTACATGGCCATCCCCGGCCAGGCGTTGTCTTACAAGATCGGCCAGTTGAAAATTCGCGAGTTGCGCGCCAAGGCGGAGAAAGAACTCGGCGACAAATTCAACATCTCCGAATTCCACAACCAGGTATTGGACTCGGGTGGCATACCGCTCAATGTGTTGGAAGGAAAGATCGATCGCTGGATTGCCTCGCTGAAAAAACCGGCATAAGCCCAAGCGCAGACAAACATTTTGTCGAAACATAGAAAGCGTTCCAGGTTACCCGCTAACCTGGAACGCTTTTATTTTGCGGGTGAATGATTCCAATAGATCTTCAGGTTGTGCGACGCTCTTCCGGCGGCGATGATTTCCTTTTTGTCGTCGCCATTCAAATCGGCCACCTGTAGATCTTCGCAGGCCATTTCATTGTCGTCGATGGCGACGGCGTTCCATTGGGTGTAGGTGCTGTTGGCGGGAATGAACATTTTGATACCCGTTTTTTTATCGGCATCCGGCTCACGCCAGCCCACCACTACCTGGCTATTGCCCAGGCCCATAAGATCGCCCACGGCCAGCGCATGGCCTTGGTTGAGTCCTGTGGTTAACACGTTTCGCGAGAAGGTATTTGTTTTTCCCGAAGATGCATAGAGCGTGAGGTCCGTTCCGTGCATCGGCTCCACAGCGGCGACAAGGGTTTCGTTTCCGGAGGTTGTCCGGCGTACTTCGCCAAAACTTTTGTCTCCAACAACTACGGGACCGGGTTTCCAGGTTTTGCCGTCGTAGTAAAAGGCTTTGATCCCTTCTTTCCCGCCGATGTAGATGGACTCATTTTTTCGCTCCGGGATCACGTCGAGGTTGTGGGTGAGGTGCATGGAGCGGTCGATCAGGGCATACTTCCATTTTGTGGCGTCGTCGAGTTGCTTCGTGGGGGGAATGTAGGCCAGGACCTTCACACCATCTCCCGCGCCATTAGCGTTTCCCCGGCCATGAAGCGGCACGACCACGAGGTGGAACTGCGTAGGGCCGACCTTGACCCAACGCATGCGGTGCACGGTGGGCTCGTGGTGAAGCGCCGTGGCTTTCCAGGGCTGGGTTGGATCGTTGGGACGGGAAAGGTAGAAAACGGCGCCTGACTTCACGGTATCGGCCGTCTCCGAGGGATTCCATTGGGCACCGACGGCCACTTCCACTTTGCCGTCGCGGTCGATGTCGCGGGCGGCGATGCAGACGTTGTCGGAGGCGGTGAGGTTTTCGGCCATCAGGAAGCGCTTCCAGTCGCCGTTGCGATACCAGACAAATTGTTTTTTGTCGGCCAATAAAATATCCGGCTTTCCGTCTCCGTCTACATCCCCGATAGCCAGGCCATAGCCGATGGATATGGAATCGTCGACCACCTGGGGTTGAAAGGGAGGCTCGTCGCTGGTGAAAAGCCCTATTGCAAAAAGTACATAGAAATATACTGGCATAGCGGTGGGGGTTGGTTGTTTCCTAATTTACCGCTAAGTAAAGGCACTTGCAAGAGTCTGTACGGCGATGATATCTCCTAAGGGGAGGAGGCTTGATCAAGCGATAATTTTTAAGTAAATCAATATTCCTAAAGACAAAAACAAAATGAAGACCACTGTAAGAGCGATCGTCACCGGCGTTACCGGCATGGTAGGAGAGGGCGTGTTGCACGAATGTTTGCAAGATAGCGCCGTGGAAGCCGTGCTGGTGATCACCCGCAAGCCCAGCGGTGTGACCCATCCTAAGCTAAAGGAGATCGTCCACGCCGATTTTTTTGATCTCACGCCCATCCAAAGCCAGCTCGCGGGCTACAACGCCTGCTTTTTTTGCCTGGGAGTTTCGTCGGTGGGGATGAAGGAACCGGAGTATACAAAAATGACCTACACGCTCACGCTGCACTTGGCGACGATATTGTCCAAACAAAATCCCGGCATGACGTTTTGCTATGTCTCCGGGGCTGGCACCGACTCCACCGAGAGCAAGGGAATGTGGGCGCGTGTGAAAGGAAAAACGGAAAACGACCTGTTCAAGCTGCCCTTCAAACAAGCCATTGCGTTCCGGCCGGGATTTATGTTGCCTACGCCGGGGTTGAAGAATGTGCTATCGTTTTATAAATATGTGAACTGGATGTTTCCCGTGAGCCGTAAGCTCTTTCCGAAATATTTCTGCACGCTGGCGGAGGTGGGAAAGGCGATGATCCGTACGGTGACGGTTGGCACGGATAAGAAGATATTGGAGGTGCCCGATATTGTAGCGCTTGCCCATGCGTAGCGTAAATACCATTTAAGCCGTCCTCACCTTCGCTAAGCTCCCGTCTTCGCTAAAGCTACAATGGGCAAGTCGGCGAGCATAGAAAGACGCAAAGGCGCAAAGTTAAACGCCAAGCTACCTCCGCGTCTTTCTTTGCGCCTTTGCGTCTCTGAGGTTAAATGTATTTTTTACTTTTTCTCCGGCGCGTCCCACGCCGGTCTGGAGATACCATTCAAATCCCACACGACTTTGCCATCGCGCAGCGTAAGCTCACAATCAAATTTCTGCGTACCCTGGAATTTGGCGCCACTGGAGTCGATGAATCCGAATTTTCCCGTCAACACACTAAAGACCGCGACATCCGCGCCGGCACCGGCGGTGAGGTGACCGAGGTCGTCGCGATGGATCACTTGGGCGGGGCTCCAGGTCGAGGCTTTGATCACTTGCTGCAGCGGCATGCCCATGCTGAGGAATTTGGACATCACGTTGAGTTGGTCTTTCATCCCGGCGTTCATGCTACCGGTATGCAGGTCGGTGCTGATGGTGTTGGGAAAGAAACCGCTCTTCAATGCGGGTATGGCTTGCACGAACGTGAAGCTTCCGCCGCCGTGTCCCACGTCAAACACAATGCCGTTGCGTTGGGCTTCCACGACGAAGGGAAGAATTTTTCCATCAGGACCCACGATCGGCTGGCGTCCTGCCAGGCGCGCGAAGGTGTGTGTGAAGATGTCGCCGGGGCGGAGGTGCTTGGTGAAGAGTTCCTGGATGCTCAGGTTGGGAATGTGTCCACCGAAGTCCACGATCACCGGCACGTTGGCACTTTTGCCGGCTTCTACGGCGCGATCCACCGGATCCCACTCCGCACCGGTATAGTGCGCGACTTTAATGCCGACGATCTCGCGGTGTTGTTTCACCACCATGGCCGTCAGCTTGGCGTCCATGTCGTTGAGGTTTTGTTCGTAAGGGCCGCCGCGCATACCTTCACCCACAATGTTGAGGAAGGAAAGCACACGGGTCTTCGAATGGGCGATGACGTTTGCCTTAAAGGTGTCGAATGTTTTCCATCCGGCACCGCCGCAATCCACCACCGTGGTCACACCGGCCCGGAAGGTAAAGCCATCCGGAGGAAGCGCTTCGAATCCGTCGCCCAGGTAATGATTTTCCTGGGTGCCGAAGAAGTTGTGTGAGTGAATATCGATAACGCCCGGCGTGACATACATGCCTTTGGCGTCGACCACCTGCGCCGCTTTTTTGGCGTCGATGTTCTTGGCCACCAGGGCGATCTTGTCATCCTTGATGGCCACGTCCATGATGTCGTCGATATTGTTCTTCGGATCAATGACATGCCCGCCTTTGATCAATAGGGTATAGTCTTGTGCTTGTAACGACACGGCGAAACAAAGCACGGTTAAAAGGGATAGAATATATTTTCGAAGCATGTCTGTTTGAATGTTTAGGTTTCGTAGTAATAAAACTTCCTCCGGAGGATAAGATTTAGATATAAGCGATGCAGTCAATTTCCACCAGCGAGTCGCCGGGAACTCCGCCGTATACAGCTACCGTTGTACGCACCGGGGGCTTATCGCCAAAGCGGCCTTTGTAGGCTTCGTTCATCGCTTTGTAGTCGTTGAGGTCGTGAAGGAATACGCTGCATTTCAGCACTTTCTTCATGGACGATCCAGCCTTTTCGAGTTCTTTCTCCAACTCGTCCAATACGTGTTTGGTATGGGCCGTGATGTCGCCTTCGAAGTGGGCGCCTTTGCCGGCGATGAATACCAGGTTGTTGAACTTGGTGGAACCGGAGAAGAGCGGTACATCCTGGTCGTCTTTCACCACGTTGAACACTTCTTTTTCTGGCGTTGCGTCGGCTTTAGCGGAGGCGATGCCAAGCCCGACAAGGCCGGCTGCGGAAGCAAACAATTTTTTGAGGGTCGATCTTCTTTGTTCTTTCATTTTGGGTATTGTTTAAAGGTTAAATCATAAATTAAAAAAACTATTTTCTATTTCTTCGGAAGCTTTTTGCGAACGGCGGTCACTTCGTCGGTTTCCACGGCGCTGGCCTTGTTGCCGAAATTCTGGCGAATGTAGGTCAGCGTCTTGGCCACGTCTTCGTCGCTAAGGAAGCTGTGCTGGGGCATGGCGTTGACGAAGGTTTCTCCATTCACTTCAAGGTTGCCTTCCATGCCATTCAGCACGATGCCAATCAATCGTTTTTTGTCACCGTTCACCCACTCGGTGTTGATCAGCGGCGGGAATCTTCCGGAGGCCCCCTTGCCGTTCTTCTGGTGACACGTGGCGCAATAGGTCTCGTAAATTTTTTGTCCACCCACGGCCTTCCCTTTGTCGAGGTTGTCGTTGATCGGATCAGGGTTGCGAACGTTGGTGGCTTGTTTGCGTTTCTCCATATCCGCCAGGTCTTCGGCGCCAAACTTGGCTTTGTCGCCCTTGTACATGATCCTCCAGATCTTTCCTTTCTCCGTATCGGAAATATACAACGAGCCGTCGGGACCTTCAGCAATGCCCATGGGACGATAGACCGCATCGCTCACATCCACGACGGGATCTACGCCGGCAAAGCCATCAGCAAACACTTCCCACTGACCGGTCGGTTTGTTGTCTTTGAACGGCACAAACACAATGATGTAACCGGACTGCGGATAGGGTGCGCGATTGGTAGATCCGTGAAAGGCGATGAATGCGCCTTGCTTATATCGTTCAGGATACTGATCGCCTTTGTAAAAATACAGATCATTCGGAGCCCAGTGCCCGGGAAAACCCATGAGTGGTTTTTGGAACTGATCGCAGCGTCCGACCGAGTCGCCGTTGCCACCGTACTCCGGGGACAGCACTTTCTTTTCTTTCAATTGATCATAATAGCAATACGGCCATCCGAAGTCAGCGCCCTCGGTCACTTTCAGGAACTCTTCCGCCGGCAAGACGGCGCTTTGCCAGGGTGAGAAGAGGTTGGGCCAGAGTCTCAACAAGTCGTCGCGGCCGTGCATGACGAGGTAAAGATTGTCGTCCATCGGGTTCCATTCCATGGCCACAACGCTGCGGATGCCGGTCGCGAACTTGATGCCGTCTTTTTGTGTCTGGCGCGGTTTGTTCTCATCAAAGCGCCACACACCGCCGTGTAGATCCAGTTGCGGGCAAGGATCTTGACCGGGATTTTGTGGCGTCCGGTTCATGATCTGGCAGGAGTTAGAAGGCGCGCCGAAGGGCACATACAGGTGACCGTTGTTGTCAAAGCAAATGGGTTTGGCGATGTGTTCGTGCGAGCCGTGTTCGTGATCATCGATCACAATGGTCTCGATGGAGTCTTCGGGGACCATCTTACCCGGCGTCAACTTGTAGCGATACACAGTGAGTTCTGAACTGAGATAGAGATAACCCTTGTGGACGCGCATGGCGGTGCCATACGTCCTTTCTTTTTCATAGCTCCCGAACTCTTTGATGCTGTCGGCTTTGCCGTCGCCGTTCGTGTCGCGCAGGACGACGTTGCGGGCGTCGGGTTTGGAGAAGCGCGACTTCACATAGATGTCGCCGTTGTCATTCACGGCGAGCTGACGGGCGCGGCCTCTTAAGCTATCGACCACCACCACGGCTTCGAATCCGCGCGGGAGCAAGAGGCCTCCGTTGCCGGGATCGCCGGGGGGAAGTTTGTCTTTACAACGCGTGAGCGTGAAAACGACAAACAGGAGTAAGATCACTTTGAAAGGCCGGCTGCGGGTTAACGTCAGGATCATGCAGGGGGTAGAGGTTTGGTCTGGGATGGTTATTCAAATAAGAGGGTACCAAATCGGTCGTATTCGTGAAAGTTGGAGCCCTTCACCATGCTGGTGTGGCGCCAGGCGTAGTAGGTGGCTCCGTTGTCGTAGTCGATGCGATAAAGGTTCGCGCGCCAACGATCGCCAGGCTTTGGAGTGCCGCTCACGAGCGGGCCCAACAACCGGAAGGGTATGAAGATCTCGGCCGTCCAGCTTTTGACGGACGCGCCGCTTTTTTTCTCACCGCCCTGCGCACTGGTGGCGTGTTGGGTTTTGCGTTCATCGGCATAATGCCACGGCTGCCATCCCATGGCGCGTCCTTTGAAATTGGGCACCAGGATGGGCAACTCATAGTTCATGGGAGAAAGCTCGTATTCAAAATAAACCGGCATGCTTTGATCGGGCCAGAGGAACACTTCCACCACATCTTCCTTCCACAAACCAACAAAGTCTTCCGTCAGCGTGGTCGTGAGTTTTTGATCTTCGCTGACAAACAGAAAATACACGCCTTTATCCGAATACAACACTTTGGCCCGCGTGGGCATGGATTTGCCGGAGGGGGATTCCTGAACGGTCACGGGTATCCACGCGGCATTGGCCCAGGCGGGCGCCGTGCCTTCACCATTGACCTTGAAATCGGCAGTCTTCTTCACCACGATCGTTGCCGAATCGGCGACGGGGCGAAACGCGAAGACCACACGATGACAACCGACAAGCAATACAAAAAGGAGAAGCCTGTTCATCATAGTGTGCCGTCGTTCGCTATGCAGAAGCTTTTGATAATTCTTCCTTCAGACGGGTGGCCACGATCTTTTCCTGGCCGGGCTTCAGCATGAACACCGTCACATTGATGGCATTCTCGCCGGCGTTGCCCACTTCGATCGAAGGGGTGCCGCCGCGCAAGGCTTCCTTCAGATCTTTGTCGGTGGTCTTCACTTTCTCTTTGTCCCACGCGATGCGTAGGGTAGGGGTATGGTTGCCCAGCGGGGGCACATGTATTTCGGTGGTCACACCGTTGAGCGGCTTCACGGCATTCTGGATAACAGCAATTGCCGTTTCCCATTCCTTCCATTCTTTGTCGTGATCGGCGTTCACATACTTCTCCAAGGCCACATACATGCCCAGGATCTCTTCTTTATTTACTTTCATGCCGCGACCGATGGTCGAACCGCGGGGAGCCATGTGCAGGCGGGCGGCGGCAATAAGATCTTTCTTCCCCATGAGGATGCCCGCACTCTGAGGGCCGCGCATGGCCTTTCCACCGGAGACGACCACGAAGTCGAAACCCATATCGTTGAAGCGCCAGAGGTTGCTCACCGGCGGCACGTCGGCTGCGATGTCGATGGATGTGGGGACGCCAAACTTCTTTCCGAGGGCTACCCATTCTTCGTGCATGATCTTGCCTTTGTCGGCTTCGATGTTGAGGAAGTGCATCACGGCGGTGCGTTCGTTCACGGCCTTGGCCACGTCTTCGGCGGTCTCTACTTGCACGATCTTACAACCCGTATTGGTCAAGGCTTGATTATATCCGATATCGTGTGCCTTTTGGCAGATCACTTCCGATTTCATCCCGGTGTATTCCAGGTGGGGAAGCTGCGGTACTTTCTTTTGATCCATACCGGTGAGGATACCCGCCAACCCCAGGGTCATGCCCGAGAAGGCTCCCGAGGTGACTACAGCGGCTTCGGAGTGTACCAGCTTGGCGATGCGTTCGCCTACTTTGTCCTGCACTTCGTCCAGCATACAGAAGTCCTTGGCGCTGCCCGTGATGGTGTCCAGCACTTCGTCGTGCATGAGTGAACCGGTCATGAAGGTGAGCGTGCCGGCGGCGTTAATAAAGGTGCGTATGCCGAGCTCTTTATAAAGGTCGCGCTTGGGTGCCTGTTTGGGTGTGCCGGCAACCGTGAGCGTGGGTAGGGATGTGGCAGCAAACAGCCCGCCCAGCAGGGGAAAGCCGGAGAGGCGTTGGATAAGTTGTCTGCGATTTAACATATAGGTTTAGTGGTTAGGATTTGTCGATGAACCAAAAACAGCGGTATCCCACTGTCACGACGAATATAAATATTCTGCTGTGGAATTGTCCCACATAACTGTGCCGAAGCGCCCGAATATTTTTTGTGCGGTAGGAAAACAATTTTCCAATCGATTTAAAAAAATGCGCACACGCACACACCGAACAGTGGTAAGGAAAACTGTATCGACAAAAGTCGGGGCACAAGGATATGAAAGTGTCGACAATCTTTGACTTACCCGTCGTGTCTTTAGCGAAGACAGGAGCTTTAGCGAAGGTGAAGCCTGCTCGCCAAAGGCTTTAGCAATAGAGAATGTTTAAATGTATTTCTTACACACGCGCACATAAACGAACTGGAACCAAGTTTTAACCGCACATCCATCTTCTTCAAAAAAATTATTCTCCCCGCTATTTGAATTCGCCTGAAACATGAATAATGTTATATCCGAAATTCAATCCCTACTTATGAAAAGATCTTCCCGCCTTGTGCACCTGATTTTAGTGAGCCTCTTCGCGCTCATCACACAAACCACCTTGGCCCAAAAAGCAAGAGTGCTCATCAACCACCTCGGCTACGAAGCCACGGGGCCGAAGCACGCCGTCATACAAGGCAAAGCCTCCGATGAAGTGACCACCTTCTCCATAAAAGATTACACCACCAACACCCCGGTGTTTTCCGGCAACGCCACAAAGACCGGCCCCGTGAAAAAATGGAAGGACTGGCACTTCTGGACCGTTGACTTCGACGCGGTGACAAAAGAGGGCACCTACATCATCGAGTGCGCCACCAACGGCGGCACCATCCAATCGTTTCCGTTTGTCATCCAAAAAGACCTGTTGGAGCGGAACACCCTGTCGAACGTCGTGTATTATTTCAAAGGACAGCGCGCCTCGGGCTTGCTCGACAAAGCCGACAGCAATGTGAAACTCGAAGACACGGACACACATGTTGACGCTCACGGCGGCTGGTATGATGCCACGGGCGATTATGGCAAGCACCTGTCACACCTGTCGTTCTCCACCTACTTCAACCCGCAACAGATCTCGCTCACCGTGTGGAGCCTGTTCAGGACCTATGCCCTGATGGACGCCCGCAACGATGTGGCTTTCAAACAATACAAACGCAAGACCCTGGACGAAGCCATGTTTGGCGCCGATTACCTGGTGCGGGTTAAAAATCCGAATGGATCTTTCTATCGTTCGGTGTCCGGTCCCGGTCCCGAGAAGAAACCGGAAGACCGCAAGATCGGCAAGGATCACAAAGGCTACGCCATCAAAACCATCGAGACAAAAGACAAGACCAACTATGGCAACATCGAGAGCGTTCAAAACCAGGCGACCTACGAAGTGAGCTATCGGGCCGGCGCCGGTGTGTCCATTGCCGCGCTGGCCATGGCCAGCACATACCCGGTGTCGGGCGATTTTACATCGGCCGACTATTTGAAAGCTGCGGAAGATGCGTTTGCTTTCCTCGAGAAGAACAATGTGGCGTATACAAACGATGGTAAAGAGAACATTCTTGACGACTATTGTGCCCTGATGGGCGCTACTGAACTCTATAAGGTTACGAAGAAACCGGTCTATAAACAGGCTGCCGACAAACGCGCGAAAAATCTCATGGATCGCCTCACTACCACCGGCACCTATAAAAACTATTGGCGCGCCGACGATGGCGTTCGCCCCTTCTTTCACGCGGCCGACGCCGGGTTGCCCGTGGTGTCGCTGGTGAACTATCTTCCCGTAGCCGATGAAGCAACGCGGAAGAAGGTGTTGGAGACGGTACGGAAGTCGCTCGCGTTCGAGTTGGAAGTTACCCGTGAGATCAACAACCCGTTTGGCTATGCCCGTCAACTCGTGCAAAACAAAGACGGCGTGAAGCGCACGACGTTCTTCTTTCCCCACGACACGGAAGCTGCGCCCTGGTGGCAAGGTGAAAATGCACGCCTCGGCTCGCTGGCGACGGCAGCCCGCCTGGCAGCACCTTACTTTAAAGACGACGCTGCTTTCTACAATCAACTGCAGACCTACGCCTGGAATCAACTCAATTGGATCCTGGGGTTAAATCCGTATGATGCCAGCATGTTGCATGGAACCGGGCGGAACAACATTGCGTATATGTTCTTCGGTACGTATCAATACACGAATGCACCGGGCGGCATCTGCAATGGCATTACGGGTGGATTCGAGGATGAGGATGGTATTGATTATGATCTGAGCTATCTGAAGACCGGTAAAGACGATGATTGGCGTTGGGCGGAACAGTGGCTGCCGCATGGGGCGTGGTATTTGGTGAGCACGGCGGTGCGGTAGGAGAGGGATGTTAATGCTGGTGTTGGGAATGACCTGACGAAGCTGCTGTTGTTGGAGAAGAAACTCCAACAACGGCGACATAAAAGCGATGCGACGGTTTGTGAGAGTATAAAATATAATGGATCATGGAAGATATAAAAATTGCTACGGCTCAGTTTGAAAATCGGAGTGGGGACAAGGAGTATAATCTGGCGACGATCGACCGGCTGTGTGCCAAGGCCGTGGCACAGGGGGCGCGTATGGTGGCGTTTCATGAATGCTCCGTGACGGGCTATACATTCGCCCGGCACTTGTCGCGACAGCAGATGTTGGATTTGGCTGAGTATATACCGCAGGGGCCTTCCATTGACCGGCTGCAGGGGATTGCCAAAAAATACGATATCGCAGTGCTCGCGGGCTTGTTTGAAAAAGATGAAGACGACCAACTTCACAAAGCCTATGTCTGTGTGGACAAGAATGGCCTGGTCGCCAAGCATTGGAAGTTGCATCCGTTCATCAATCCCAACTTGTTGCCCGGTGAAGCCTATACCGTGTTTGAATGGGAAGGATGGAAATTTGGTGTGCTCATTTGTTATGATAACAACATCGTCGAGAATGTGAGGGCCACCACGCTTTTAGGTGCACAGGTTATTTTTATGCCCCATGTCACCATGTGCACCCCCTCAACACGACCCGGCGCGGGCTTTGTCGATCCGGCCCTTTGGAAGAACCGCGAAAAAGATCCCACGTCCTTGCGCCTGGAGTTCGATGGCATGAAGGGCAGGGGATGGCTTATGAAATGGCTCCCCGCACGGGCCTACGACAACGCGGTCTATGCCGTGTTTGCCAACCCCATCGGCATGGACGACGACCAGCTAAAGAACGGCTGCTCCATGATCCTCGACCCGTTTGGAGATATCCTCACCGAATGCCGAACGCTAGGCGATGAAGTGGTGACGGCAACGTTGACCCCGGAAAAACTTACACAAGCCGGAGGCTATCGCTACATCCAAGCCCGACGACCTGATCTTTATCGCGACGTGATCGGAATGGAACATACACCCTTGCAGCGTGTGGTGTGGTTGAAGCCGGAGAAGAAATAATACGCAGCGCTATTCTACCGGTCTTCCTTCGGAGTATTTTGTAAATAAACCTTAAAAGAAGTGCCGATATCGCGCGAGCTCTCCACGGTGATCCTCCCGTTCATTTTTTCTATTTGAAGTTTTGCCAGGTATAAACTCAGTCCTTTTCCGGAAGCATGCGGATGAAAACGTTGAAAAGGTTTGAACAACC
The DNA here is from genome assembly GCF_003589925.1 of Chryseolinea soli. NCBI lineage: Bacteria > Pseudomonadati > Bacteroidota > Cytophagia > Cytophagales > Fulvivirgaceae > Chryseolinea > Chryseolinea soli. Next base: position 6,633,734 of record NZ_CP032382.1, on the reverse strand, counting down.
TTTCCTGATAACGCTTCATATTGATGCCCACACCATTGTCGCGCACTTCTATTACAGCACAGTCTTTTTCCGGATACGAACTTAGCCAGATCTCCGGGGCACGGTCCGGCGACCGGTATTGAATGGCATTCGAGATCAGACTGAGGAGGATGTAGTTGATCCGGGCCTGTACGGCAAAGACGGCGGGCATACGACTGAAGTCTTTGCGTATAGTCACGCCGTAGTCATGAATGTGGTCGTCCAATAACGCCATGATCAGGTTGGTTTCCGTTTCCAGGTTCACATCTTCGCGCACGTGAAATTTATTTTGCCGCTCGTCCACGATGCGGTTCAGGTCGCGGATGATGTGGTCGAGGTTGAGAACGGATTTCTCCATGTGGTCCAGCAGTTCGCGCGTGTCCAGGTCGCCGGTGTTGAGCTTTTGGAGCTCCAGCAGCCCGAGCATGCTGGCCACGGGACCGCGGAGGTTGTGAGAGATGGTGTAAGAGTATTGCATCAGCTCCTGGTTGTAGCGGGCCAATTCTTCGGTGATGTCAGTGAGGTCGTTGTCTTTCTTATCGAGCAGCTGACTAAGGATGTAGCTTTTACTTTCCAGTTGCTCGTTTTGTGCTTCGGCCTGACGCTTGGCGGCGTTCAATTTTTCGATCAGCTCTTCGTTCCGGCGCTCATAGGTCTCCATCATCCGCTTCAGGAAACCGACGCCGATCACAACAAAAAAATAGAGACAGAGATAGATCACGTTGGTGAAGTAGTAGTCGGGTTCGGGATGACCGAGTTGGTAGTAGCCTACACCAAAAAAAATGTGTATGGGATCAAAGAGCACCAGCCCCAGAAAGCCGATCAGCAAATTGATGATCAGGTGGCGTCGCTCGCTGAAGTGGAAGACCACAAACGGGATGATCGCCATGACCAACATGGCGGCGCGCGGTTGATAGAAGAGTCCCATCGCGTCTTCGCCGGCTGGCGTGAGTTTGCGGAGAAGGGTAATCGTCAGGGCTCCAACGATGGCATTGAGCGTGAGCAGGTGCCGGCTGAGTGTATAGTGCCCCGCTTTGTTGATCCAGGGGAGACAGACATTGAACAGGGTCATAAAGATCAGGACCAGGAATGCCCGCTCGAAGGGATGGGTCAGGATGGTGGCGACCGTGAGCAATCCGGCCACGGCGGCCAGGATGAAAGCCATGCCATTGGTATTGATGATCGTCCGGTTCTTCCAATGGGGGAAGCGGGGCGAGGTGCCATACCAAGCGATGTTCTTAATGAAGGCGAGTGGTGACATGGTTACCGCGTTACTTCAAACGTTCGGCATCCTTCCGGATCCGGTCCTTGGGCGATTCAAATCAAAAATAGCTGAAAAAATGCTGGCGTTTGCATACCCCTGCACGGAAGTTCGCCTGGCCATCCTAAACCGACGTGCCGGTTCAAAAAACACAAAACCAGGAAGCGACAAACGCCGCCCCCTGGTTTAAGGATACATACAACAACGGTTGGCTGGTTTATTTCGTGAAGGCAAACACAAAATGGCCACTCAAGCCATCCGTTCTCCCCCCAGTCGGAGGAGCCACGGTGAAATCGAGCGACAAGTGATTTTCGTCTACCGTGAAGGTCATGGTCTTGCCGGAATCGAACTGCAGCTCCGTCAGGGCGTCGTTGAATTTCCAGCGGCCCGTCACCTCCGTAAAGGCATAGCCCCCATTGGAAACAACGAACGTACCGGCAAACCCATTCGCTTCCTGCTTCGTGAACAGGATGGCAAAGTCAGCATAGTTGGCCGACAGGTCGCCGTCGGCGCTGTTGGTCACGCTGGGATGCGTCCAGGCCACGGAGGTGATCGCATTCACGTTTTTTTCGTAGGCGCTTTCCGCTTCGTCGCTGTGGCAAGCGATGAGCATCACCATCAGCCCTGCGGGAAATATTGTACTTAAGATCTTCTTCATGTTCGTAGAGGTTAGGGACCGCCCGTTAACCCGAGCCGGCGCCTGAGCAAGCGCCGGCCGGGTAGGTGGGGTTTAGGCTCCGGTTTGGTTTAATCTTTAATAAGCTTCACTACGCCGTGTTTGTCTTTGGCGGTCACGCGCAACAAGTAAAATCCTTTTTGCAGCGACGACACATCCAGCAACAGACCGTCTGCAACAGCTTCGGTTTGTTTTAGCAGGAAGAGCTTTCCGCTCGCATCCATCACTTCCAGCACCAGATTGCCATGCCATTCGCTGCTCAGCAATACGTGGGCTGTGTGTTGCACGGGGTTGGGATACACCTTCAGGCCCTGGTTCACCGGTTGCTCCAGGCCCAGGATGTTGTTCACCGTCACGGTGAGCGTGTCTTTCAACACGGCACCGTTGCTGTCGGTGATGGCAAAGGCGAGTTTGGTTTCGCCAACGGCCATGGGCTTCACAATAAATTTGTCGTCGGCAGCAAACACGTTGGCGATGGCCTCATCGCCGGTCGACACGGTGAACGTGAGCGCGTCGCCATCGGGATCGGTAAAGAAGGTGGCCAGGTTTTGTTCGTCGAACGCGCCCTTGCCGTTGTAGCTCAGGTCGTGTGTGGTGCCGGCAAACTTCGGTGCGCGGTTGGTGTTATCCACCATGACATTGACCGTCACTGTGCGGCTGGCGCCAAATTCGTCTTTGGCTTCGAACACAAATTCATGCGTGCCGGCATCGGTGTAGTCCGGTTTGTATTGAAGGGTCAATACATTGTCCGTGATCGAATAGGTCAGTCTCGGGTAAGTAGCGCCGGCCGTTACGGTAAACGTGTTGTTCTCGGGATCCTTCACTGACAGCGTCATGTCCAGTGTCTCCATTTCGGCAATGGACGTGATTACCGTTGGCAAGCCGGTAAAGAGCGGTGCCTGATTCATGTGCAATTGCAAGGGAACGGTGACCAGGGATTTATACGGATCGTTGGAACGCACCACGAGGTCTGCTTTCTGATCGCCTTCCACGGCGGGCCCGCCAATAAACTTCAGGTTCACGGGGTGGCTATTGTCTGCCGCCAGGGTGCCCGACGTTTCATTTTCGATAAATACCCAGGCCGACGACTCATAGGTGGTTTCGGCCGCACGCACTAACCATCCAAAATCATGGAAGTCGGCATAGGGATAGGTTTGAACGTCGGCCCAGATGCCTTCGCTCAAAAACATAAAGCGGTTTTCCGACGTTTCCGAGTTCTTCACATAGCCTTGCGGATGTTGCAATTCCATCGGGAACGTCAGCAGCACATAGAAGTCTTCGTTGGGAAGGATCCGCTGCGCTTTGTCGAGGGCAATGGTGATCCATTGGCCGGCGCCCGGAGGCGGTGCGTTGAAGGTGGTGCTCATCTTCAGCAAGGAGACCGCGTTCACCACGGTAGTGCCACCTGCACGGATCTCTACCTCGATCGTGCCGGTCGTCAGTTCCGTGGGACGGAAATAGGTTTGCACGTGGGTGAGGTTAAAGCCTTTGTCGCCGCCATTAAAGCGTGTCGAAGACGTGAATTCCTCCGCGCCGCTAAACCCGAGATAGCCATCGGCTTTTTCGGCTTCCTCATATTTGAGAACGCGGTTAAAGTCTCCGGGCTCATCCAACGGTGTAACCTCCGACGGTGCGCTTTCCTTCGACAACACGGCAGCTTTTGCACTTAACGTTATCGTCTCGTTGGTTGCCGTTGCCGCGGTTTGTGGCGCGCGTTTGTAGTCGATGCTCAGTTCATATTTCAGATCCGATTTTCCGCCCGGGTTGCCGAGGGTGACGGTGCGCTCCACGGTCTCTGTAGGCAAGTTGAATGAAACTTTCACGGGTGCCTTGTTGAGATCCAGCACGGGGGGAAGGATCACCGTTCCCGTCACCGGAATTTTATAGACGTCGGTTTCTGTGGTGATCACCACATTGTCGGCGAGGGTTGCCACGGTGCCATCGGGAGCGATGTCAACGCGCAGATGCGCAGTTTGCTCAGGCAACAGAATAGGCAAGGTATTCAGCCATTCAATCGGCGTCCACTCGGGGCCCCACATACCGTTCACGAGCACTTCCAGTGCCATGGTGCCGTCGCCGCTTTCCAGGGCGAGGCCAGTCAGGATTAGGTTGGCCGTGCCGGTGTTGCTCACGGTGAATTCTTTTTGATAACCCATCGGGCCGGTCGATCCGTCGCCGTAGGTGGTGGTGTAGGCCATCACTTCGCCGAAGTCGATTACTTCATCGGCAACGAATGTGGCTTGCCCCAGCACGGTAAGGGTCACGGGCTTGTCCAGGCTCTCGCGATTTGGCGCGTTGGAGTTGATGTGCAGGGAAGTCTTGTATTCGCCGGCATACAAATTGGTGGCGTCCAGCGTCAGCGTGCCGCTCAGCGTTTTGCCCGCGGGGAGCGTGCGCTTCGTAGCGGGAGTCAACACATACGCCAGGCCTTCCTCGGGGATCTCCAGGTTGTGATAGGCGGAGACCTCGACGCCTTCGGTGCCGGTTTTGTTCTCTACACCCACCACACCGAATTGCGATACCAGCTCGGGCTGACCGGTGTTGTGGTATTGATATTTGATGCTTCCGTTCTTGTACAAGATTGCTTGCACGGAAATAGGATCGCCCATGCCGAAAGCATTCACCATGCGCTCGAAGGAGATGATGATCTTATCGTCATACACTTTGTAGAAAATGCCCGACGTTTCCGGATTATAATACGTGTCGAAGCCACCGGGTACCCAGAGGGGAGCAATAATGTTGTTTGGCGCGTCAGCCGTGGGCAGGCTCTGCGACCAGAATGCCCAGGGTTGATCAGCGTCAAAGCTGATGACACCGTTCACGCCGATATAAAGCGACGTATAGTCCACGCCATAGAATTTGAAAGACCAACCCAGATCAACCTTGGTCCAGTATTTCGATTCATCGTCCGGGTCCATGGCTTCGTTCGGGTCAATGAACTCACCTTTTCCAACGAGGTCGACCCATTGGTATGCAGGGCCGGTGTCGTCTTTCGAGCTTCTCCACGTATAGGTATTGTCGGGGATGCTCAGGGTCGTCACGGCAACATCGGCGATGTCGGTGATGGCCCATTCCGAACCGCTCACGGCCAGTTCAAGTGCCGCGGCGCCGGTGTTTTTGATGGAGAACGGAAGTGTTTTTGTTTCCCCATGGGTCAGCGTTTCGTCAACGGCCGTAAGATCTACCGTGATCGCCGGCGCGGCAACAACACTGCCCGTAACGGAAACCAGGCTCTTGCTGCCATCGGCATAGGTAATGATCACCTTATCCGTTAGTGAACTGCGAAGCGTTCCCGTGGGAATCGTCACGGTATAGACGGTCGCATGTTTCGGGGTCAAGGTTATTGCGGATGCACCCGTCAGCGTGTACCGGCCGAGTTGCGTGGCGGCATTGGTGATCTGCAGGTCGGCCGTGCCGTCGTTGCGTACCACAAACTGCTGCGATTTGATCGCTCCTGCAAAGACGCTGCCAAACGCAATCGATGTGGTGGACAGCGTGGGTTTTGCTTTGCCTCCCGAGGTGATGTTCAGCTTCACGTTGGCCGTCACGGCGCTGTTGAATGGATCGTTATTGATGAAGGTAACGTTCTTGTCGATGGCACCTTCATAGAGGTCTTTGGTATCCAACGTAAGGACCACATCTTGCGACTGACCGGGCATGACGATGCCCGAGCCATTTTCGACACTGGAAATAATGCTGGGTCCGGGATAATCCAAACCGAACGCCATGCCGTCCTGCCACGTAAAGTTGGTCTCCCAGTCGACGAACAAAATGCCGTCTTCTTTCGCACGGTCTTCCACAAGCGCGGTGGTGGGGCGCATGTAGTCGGGATCGTCGCTCACGTCGTTGTAGTACATCCGGATGTTGCCGTTGTCAAACAACACGATCTGGAACGTCAAAGGCGGATACATCTCGCCTTCGTTCACGTGATCATATTGCACGATGAGACGGTCGGACTGCTTTTGAAAAAATATCTTTCCGGAATTCTGATACGTGAAATGCAGGCCGGTGGCGCAAATCATGCCAATGGGGCCATACGAATCGCGCAGGCGCGGCGTATTCACGACGTTCACCGTGTTGTCCAAGGTGATCATACCCATAGAGGTGATGTACACCTTGTTGGTCTTCTCAGCATAGAACGGGAAATCGAAATCCAGTCCCACTTCATAGTGTTGGTTATAGATGCTCTTGAAATAGGACGAGATCTCCGTACCCGTGGCCGAAATATCCGTCCAGGTATAGGCGATGGGATTCGGATCGTTCACACTGTTGTGCTTCGCGTAGCCGTAGGTATGATAGGCGTCGGGCCAGTTAGCACCCACGCCTTTGCTATCAAATCCAGGAATGAAATATTTCAACGCGAACTTGCCGGTGTTCTCCACATTCACGGTGGCTTTCGCTTGGTCGCCAAGTGCGAGGTTGTCGATCGTCTGGGTAACGGGAGTGATCTTGATCTTGCTCGCTTCCGTGCCCACACCAAACAATACGACCGTATAGGCGAAGTCGCCCGAGGTCAGGTTGAGCGTGGCATTCACGTTGCCCGGTCCCGTCGGTGTGAAGCGGATCAACAGATCGACTTGGTCGCGTGCAGCAATTTGCCACGGCGCGCCGCCCACGATCTCGAATTGTGGATCAGACAAGGTTGCGGTTGGTCCTTCAAAGTTGCCATAGCCGGCGTTGCTGATGGTCAGCGTCAATTCTTTCGTCTTGCCATAGAACACGCTTCCAAAGTCAAGCACATCGGTCGATTGCAGCACCGGTGCCTGTCCGGTAACCGTGAGGTCGACCGGGATGCGCAGCTCTTTTGTTTTGCTGTCGTTGGATTGGAGAATGACGTTGGCGGTGTAGCTGCCGTTCATCAGTTTCGATCCATCGGCCGTCAGCAATACGTCGGAAGACGTGTGGCCTTCCAATTCGCCTTCGGCGGGTTCAAGGGTTAAGTATTTGCCCAGGTCTTCGCTATAGGAGGTGGCCACCGTCGCCCACACATAGCGCTCGTCGTGCAAGGTCTGGGGCAGTGATGCCCAGGTTGCGCCCAGGTCAAAGGAGATCAAACAATTGGCAGCGTACAAAGTGTTCTGCGCTTCGGCCAGACCCAACGGGTAAAGAATGCCCGAGGGTACATGAAAAGCGATCCAGAACGTTTCGCCTTTTTCGAAGAAGATCTGCTCCGTGAGTTGGATCACTTGATTGTAGTCATATTCCGAAGGGGGCACGTTGTATTCCTGCGCCAGCACCAGGTTCTTTTTTGTCGGCGATTCGCCTTTGTAGATCTCGATGATGATCGGACCATTCTTGGAATTTTGCCGCAGCCACATCTGCACGTGGGTCAGGTTGAACCCGGCATCGTCCGTCGCCTGGAATTTCGTGGCTGCCGAATTGGTCAGCGTCGTGTCGGTCTCGCCGATCATGTAGATGGGCCAGCCCCAACCGTAGTTGATCTCGGCACCTTCAAAGGCCATCGTCGAAACTTTGTTCCGCTGGGCCGATGTGTTATGGGCTGCGCGACGGACCAGTGTGGCCGAGCTGGCCGCTTTTACTTTCGAGACCACGGGATAATTCAAACCGGTGGCAAGAAAGGTGGTGTTATGTTCTTTGCTCCGCGTGATGCCCGACCAACGCAGAAAACCTTCGCCGTTGTTAAAAAGCTGAAGTCCATGCGTCGCTGTCGCGCCCGTGCTGGCGTCGATGGAAAGGCTGATCGCCTTGCTATTGTCGTCAACGGCGATGGTAGGCCCATCGTTGGTGGTACTTGTCGCGACGTTCGAAAGGGCAGAGGCATTGCCCCAACGGTCGATGGCAACCACGGCGAAGTAGTAGGTAGTCAGACCGGTTAGGTCTGTGACTTCCAACGTCACCGGTTCGCCCACAGCATGTTTGCTGTTCATCGAAACCTTGTCGGCCTGGCTTAGGTTGCCCGAAATGAACGGAGTAGTCTGATAGTAGACCGTGTAGCTCACGGGCCGTCCATCGTCTTCGTCGGCCGGAACAGACCACGAAAGAATGGCCGACTCCTGGGACATCGAGGCGATCTTCAAGTCGCCAATTGCTGCCGGGGCGATCTTGGCGTCGTTTTGTATGATCAGCTTTGCGTCGGTAAGCCCTGCACCAAGCAGCCCCGCGAAATCGGGATTGTAGCTGTCGATGTCTACCACGCCGGTCACGATCTTGTTGCGCAGCTCCCCGGGTGTCATCTGGTGCGTGCGGTTGGCCAGCGCCAGGGCGGCGATACCCGACACGTGCGGACAAGCCATCGAAGTGCCTTGCAGATAGCCGACCTTGTTGTTGGGCAGCGTACTCAAGACACCGCTCGTCCCACCGAGATCGGTGTTACCACCGGTGGACGTAACATCCGTCCAAGTTCCGTAGTTGGAATAGTAAGCACGCTTAAAATCGGGACCGATGGAATTCACGGCCAGCGTGCTGGGATGATAAGCAGGATAAAAAGGTTGATCGGTGTTGCTATTGCCTGAAGCAAAGATCACGATGCCCCCTTTCATCGGGCTGCCCGGATAGTTACCGGCTTCCGCGATAAAATAATCAATGGCATCAAGCACCGACTGGTCGTATGAATCCGGGTTGGTATAACCCCAGCTGTTTTGCGAGATCACCGCGCCATTGGAAGCAGCATATACATAGGAGCTCTCAAAGCTGCCACCGCCTAAGGTTTGCAGTGACATGACCAGCGCGCCGTCTTTATTTCCTGTTCCACCGGCCACGCCGGAAACCGCGAAGCCGTTGTTGTTCACCGCCGCGATCGTACCGGCCACGTGCGTGCCGTGGAGTTGTGCATCGATCTGGCCCGTGTTGGTGTCAAAGTTCCAGCCGTGGACGTCGTCGATGTATCCGTTGCCATCATCGTCCACGTTGGGTGCACCATTGGCTTCGGCGATGTTGGTCCAGATGTTGTCTGCCAAATCTTTGTGCGCAATGTCGACGCCCTGGTCGTGAATGGACACGATCACGTCGCGTTTGCCGGCCGTGACCTTCCACGCTTCAAACAGGTTCACATCACAACCCACGCTATACCCGCCTTGGCCTGTATTGTGATAATGCCACTGCGAGGGCAGGTAAGGATCGTTAAACGGCATGGCTTCCATCGGGGCCACCGGGTTGCCTTTCGCTTCCTGCACCTGGAAAGGACTCACCACTTTTTGATGGTCCACTTCCGCCAGCGCGACACCGCTCACCTTTTTGTAGATGGACACGGCGTCCTTGGGATCGGATTTTTCGTCGATCTCCACCACATACCACAGGTCCAGCCCGTGTTTGTGCAGCTTTGCTTCGATCTTTGCATTGTAGGGAAACAACCGGTACATATTCTTTGCGCCGGTGCGTTGTGCCGCGACGTCAAGCGGTTGAATGCCTGTGCTCAGGGTGGTGCCCGGCCGCAGGCGCGACTGGCTTAGGGTGGAGGCCATCTCGGGGGTGAGCTTGACCTTCACCATGCCCTGGCGGATACTTTGCTGGTACACCTGCGACCACCCTGCGGTAGTACAGAACAGGAGCATTCCCAACAGGAGAATCCTTCTCTTCATGGTTCGTAAATAATTCGTCATAGGTTTAGGTTAGGAGTTTAGGTTAATGAGTTATAGGTTAATGAGTCTCTAGCGTTTCTTTTTGTCCCCGCCGGTGAGCCGGTCCATGGCGTTCATGATCTTGGTGAGCGCGTCCTGCTGCAGCTTGCGCTGTTTGATGAGGTTTTGGATCATCTCTTCGTCCGAGCCCGGGGTGGGATTGGGCTCTTCGGGGATTTTGGTCTTGCTCCGTTTGGTCATCGGTCCGGGGGCGTTGGTTTAGGTAGGAGCAAGTACGAACAACCGTTTCAAAAGAAAATGAAGACCAATCGCTACAAAATCACTACAGGCGGGCTTTTTTCATCCTAACAAAATCACTACAACATCGAAATCAGGAAAATTTTGAGGGTAGGCGCAGGAGGTCACCCGGCCTTGTCGATCTGGGACAGGAAGGTCACCAAGTTGTGTTCGGTGCCCGTCAGGTTCAGTTTTTTGCGCAACCGCGTGCGGGCCACGTCGATGGATTTGGCGTTCTGGTGGGTGATGGAGGAGATCTCCTTGGTGGTCATGTTCAGTTTCAGAAAGGCGCAAAGGCGCACTTCGTGGGGGGTGAGGTCGGGAAATTTTTCGTGCAGGCTTTTGTAGAAATGCTCGTGCACCTGCTGGAACCGCACTTCAAACTCCTGCCACAGTTCGGGCTGCAGGTTTGACTGCAGGTCGAGCACCACCTTTTGCAACGGCCCCTGCAATTCCGGGCCTACCTGCTGCTTGATGTCCAACACCTTTTCGGAGATGGTGTTGATCAGCTCGTTCTTGTTGAGCAGGTACATAATGTTCGTGGCCAGTTCTTTGTCTTTCAGCACCAGGTCGTTTTGCAGGTTGATCTTCTCCAGCTTCAGGTGCGCCTGCTCCAGTTCCGAGCGCCGGGTTTTGTTGCGTTGCAACACAAAGAGCAGCGACACGATTACCAGCAGCAACACCAGTACGGCAGCGCCCGACCAAAAATAAAGCTCCTTCTCTTTTTGCTCTGCCTGCAACTGACTTTGCTTGCGATCGAACTCAAACTGCATTTCCAACTGCGCGATCTTGCGCGTGCTTTGCTCATTGAAGAGGCTGTCGCTCATGCGGCTGCTCAGCTCCAACGCTTCCAATGCTTCTTTGTAACGGTTCTGGTCTTTATACAAACTATACAGCAGTCCCGATGCCGAGCTCACCGTCTGCCATGCCGAAATACGTTGACCTATGGAGATGGCGTCCTTCAAATACCGTTCGGCAATGACATCGTCGTTCATGTGGTCGAGATAAAAATTTCCCAGGTTGTGGCTGGAGCGTGCCATGCCCAGCAGGTCGTGGTTTGCTTTTCGAACCTCGAGGGCCTCGTTGTAGCGTTGAAAGGCGAGCTTGTTGTCGCCTTGATCGCGTGCCTGTGTGCCCTGGTTGTTCAGCACGTCGGCCATGATCTCATAGTCTTTTATTTCCCGGGCCAACGCCAGCGCTTCATCATAATAGCGTGTGGCCTTGTCATAGTCTTTGGTCTCATCGTAGACGATGCCGATGTTGTTCAGCAGGTTTGCTTTGCGCAACGTCCGTTTGCTGTTGTTTGCCACATGCATGGCGGCATAGTGATCGAGTGCCCGCAGGTAGTATTTCAGGGCATTGGTGTGGTCGCGTTGATAATAATAAATGCTACCGGTGTTGCCATCGGCCACGGCTTGCCAGTAGCGGTCGCCCATTTTCTCTGCCAGTTGGATCACCGTTTGGTAGGTCTCCAGCGCCCGCGAATAATTTCCCAGGTGCAAAAACGTCTTGGCCAGAGAGGAGTATGCACTCACCAGCGATGAATCGGAGTTCAGTTTCTTTGCTAATTGAATCGATTCTTCCGCGTATTCGAGGGCCTGGAGGGGATCGGAATTGTAGAGTTTGTCCGCTAGGGCGGTGGTGATCTTCAAGCGATCTGTGTCGGTGACGGCGTTTTGTAAAGCTCGGCGCAGGCTGTCAGCAGGGGAGGTGGCCCAGGCGGTGAAGGCCATCCAGAGGAGGAGAAAGACGCAAGCCGGGCGCAACATGGAGGGTCGAGTGAGGTTTAGTGGGGTCAATTTGCGAAAATATTTTAAACCGCAAAGGCGCAAAGGGCGCAAAGTTGATGCAATGGATTTTTTTTACAGCCCTTCGCCCGCATTCGGACATGCCGTGCGTCAATGTTGTAATACACCCGAAAGAATAAAAGCAGTCTTGCGACTGCTTTGTGAAAATCGATTGTGTTGTTAAGGGCGCGTTGCCTTAAAGATCAACTTCCTTCCTGGTCATTCCTGATCACGTGATAGATCCAGTAGGCCTCGAAGGTGGGCATGCCGTTGGAACTCTTGTTGTCGCTCACCTTGCGCTCTTTCGAGACGATGTACCGGTCGGTATAATAAAACTCTTGTGTCTCGCCGTTTGCCGAAGAGGCCTTTTTCTTGAAACCGTTTTTGGTCAGGTTTCTTTCGAAGTCGGTATCGGACGCTGCTGTCATCATGTTGAACTCCTCCACATACGCCAGTTCGCTGTTGTCTTCAAAAAGCTTGATGGCGATCTTCCGTTTTTCGTTCGCGAAAAAATAGCCACTGGCTTCGCCTGTCCATTCGTAGTTGATCGAGTTCAAATATTGGACCATGGAGTCCCGCGGTACGCTGCCCTCCAGGATGGCCGTAAGGTGACCGATCGTGAGAGTGTCTGAAGGGACATTGACAAATGCTTTTAGCGCACTCACATCCGTCACCACCTTGGCCAACGCCGGGTGTTGTTTGGAATAGACCACGTCGACGATGGCACCTTCATACAGATCGTTGAAATCGGACCCGCTCACACTTTCTTCAAACTTATGTTGACGGTCCAGGCTGTCCACATACATCACGTCGATGCTATACGTAGTGTTGCTTTGGAAGCGCCGGGTGGTGGTGGTGGCTTTGCCGCCAACGATTTTGCCTTTGGTGAGCTTGCCATACGCTGCCAACTCGTCTTCCTTTCGCGACGATTGGTGAAAGACCAGCACAAACACCAGCACAAAAGCCGGCAACACGGCAAAGGGCGAAAGTTTGCGCAGGGCCGGAACCTCTTCGCCGGGTTCAGGTTTTGAGGTCAGATCGTAGAGCGATTGGAAATCGCCGAGGGCCAGAAACAGCGCTCCAAAAAACAAGAAGCCTGCCGCAAAGCTGTAAAACATATCGTGACGTTCGTAAACATCAACGGGAATGATCGCATAGAACGTTACGGGTATAAGAACGCTCAGCGATGTGAAAATGATCCTGCCTAAGCTCATTATCTGGAGGGGTTAAGACTGACACTGGAACCGTATATATGGAAGTCGAATTTCACCGAATCGGCATTGGTGGTTTTGAAGTTCACGTTGGCAGATAACTTAGGCTCTTCGCCGGTATAGGTTCCGGTGAGGACGATATATTCCCTCGCCTTCACCTCCTGCGGAAACGCGACATCATCCAGGAAGGCAACGTTTGTCGAGTTCACTTTGATGCCTTGATAGATCCCGCGTTCGCCGATGTTTTGCATCACCGCCAAAAATTTTCCTTCCTGGTAAGCCGAGCTCACCGTTTTGAGCACGGGGTTCGGGAATTCCTGCAACTCGTTGAGCACGGCTTTTCCTTTGCCGGGAATGATCTCGAAGCCTTCACCATTCGCAGCCGAAAATGTTTTCAGCATGTCGGCCTTCTTCACCCGCACGGTGTCGGAGCGATGCAAGGTGTCGGAAGCAAACAATTCCAACGTCTTCAATTCGTAGTTGTCGTATTTGAAATCCTGGTCGTTCCGGTATAAAAAGAGAATGGAGTTCTGGTCGCTGCCGAGCACTTTAAGATAAAAGGGATTGCTGCCCGGATTCTCGCGCATGTCGTAGTATTGGAAGGTCTGCGGTGAAGCAACGGCGTTGGCGTAGCGGGCTTTTTTCTCGGCTTCGTAACGCTCATAGTTTCGTTGTGATTGATAGCGATCGACTTTTTCGTAAACAAAAAAGAGAATCCCGCCGCCCAGGGCCAGAAAGAACAAGGCAAACGTATACCACGGCGTTTTCTCCTGGATGGGCAACGCGTTCAAAACGTTCTCCAGCTCGGCCGTGGGTTGATACAAATTGCCGTCGCCGGCTTTTCGCAGCGCCCATATTTTTCCGATCCCGAAAAAGGGGATCCAGAAAAGATGAAAATACCGCTGCCGGCGTTCGATGGTGTATTGCTTGTCAAGTTCGGGGGGCAAACCCAACTGCGAAGGCTTGCAAGAATTGAGCAAGAAGGAGTTGTGACCAAAAACGATCATGTGATTTTAGATTAAAGCATAACAAAAATAGACGACAGCCTTGGGCGCCGTCCGGCGAAATGTCGCATAGACATGCGGTTGTAAGATTTGAGAAAAAAATGATGGAATGTGCTGTTTTTGATTGAACCATGGCCACCGGGATCGTCGAAACCTGAAAAAAGGTTATCCCCGGTAGCAGGGGGTGGGTTCAATTCGGTGCTCGGGCTTTGTTATTTGTGCCCAATTCATACTCGATCGCGATGAAACACCGACGCCCATCGAGGCCTGTCCCGCGTAGGAATTTTCGAAGAACTATAGAAAATCAAGATTCGCTGCCTACTTTAGTATAAACCCGGCCCTATGAAAAAGTACTATGCCCTCGTTGTTATCGCCCTTTCGTTCGTTCTTTTCAATTGTGGAGATTCGGACGACACCCCGCCACGTGACAAAAAAGGCACCTGGAAACGGCTCAATGATTTCCCGGGAGAAGCGCGTAACGGGAGCTTCTCGTTTGTCATCAATGGAAAAGGCTACATCGGCATGGGCACTACCGACTCAAATCCCTTTCCTGCTGACGTCTGGGAATACGATCCCGAAAAAGATTCCTGGATACAGAAAAAAGATTTTCCCTACGGCGGACCAGCAGTAGCTGCGGTCACCATCAACAACAAGGGCTACATGATGACCTATTCCAGCGCAGTCTTTGAATACGACGCGCAAGCCGATTCGTGGGAGTATAAGTCAAGTTTGTCCACCAACGTCAGACCGAACATCGCAGCTTTCGCGGTAGGAGGAAAGGGCTATTTTGGCACGGGAAGCAGCTACGACCCCGAAAACCACAACGTACTCAAAAAGGACCTGTGGATGTTCGATCCAGTCAACAATTCATGGACTCCAAAAGCTGACTTTCCCGGTGACGCCCGGATCGCCGCCATTGCCATGAACATCGGAGAAAAAGGGTATATGGGCGTGGGCTTTTCGGGCCAGGGCGCACCACCTTATCTAACTGATTTTTATGAATACGATCCTGCTCGCGACAAATGGACACAGAAAAAGGATTTCCCCAACGCGCAGGCAGCCCCGTCTTACCTGTTCTCTAATTCCACGACGGGTTATGTAGGCGCCGCGGTCAACTCGGGAGCTGCACTTTTTAAATACGATCCGTCGGCAGACGAGTGGAACACCGATAGCGTCTTTCCATCCCCAAACTACATGTATCCCGCTACCTTCACGATAGGCTCCAGGATATTTATGGTTGGCGGTTTCTTCACGGTGAAGAGTAAGGAAGTGTGGGAATTTATCCCGTAGACAAGCGATTGACCTTACAAGCGACGCAACGGCTTGACGCGAAAGCGCTTTGAAACAGTCGAGGAAAATAGTAAAAAATTTTCAGCTTTTGGATGAACGACGATACCTGCCCCAGCGAGGGACGAGGAAAGACCATGTTGCCATAGCGCTTTGTTAATCGTCTCTAAAACCATTACTTTGGCGACCACAAACAGGCTTGACATTCCGTGACCACCACCTCGCGAGTGACAACACTCGTTCTTTTGACCCTCTGTATCGCCACAGGCTATTCGCAAACCATCTATCACCACAATGTCTTTTGGGGAAGGATCGCGCTGGGCGATAAGATCACCGATCGCCTGAGAACCGAAGTATGGCTCCAGCACCGCAGCCAGAGCGCAGATGAGTCGTCGAATATTTTTCAGGCACCGCAATACAACAGCTACTGGCTTTGGTTCAACTACCGGGTCAGCGATAACCTGAAAGTATCCCTTTCGCCGTTCGGCTATTTCGAAACGTATACGCTCTATACCAAGCCCTCCGATTTGGAGCGCCCGCCGGTAAAAGAATTCCGCTACACGGTGCGCCTCGAGCACGAACAGAAATTCCGCTTCTTTAATTACAGCAACCGCTACTCCATGGAATATCGCGTGCGCGATCTCACCAACACCGGAGATTACCAGCCCAACTGGCGTTTCCGCTATATGGCCCGCCTGGAGAAACCCATCAAAGCCTCCTGGCTCAAAGGCAAAAATCTAAGCCTCATTGTGTATGACGAGGTGATGTTGCAATTCGGCAAGGCCGTGCGTCACAACCCCAATGTCTTTGACCAGAACCGCCTCTACGCCGGGTTCAGCTACGGGATCACCAAAAACATCAAGATCACACCCGCCTATCTGTTCGTGATCCAGCAACGCAATTCCGGTAATGAGTTCGACTACGTCAACACCCTGTTCGTCGTGCTCTCCTTCGACAATTTGATCAGCCAATTCAGAAAGCAAGAACAGCATCCGAAATCGCCGCAGGGTTAAAGTAGGGATCTTTGGCTCTTCGGGTTTTTCAATAGACAATTTCGAGCGGAATCGTTCGACCGGAGATCCACGAAGCCGCCTCCGTGGACAAATAAAGACTCAAATACCCAACATCATCCGGTGTTCCAATGCGGGGCACAGGAGACCTGTCGTTTAAATAAGGAACATGACCGGAAACCTGCTGCTGCTTCCATTC
Organism: Chryseolinea soli; assembly: GCF_003589925.1. NCBI lineage: Bacteria > Pseudomonadati > Bacteroidota > Cytophagia > Cytophagales > Fulvivirgaceae > Chryseolinea > Chryseolinea soli. The sequence continues at coordinate 6,617,467 of NZ_CP032382.1, read as the reverse complement.
CAGGGAAATCGCATTGCATGTGATGCCCGAAGTAAAAGTCTCCTTTGCCAGTTGCCCCACGAATCCAATCGCTCCCGATTTCCCGGCGGCATAAAGCGAGCCTCCCGTTTCGAAACCCGTCAGGCTGGAAGCGACGGTGATAATCCGGCCCCACTGTTTGCTGGACATAGGTCCCAGCACGGCTTGACAACAATTTAAAAATCCAGAGAGATTGACTTCGATCACCTTTGACCAGTGATCTTCCCTTATCGATGAGAACGAAGTCATGGCCGACAACTCCTGGGGGCCAACGGTGCCGGCGTTGTTGATCAGAATATCGATATCACCGGTTTTTTCGGTGACCTCCCTTAAGGAGGTTGTTACAGCATCATGATCGGTGATATCAAATGCTGTTGAGATACCGATGCCACCGGCTCTGAAGACGGCTTCGCATACCCGGTCAGCTTTCTTTTTGTTCACATCGCTGGCAATGATCGTTGCCCCGTGTTTTGCCAATATCCGGGCAATGCCCGACCCGACGTTTTGGCCGGCTCCCGTAATCAATACCACTTTATCAGAGAGGTCAAACATGGTTTATAGTTTAGAAATTTGGAAGTGATAATCCGAATCGCTGTCTGCGCTACACTGGAAGGCGCTTTCTTTTCTTTTCGCGTTATCAAATTTTCGACTGATCTTAATTTTTGATCAAAGCTCATCGAAGGGAGCCACAGGAGGGAGATCTTTTGATCCGAACCGGACAATTGACTTGCTGAAACGGGCGTAAAATGATTGAGTATCTAGAGGTATTTCCAATGACAATTATCGAAACAGAAAGCCATGCATAAAGGCATTCAAGGTCCCAGACTTTTAGAGGTCGAATCCGGTAGTCTTTCTAAGAGAATCTGAAGCGCAACGGATTGAATACGCTTCCTTTAGCATTTCTCAAAACACACTTGCTAAACGTCCCTATCATCACAGGTAATACGGACAGCATACGCGATAAAAGGTTCATCAAAACAGGCATCTCCAACCATTCCTTTTCAAATCCGGATTTTCCGGTTACACGCTGATTTTGTCCGTTTCGGTTATTCTTCACTTCCCGATCGTTCCCAAAGCGCCCAACTTTGACCCCGGCAAGCAACGGATGGCTTGTCTGAAACGGATCAACGACACTTAACCATTTTATCACATAACCTTTAAAAAATCAACATGAAAAAACTCATCATCTTTTCTATTATCCTGGTTTCTTCTGTCAATTGTTTCAGTCAGAGTTTTACGAAGAATCTTTTTAAGCGCTTGAGCTTTGGGGTCAAGGCCGGAGCAAACTACAGCAATTTCACAAACGCTGATTTTGAAACCGACGGCTTGGTGGGATTCCACGCAGGCGGCCTGGTCAACTTTAAATTGAACGAACACCTGTCGATCGAGGAAGAGTTCTTGTTTTCGTTACAGGGGGCAAAATTGAAAGGAGTCAATGATAACGAGAGTATAAAACTGTATTACATGACTGTGCCGATACTTTTGAAATATCGTACGAATTCCGGGATCTATTTTGAAGCCGGTCCACAGGTAGGTGCGCTCATGAAAGAAGATCTTGACAAGACGTTGGTAGACGGTCAGTTTGCAAAGAAACTGGACTTCGGCGTAGCGGCAGGGTTGGGTTTTCAGGCGAGGAATGGCTTGGGCATCGGGGCGAGGTATGTCGCGGGGCTATCGGGCGTCGGCGACTTTCAGTCGACGGTCGTAAAAACCGATTTCAAGAATAGCACAGTGCAGGCAAGCGTATTTTATGTATTCTGATGGATTCAACGCTGGATGAACCAATAAGGTAAGCGAGTTGGGATAAGTCCTAGCGGAATCACACAGTTCAATCAAAAAAAAGGAGGGTGTCCCAAAAGGCACCCTCTTCTTTTTACAACAAGCGGAGAAAGTTTTGCGGGTTACTCCATGAAAGTTACTGCGCCGGTCTGAATATTGTAGTACGCTCCTACGATCTTGATCTCTCCTTTATCCGCCATTTCTTTTAAGATCGGGCTCTTGTCTTTAATATTCTTTATCGTATGGATGACATTATTTTTCAGAACGTAGTTTACAAACGCCTCATTCTTTGAAGATTTTTCACCCGAAAAGTCTTGGGAGGCAATGACCGCCGGCCTGATGTTTGCCAGCATCGAAGTTATATTCCCCAGCTTCACATCGTCAATAGCCGACTTGATGGCGCCACAGGATTCGTGTCCTAAAACAAGAATGAGCTTGGCGCCGGAGACCTTGCAGCCAAATTCCATACTACCCAACAGATCGGTGTTCACAAAATTGCCGGCTACTCTTCCGACAAAAAGATCACCGATACCCTTGTCAAAGACGTCCTCTACAGGTATCCTGCTGTCGATGCAGGAAAGAATTACAGCTTTGGGAAATTGTCCTTGGGCCGCATCCCGTACCATGGCAGAATGATCCCTGGCGGTGACATTGCTGGTTACAAAACGTTCGTTGCCTTCCTTCAAACTTTTAATAACATCATCGGGGGTTAAAGCCGCCTGCTCTTCCGCTGTTAAAACCCGTTCTTTTCGGGGTGCAGGAATGGCGGTAGTTTGCGTAGAGTCGTTTGCTCCGGCATTGTTGTTTTTATCGGCTGAACCACTATTGCAGGAAAAAAGCATGGAGGCCATGACCACGGCAGCCGTGCAGATCGAAAGAAAATTACTTTTCATTGTTTTGGTTTGAGAATAATAGTCACAAAGATTGAAATTCATGGTCACAGATACAACCCTCTCACTATCCTTGTGAAAAATGTACTGTAAATAAGAAGCCATTGAAACGGATCTCGTCTAGTGCCTTTCCAGAATCTTCATGAAATAAGGCGAGTCATTCCATTTGATCCGTTTGTATTTCCGATTTTCCTTCAAGGCCTCGGGTAAACAATTCCAGATCACCTCGCTCATTTTCTCCAGCAAGAGTTTGCGCGTAAACGAATCACTCACCACCAGGCTGATCTCCCGGACAGGCACAGGCTCTTTGAAGGTCTTGCAAAAGCCTTCCTGCAATTCATGCCGCACCGACAACCAGGGCACAATAGCAAAACCCAGTGAAGCGCGGACCAGGTTCTTTAACGTCTCGATCGAATTGATCTCGTACAATGACTGCTCCTGCACCTTCTTCTTTCCCCGGCTGCAGATGTCGAGGAGTTGTGCATTAAAACAATATTCTTCCTGAAGAAGGAGTAACTCTAATTTATCCTGTTCGCGCAGGTGATAACTTTTCTCTTTCAACCCGGGGTGTTGCGGGTAGAGGTAGGCGACAAACGGCTCCTGGAACAAAGGAAATTCCTTGAGGTTCGCATTGCCCGTTGGCGTGGACATGATCGCCACATCGATCCGGCCGGTTTCCAGGCTTTGCATGAGCTCGTAGGTGGAGGCCTCCCGGATGGCAAACTTCATTTTGGGCATAGCCCGCTCCAACTGGCGAATAAACAGCGGCACCAGATAAGGCGATAGGGTTGGGATGATGCCCACGTTGAGTGTGCCCTGCAGGTCATTCTTTTTGTTGACCACCAGGTTCTGAATGCTATCAATTTCCCGCAGCACTTTTTTCGCCTTCTCGATGATCTCTTCCCCGGTAGGAGTAGGGGTGAGGGGCACGCGCGACCGGTCGAAGATCTTTACCCCGATCTCCGTTTCGAGATTCTTCAACTGGATGGTCAATCCCGGCTGGGTGACGGCACACAGTTCGGCCGCCCGCGCAAAGTGCCTTTCCTGGTCCAACGTGACAATGTATCGAAGTTGCTGCAAGGTCATGTCTTATAAATTTTATTTATGATACCATAAAATTATTAATTTGATTTATCATGCGCAAGCCGCCACCTTTGAGCCATCAACGACGTAAAACATCACAAAACAAAAAACTAAAATCCTTATGAAATTTACACGCAAAGCTCAAGCACAATGGCAAGGTACTGGCAAAGACGGTCTGGGAAGTCTGACCACCGATAGCACCGTATTGAACAAAGCGCAATACTCCTACAAGACCCGGTTCGAAAATGGTGTAGGCACCAATCCTGAAGAATTGATCGGGGCAGCCCACGCCGGATGTTTCACCATGCAACTGAGCTTTCTCCTGGACGCCGCCGGCTTCAAAGCCACGCAACTGGATACTGAAGCACAAGTAGTATTCGAAGACGGAAGCATCACCCAGATCAATCTAAAACTGACCGGCAAAGTAGATAAGATCGACGCTGCCACGTTCGAGGAAATTGCACAAAACGCAAAACGCATTTGCCCGATCTCAAAAGCGCTGAATGCGATGATCACATTATCTGTCGAATTGAAATAACGAATAATCGTTGTCTCGTGAAGAAGCCGCTTTCGTATCGGAAGCGGCTTCTTTATCGTGATGTGCTAAGACCGGGTGTTGTCGCCGGAGAGCCATTTCAGGAAGTGGGGAGTCTTCTCCTTGCTGACGGTGACGCTTTCTTTCAGCGGAACAGACACGTTCACCCAAAGCTTTCGTCCCAAGTGATTGGATACGTCAAGGATCGCCTCGCGGTTGACCAGGATCTGGCGGTTGGCACGATAGAAATTCCTTCCGGCGACCTTCTCCAACTCTTCCAGGGTTTTGCCGGGGAAGTAGACTTTGCGGTCGAACGTGACCAGGTGAACCACGTCGCCCTCCAGGTAGAACACAGCGGTGTCCTGGAGTTTGATGGGAAGGATCTTTTCCTTGTAGTGCACCAGGATCGCGGAAGTGTTTTCCATGGCCCGCGTCTCGAACAACTTCATGATCTTTTCCAACGGCAGCGCCTCAGGTCCCTTCGTGGATTTTGTGATCCTATAAAACTTCTCCAGCGCCGCAGCCACCGAAGCCGAAGTGAACGGCTTCAATAGGTAGTCGATGCCGTTTGCGCCAAAGGCCGTGAGCGCATATTCGTCATAGGCCGTACAGAAAATGACCGGCACGCTGATCTTCGTGGCTTTGAAGATCTCAAAACTCAGCCCGTCGCCCAACTGGATGTCGCTGAAGATCAGGTCGGGTTCTTCATGCTTTTGGAAATACCGGACGGCATCCTTCACCGAAAGCAGTTTTGCCGAGATCTCTATGCCCGTGTCGAACTGCTGGATGGTCTCGGCAAGATCATCCGCGGTGAGCCGCTCGTCCTCTATGATTACTACCTTCATCGTCTAATAGTTTTATCCTTACCGCAAAACACGTTTCGGTTTGCGTAATATGAATCTCATCTCCGCTCAACAGCCTGTAGCGCTCCGCCAGATTGGGCAAGCCCTGCCCCGTGGACGGTTCGGTGAACCGACGGGGCTGAAGATTGTTGATGACCTTGATATGATCTCCCTCCACCACGACCTGTATGTTCAACGGCGATTCTTCCGTAAGATCATTGTGTTTGATGGCATTCTCCAGCAAGGCCTGCAGTGAAAAATGCGGAACAAATTTTTGTTGTGTGACGGCTAAAGGTAAATCGGCCTGGTAGGTCAGCGCTTTTCCAAAACGCACACGCTGCATTTCGATATAATCCCAGCAAAGCTGAAGCTCGTCCTCAAGCCTGACGATCCGGGCGGCAGGATTGGAAAGCGATGCCCTTAGAAAGTTGGCCAAATGCACCAAGTAAGTTTCCCCTTGTTTGATATCCTGTTTGTACAAGGTTTTAACCGTATTCAAAACATTGAAAAGAAAATGCGGGTGGATCTGTTGTTTCAATACCTGGTTTGCCGTCTCACTGATGATGGCTTTTAATTCCAGGTTCTCAAACTCGGACTGGATCTTGGCTTGTTGGAGAAAATTATAATTGTAAAGCAGGATGACAAACGTATTCATCAACCAACTGGAGAGAACAATGACGGCCATAAAAGAACGATCCGTCCAATGATGCCCTTCATCGCTCACGACGGGCTCAAAGAGGATCCAAATGAACAAATAAATAAAAGGACTGATGGAATAGGAGATCAGATAACGCAGTTTTCTTTGCCTGGGGCTCAACCTCACATACGCATCGCCGGCCGGCTTGAAACCCAAAATATAAATATCGCCGATGCCGATCGCCAGCATGATGATGGCCCCCATCACCGAAACAAACAAGGCTCGCACGATCTCCACTTTGGCTATGAGCAGGAAAACAAGACACACCGAGCAGATCACCCCCGTGGCCAGCAGGTTTATCCGGATCAAACTTTTAAACGTCGGCTGATGTCCCATCTTTCCCGTAGTTGAATGACTGTCGCGCCGTTGAAAGATACCCTTTTTCCAATACCCTTCTTACAGCGAAAGGTTCAAAAATGCCAGCAAACGATCGCGAACGAAAAGGCTTAATACCCCAAACGGACAAATTCGCAGTTGAAGCATCTTAATTCCATAGCCCAGAAACTACTGCCGCCGTTGCTAGTGTCCTTTACCAGCAACATGCCGCCGTTGTTGGTGTTCTTCACCAACAACATTTTGGGGACGCTCCTCCCTATAATGTGCGCCCTTGTCGGCATTTCTCCTACAGCAATGCATTCCCACGCATCGCTTGTTGGTGAAGAACACCAACAAGGGCTTGGGGGCTTGGGGCTATGATTCGAGGTGGTGAACCATTTTGTCACGTGCGTTTCTGATTTTCCGGTTTAGGCGCTACTTTAGGAGCGGCAACTAGCATATATGGATTTTCGAGAAAAGGAACAGTTTATTGACCACTACGAATTGGTTGACAAACATATTGATACCTATTTTAAAGGAGCTGACATTCATGTTTTTCATGAAATCCCAACGTTGGACATCCATTTAGACGTCTATCATATCAGACCTGAAAACGCTCCATTTGAACTACTGCTGACATCGGGTATGAGTTCCATTTCAATGAATGTAAGTGAGATAGCTAAAAATTCCGACGCATACCGATTTGCCGAATTAATGACGTTAATCCCAAAAGGAGTCGATTTTGGGAAAATGTATCCCAGTAATACAAAGTATGATTGGATCATGTCCATGATAAAGCAGTCGGCAAAATTTCCGCACTTCTATGATACCTGGATTGGTACCGGTCACTCCATACAGGCTGAAGAAAATATGGACCCTTATTCCAAGGATACAAAGTATTGTGGTTGCCTGGTTTTACCGACCATGACGTTTCCTGAAGACTTTCAAAAAATAGAATCGCCCTATGGGGTAATCAATATTTACGGGCTGTTCCCTTTGTATAAAGAGGAACTTGAATTTAAAATTCAAAATGGCTACAATGAATTCATTCAGTTTCTAATTAAAAACAATACCGAAGAGATAATTGATTTTAACCGGGTTAACTATTGTAAAAAGGATTCGGGTTTTGATAAACTAAAACGTTGGACAAAGGGACGCTCTTAGAATGTTTTAGTAAACTATGAAGAAAAGCGAACATGCTGCAGTTGCGCATATTAACGTATGAAAAGTTGAATGACAGATAAACTAGATTTTTTTAAGACGATTCGATCGAATATAAAAAACCATGGGAATCATGTGACTTTAGTGGCCGGTGGTCAGATACCAAGGTTTGCGTATACAATTGGATGTAGTGAGACCTTTGGTGTCGAGCTTATTTTAGCCGGCGGGGAATTTTATTCCAAAAATGAAGTAACGGCGATAATCGCACGAATGGTTGAAGCGCTTAGGAACGGCGCGGATTGGCAAACTTTACGCTTAAGCGTGGATTCACTGGGCTCATTTTCACTTTCAATAACTCACGAATCCTGGAGCAAAATAACGGCCTTGGGCGTGTTTGATTTTTATAAGCAGGATGGAATTCAAGTCTTGCAAATTTTGCCGGATGAAGAGCATCATACGCTTGACATTCCCGACATGTCAACCGCATTTGACGTGGCCTCACAACCGGTTTGGCAATGGTTGGTCCGCGAATGGAATTATGCAGCGCCCCGCAACGCAACCGTAGTGACCGACTTGAGCGTGTTGTTTGGAGAAAAGGCTACTGAAGTAATGCGATGGGATGAAGACGGTTGGGAAATATTTTCGGACGACCCCTCGGATATGCCAAAAGAAGATATGCGTGTATTGCCCCTGGCCATACTTATTGGCATCGATAAGTCTCTGGAACCCGCAGTTTACCTGGAGGTTGGCAAGGGATTTTATAGAGACCGTGTTGACCTTACTTGGAAGGATTGGGTGTGAACACTGTGGGGAATTTGGAGTTGGGGAACACGGAAGGCGAAATTACCTTATTACTTCGCGTTAGTCCGCTCGATCTCCCGTGAGTTCTCCATCTTCTTATTTGCCGCCGTTGTTGGTGTTCTTCACCAACAACATTTTCGGCGACGTACCCTTAATGTGTGCCCTTGCTGATATTTCGCCAACAACAACAATGCATTCCCCTTCGTCGCTTGTTGGTGAAGAACACCAACAAGGGCGGCGGACTGGGGGTATTGAATCGCATAAAATAAAGAACCCTAACCTTAAGGCTAGGGTCTACTCCAAAAATTCATAAAGGCTTTAGCCCTGAACAATATCCTATTTATTATTCCGCTCAATCTCCCGTAAGTTCTCCATCTTCTTATTTCGCAAGAACCCATTGATGTCCTCGAAGTGTTCCTTGATGCGCTTGTTACCAAATTCAAACACCTTCGTCGCGAGGCCGTCCAGAAAATCACGATCGTGAGATACTAGAATGAGCGTGCCGTCGAAGGCAATAAGCGCTTCTTTCAGAATGTCCTTTGTCTTTATATCCAAGTGGTTGGTAGGCTCATCCAAAATCAACAAGTTCACCGGCTGCAACAGCAGCTTGATCATCGCTAAGCGCGTACGCTCCCCACCGGAAAGCACTTTCACCTTCTTCTCGATCGTCTCACCGCCAAACATAAAAGCACCCAAAATGTCTTTTATCTTGGAACGCACATCGCCCTGAGCAATCTGGTCAATCGTATCAAACACCGTAATATCTTCCTCCAACAACGCAGCCTGGTTCTGAGCAAAGTATCCGATCATACTGTTATGCCCCAACTGCATCTTCCCTTCAAAATCAATTTCCCCCATGATAGCCTTCACCAGCGTAGACTTCCCCTCGCCGTTCTTCCCCACCAGCGCCACGCGCTCACCGCGGGCAATGGTCACGTTGGCGTCGTTGAACACCACGTGGTCTCCATATTTTTTGGTCATCCCCTCGATGATCACGGGATAGTTTCCGGAGCGGGGGGCAGGGGGGAACTTCAGGTTCAAGGCCGAGCTGTCCACTTCGTCTACTTCCACGATCTCGATTTTCTCCAGCATCTTCACGCGCGATTGTACTTGCAACGTTTTGGAATACGTGCCCTTGAACCGGTCGATAAATTGCTGGATGTCGGCAATTTGTTTGGCCTGGTCGTCAAATTGTTTTTGTTGTTGTTCGCGGCGTTCCTTGCGCAGTTGCAGGTAGTGCGTGTAGTTGGTCTTGTAGTCGTAGATGCGGCCCATCGTTACTTCGATGGTGCGGTTGGTCAGGTTGTCGACAAAGGTTTTGTCGTGGCTGATCACGATCACGGCCTTGGCATTGTTGATCAGGAATTCCTCCAGCCATTGGATCGACTCGATGTCCATGTGGTTGGTGGGCTCATCGAGCAGGATCAGGTCGGGCTTTTGAAGCAGGATCTTGGCCAATTCGATGCGCATGCGCCAGCCGCCGCTGAACTCGCTGGTGGGGCGCTCAAAATCCGAGCGGAGAAAGCCCAGACCCAACAGGGTCTTTTCCACTTCGGCGTCGAAGTTGATCTCTTCGATGGAGTAATATTTCTCGCTTAGCTCCGAAACTTGTTCGATGATTTTCGAATATTCGTCCGACTCATAGTCCGTGCGCGTTTCGAGTTGATGGTTCAGCTCGTCCATCGTTTTTTTCATGTCCAGGATCTTCGAGAAGGCCTTGGAGGCTTCCTGGAACACGGTGTCTTTATCTTCCGTCAGCAGGTGCTGGGGCAGGTAGGCGATGATGGCGTCTTTGGGGGCCGATACTTTTCCCCGCGTGGGTTTGTTCACGCCGGCAATGATCTTGAGCAGTGTGGATTTGCCCGCGCCGTTCTTGCCCATGAGGGCAATGCGATCGTTTTCGTTGATGTTAAAGGTGATGTTGCTAAAAAGGGCCGAACCGTTAAACTCTACACTGACCGCGTCAACTGAAATCATGATTTTGAAATAAGGGGGCAAATATATTATTAAATTGCCATCCCTTAAAATTGGGCGCCCGTGGTATGATCCCCTTTTTGCTCATCATTGCTTTTATCGTCGTCTTTTCCATCTTTTATACCGGCCAACACCGCAAGAAAAAGGTGACCGGCGATTTTCCCCCGTCCTGGAGGTTGGTTTTGGAGGAGAAGGTCGGGTTTTACCGCAGCCTTCCGGCGGACGAGAAAAAGCGCTTCGAAATCGATGTCATGCGCTTCCTGGCCAACGTCCGCGTCACCGGCATTGAGACCACCGTCGACATCACCGACAAACTCCTGGTCGCCAGCAGCGCCGCCATCCCCGTGTTCGGCTTCCCGGAGTGGGACTATACTTTTTTAGACGAAGTATTGCTTTACCCCGGCCACTTCGACCGCGACTACGACATCGGCAGCAAGGACGAAGCCATCCTGGGCATGGTGGGCAGCGGCAACCTGCAGGGCAAAATGATCCTGTCCAAGCCGGCCCTGCACGAGGGGTTCAGCAACAAGTCGGACAAACACAACGTGGGCATCCACGAATTCATCCACCTGCTCGACAAGGAAGACGGCAACATCGATGGCATCCCTACGATCCTCAACAACAAGGCTTATGCGCGGCCGTGGCTGGACCTCATCCATGCGTCCATCAAAGATATTCTGAAGGGCAAGAGCGACATCGACGTGTATGGTGCCACCAACGAGAGCGAGTTCCTGGCCGTGGTGGGTGAATATTTCTTCGAACGCCCCGAGTTGTTAAAAAAGAATCATCCCGACCTCTATGCGCTGCTCGCGCAAGCTTTTCACCAGGACATCGCGGCGAACCGCCCGGTGCCGGTAAAGGATACCCTCGAACGCAACGATCCGTGTCCGTGTGGTCAGGGGAAAAAGTTCAAAAAATGTTGTGGAGCATAACGAGTGAACCACGCTGTAAAAAATACTATCCGGAAATTTAAGCCCTAAGAAACACTGATGACATTCTTAAAAGTATCCGGTCTTCGCATCCGAAAAGAAGAAGGCTTTGCGTTGAACGACGTCAGCTTTTCGCAGGCGAAACTTCAGAAGATTGCCATTGCCGGCGAAACGGGCTCCGGAAAAAGCTCGCTCCTCAAAGCGATTGCCGGCTTGAACCAACCCGACGAGGGCGAAGTCTTTTTTCACGGCGAGCGCGTGTTGGGCGCCGGCGAAAAGCTCGTGCCGGGTCATCCGGCGATCGGGTATTTGTCACAACATTTCGAGTTGCCCAAGTCCTTGCGCATCGAGCAGGTGTTGCAGTATGCGAACAAGATCCCTGACACGGTGGCCCATACGTTGTATGACGTTTGTGAGATCACCCATGTTCTTTCGCGCAAAACCGATCACCTGTCGGGTGGCGAACGCCAGCGCGTGGCCTTGGCCAAACTGCTGATCGGCTCGCCGCAATTGTTGCTGCTGGACGAGCCGTTCACCAATCTCGACATGGTGCACAAAAACATCCTGAAATCGGTCATCGACGACATCGGCCACCGCCTCAACATCACCTGCATGCTCGTGTCGCACGATCCGGCCGACACGCTGCCGTGGGCCGACCAGATCATCATTCTGAAAGACGGACAGATCGTCCAGAAAGATTCTCCTCAAAACATCTACCGCCGGCCCGTGAATGCCTATGCTGCCGGCCTGTTCGGAACCTTCAACCTGTTGACGCCATCCCAATCCAACCGGCTGTCGGGAGGAGTGGGGCAGGCCCCTGCGCCGATCGCCCGCCCGGAGGACCTTTGCCTTTCCCGGACGGACAACACGGGCTGGAGCGGCACCGTCAAAGCAATCCGATTTTTTGGAAGCCACCGTGAGATCGTCGTGGCCCTTGCGGAAAATGCTCTGACCATTGCAGAAAATGTCCTGATCGTGAAGGCGTCGGCAGACAGCGATTTTCGACGCGGCGAAAAGGTCTTTGTCGTTCCCGCTCAACCGAATCCAACGCGCTGACGACGCGGGATGCCAGGTTGATCAGAAATTAGGTTGCTTTTTCTATTTCCCGGATGCTGCTTTCTCCATGCTTTTGATAGCCGTCCATCCCTCCGGTGTAATGCCCATGATCTCCGTTGCCACTCCCGTCGTTTGGTAGGTGTCGAAGAATTTCATTCGCGCAATGGGATGATCCACTTCGCCGATAATGGCATATCCTTGTTTGGTAAGGTCGTCAACAACCCGATCGAAACCGCTAACGGGCAACCGGAAGGCTAGGTGCTGTACTCCACCGGCAGGATATTTTGCCAGGTAATCATGGAACAAACTTTGACCTGACAGGGGCTGAATGAGTTCGATGAATGCACTGCCGTTGTACGTTTGCGTCGTCAATCCATCGCTGGGTACAACCTTGCCATAATATTTTATGTTCAGGTCCTCTGCACTGTACCGTTCGGGCTTCGGAAAGACAATGCCCAAAGATTTCTCAAGGAATTTTGCAGTAGCGTTGATATCGGGAACGACCCATCCGATTTGCGCGAATTCAAGTTTGGCGAGAGTGTCATTGATGTTGCTCATGGTTGTTTGTTTTAAAATAGCGGTGAGCAAAATTAACACCAGCAAGTTTCGGGCATAGGGTTATCTGCGTCTAATGGAAGGCGGTTTGCGACTATTCATCAGCATGGATGGGATGGGAGCTTTATATTTACTCACATTTTGTATGTATAATGAATCAATTATACATACATTTACGTAATTAACAACGTGAAAGGCACAAACCTCGGAGAATTCGAAGAACTGATGCTGCTGACCATCGCCGCACTGATGGAGGAGGCCTACAGCGTAGCGATCTGCGACGAACTCGTCCAACACACCGGCCGTTCCGTGAAGCTGGGCGTAGTACACGCCGTGCTCCATCGCCTGGAAGAGAAAGGCTTTGTGGAAAGCCAGTTGGGGGAGTCGACCAAAACGCGTGGCGGTAAACGCAAGCGATTTTATCAGCTTACGATCCCAGGCAAGGCAGCGTTGGTGCGAGCCAAGTCGATGCGCGATCAACTCTGGGATAGAATTCCTTCATTAGTCTGGAAAAAAGCATGAGCGTCCGGCAGCCTACTCACGATAGCGATCGGGATAACCACCCTCAACCGCCCCGGTGGGCGCAGCGATTCGTTGAATGGTATTGCAAGCCCCAGCTCGCGGAGGATCTCCTGGGAGACCTCCATGAATATTTCGAGCGGAACGTTGAATCGATCGGTTCACGCCGCGCGAAGCTCATTTACATCATCGATGCATTCAAGTTCTTTAGACCCTATACGGTGCGTGCGCCAAAATTTATAAAGCTCTTCATCAACTGGATTATGATCGGAAGCTACATCAAAACATCAGGACGCAACCTCATGCGCAACAAGTTGTTCTCGTTCATCAATATCGTTGGCCTGGCCGTCAGTATGTCTGTCGGGTTACTGCTGATTGCGTTCGTACTCGACCTGTATTCATACGACAAGTTTCACGAGAATGGCGATAGGATCTATCGCATCACCAATGCCGTGGCTTCTAATGGTGTCCAAAACGGGAAGTTTGGAACCACTTCCATAAAGACCGGAAAGCTTATCCGGGAGAAAATGACCGGCGTCGAAGAAGTGGCGATTCTGCGCAGTGATTTTTCGCAGGACGCGAAAGTTGGCGACAACGTGGTTCCCATCAAGGGCTTCTGGGCCGAGCCATCATTGTTCAGGATATTCACGTTTCCGATGCTGGAGGGCAATCCCGCAACGGCGCTCAACGATCCTTACTCGATCGTTCTCACGGAGACCGCCGCGAAGAAACTCTTCGGCAACGGATCGGCGCTTGGCAAGGCGATCAAGTTCGATACACTGGATTACCAGGTGACCGGTGTCATGAAGGACGTTCCCTTCTTTTCGCATATCCACTTCGAAGCACTCGTCTCGTTCGCCACGGCGGAGAAAATCAATAAAAACGATCAGCGTTTTGAGGCGTGGGAAAATATGTATTCGAACTACGTGTATCTCCTTCTACCCGAAAATGCCGATAAGGTCTCCATCCAGTCGCAGCTCGATGCCATTGCCAGAGAGGAGAATCGAGCGGAGGAGCGCACAAAGATTCAACTCGAGCTTCTTCCTTTAGATGAGATTGTGGTCGGAGAGGAGCTCCGTCGCCCCATGGGCCCTACCGGCCCGCACATGCCTCCCGTTGTGGTTTGGATACTCGGGGGCCTTGCGTTCGTTGTGATATTGTGTGCGTGTTTTAACTATTCCAATCTGTCGATGGCACGTGCCATGCGCCGCTTTAAGGAAGTCGGTCTTCGCAAAGCGATCGGCGCGGGAAAAAGCCAGATACGGTATCAATTCCTCGCGGAGGCGATTATCATCTCCCTGGCTGCCCTTCTTCTTTCATACGCGATATTTCTCCTGTTGCGGCCACAGCTGATAAACATAGCGCCCGAGATGCAACACATGGTGAAACTGGAGCTCACACCGTCCATGGTCGTCGCCTTTATCGTCTTTTCGATTGCAGTAGGTATGGTGGCCGGCTTCATGCCTGCTCTGTTCTTCTCGAAAGTCAGCGCGATCAATGCACTCAGGAATGTGTCGTCGGTGAAAGTATTTCAACACGTCATGGTCAAACGCACGCTGGTGGTGATTCAATACACGGTCACACTGATCTTTATAACCGCAACCGCGGTCGGCTATGTGCAGTATAAAAACATATTAGCATTCGACCTGGGCTTCAAAACAGAGAACATCCTGAACATTAATATGCAGGGCAATAATCCTGATGTCCTTCTCAAGGAACTGGGCGAGATGCCTGAAGTAACGGCGCTCTCCCGTTCGTTGATCATCACCAGTATCGGGAATGCCTGGGGAGGTTATATGAAATCCGAAGATTCGCGCGACTCCGTGCTGGTCTTGACCAACCACGTCGACGAAAACTATTTGCCGTTGCATGAGCACAAGCTCGCAGCAGGCGGAAATTTTAAGGCGCGACCCACCACGGCGAACGCTGCCACGGAAGTGATCGTTAACGAGCAAGTGTTAAAACGACTTAACATCGGTGCCGGCGACCCTGAGAAAGCCATCGGGGAGGAGATCACCTTCAATAGTTTCCAGGTACATGGACGTAAGATGACCATTGTTGGAGTGATGAAAGACTTTCACTACGGCAGGGTCGAGAACCTCATCGAGCCGGTAGCCTTCATGTTTTGGACACCCGGCGACCGGGCCGTCATTAATGCCAAAATCCAAAGCACCGACATGGTGGGGACCCTGGCGAAGATCGAGTCCGTATGGAAGAAGACCGACCGTATTCATCCCTTTCAGGCCGAATTTTATGACAAAGCCATAGAAGCAGCTTACAGTGAATTTTCCGCCATGGTGAAGATCATTGGCTTCCTTTCGTTCCTTGCCATTTCGATCGCATCGATGGGATTGTTCGGAATGGTGGTGTTCACCACCGAGACCAGACTAAAAGAGATCAGCATCCGAAAGATCATGGGCGCCACCTCGGGCAGCCTTGTATTCTTGCTGAGCCGCGATTTCCTATTGCTCCTGGCGACGGCGGCGCTCATTGCCCTGCCGGCAACGTACGTCTTTTTCGAGAAGGTCGTCCTTACGAATTTTCCCTATCATACACCCGTGCAAATTGCCGAGTTGTTCGTTGGGTTGCTGGTGGTATTGCTGATCGCTTTCATAATGATTGGGTCGCAGACGATAAAGGCAGCGAGGAGCAATCCGGCGGAGGTACTGAAGAGCGAGTAGATGAAATGCAGTTCAGATCTGAGATCCAATCTTTCTGCCGTCAAGGGATAAAGAAAAATCTACCGTAACTCAGCGATGCAAAGCCGTAGGCGAAGAATAGGCTCGTAAAAAAGATAAAGAAAAGGAAATAAGAAGTGCGAAAGCCGTGGCCGGCGGCCTTATAAATTCCCAGCAGGGACATTGCCGCGATGAGCACCGCGAGGATGATCTCGATGGTTGTAAAAGTGCCTGTCAGCGCGTGGGCAATGTTGAGGATATGCAGCCAGATGAGCAGCATGGTGATCAGCCAAAAAAGCAGAACTCCGATCGCGGCTGCCTTCCCATACTCATTTTCGCCCGTGACTACCGGGATCACGCTGATGATCGGGATGATCTGGACCAGATGTCGCCCGACGGTTCCACTTTCGATCCCGACCAACAACAACAAAACAGCGACGCCGGTCAGGCTGATGCGAATGACTTTCGATTGGCTCATGGCGATTTTTCTTTTTTGACGCTCAAAGTGAAATCCCGGTTGCAGGGCACCAATGGTCGGAAACCGTGCCCGATGAGGATCGTGGAAAATCTACACACCCGTGTCTCGTCAGGACTTCTCGTATCATATTTTCAAAGGCCCGAATCAACATAATACGGCCGGTTTCTACCATTGAGCGGAGAAAAAGAAACCGCGCATGCTTTTTGTCGCGCCGTTGTCGTTAGTTTTGCGGACCCTCTTATGAATGAATCATTTTTTGAACTTTTAGAACGCTGCAAAGCGATCCTGAACCGCCTTTTCCAGCAATCGCTCCGTCACCAGCGGATCATTCGTTCTATATTATTTTTCTTTGCCGGACTTTGCATACTGGCCCTATTGTTTGTGGCGATGGTTTGGGTTGGTGTCTTTGGCCACGTGCCCGGCCGCGACGAGTTGCGCGACATCCGCCACCAGGTGGCCACCGAGGTGTATAGCGCCGACAGTGTTTTGCTGGGCCGCTATTATCTCCAGGAACGTTCCACCGTGCCCGGCTCAGCCATCCCGAAACGACTCAAAAACGCCCTGATTGCTACCGAGGACGCGCGCTTCTACAAACATTCGGGGATCGACACCCGGAGCATGTTCCGCGTGCTGATCAAAGGCATCTTTTTTCAAAGTGAGTCGGCGGGGGGAGGGAGCACCCTGACGCAGCAATTGGCCAAGAACTTGTATCCCCGTCAGCCGCATGTGATGTTCTCTTTGGCGGTGAACAAGATCCAGGAAATGATCATCGCCCGTCGGCTGGAGAGCGTCTATTCGAAAGACGACATCATCGTGCTCTATCTCAACACCATTCCTTTTGGCGACAACGTCTATGGCATCAAGACCGCGGCCGAGCGCTTTTACTCCACGCCGGTGAACAAGCTCACCACCGACCAGGCCGCCGTGCTCGTCGGGATGCTCAAAGCTACACACACCTACAACCCGCGACTGTTCCCCGAACGTGCCAAACTGCGAAGAGACGTCGTGCTGGCACAAATGGAGAAATACGAATACCTCACCAAAGCGGAAGCCGACTCCCTGCAGGCGCTTCCCCTGAAGCTGCGCTATCAAAAGATCACGCACAACTCCGGTCTCGCGCCCTATTTTCGCGCCTACCTCAAAGCCGAATTGCTGGCCTGGTGCCAGGATCATAAAAAGCCGGACGGCACACCCTATAATTTGTATACCGATGGGCTGAAAATATACACCACCATCGACTCACGCCTGCAGGGCTATGCCGAGGCCGCCATGCAGTCGCACATGAAAGTGTTGCAAACCCGGTTCGCGTCCCAGGTGGACAAGCGCAGTATCAAGAATGCGGCTGCCTCCAAACTGAAGTCCCTTCCTCAATACCTTGCCGAATCCGCCGAAGGCCGATCCGAAAAAGAGATCATGGCCGACCTGAAGAAGAGCGGCATGCGAAAGGTCTTTACCTGGCAGGGCGAGCGCGAAATGAAAATGAGCGCCTACGATTCGCTGCTTCACCACCTTCAATTTCTGCAAGCCGGCTTGCTCGCCACCGACCCGCGCACGGGCGCCGTGAAAGCCTGGGTAGGAGGGATCGATCACGAATTTTTCCAATACGACCACGTTCGCGAGAGCACGCGGCGACAAGTGGGATCAACTTTCAAACCCGTGGTGTACGCCGCTGCCATCGAGCAAGGCGTGAGTCCTTGCGACTACATCTCGGCGCGCCGGACGGAATACACCAACATGGAAGGATGGACGCCTGAAAATTCCAACACCGAAACGTACGATCAGAAATATTCCATGGAGGGAGGCCTGGCCGGTTCCGTGAACACCGTGTCGGTGAAGCTGCTGGAAAAGGCGGGCATTCCCAATGCCATTGCCATCGCCCGCCGCATGGGTATTCACAGCGACCTGCCGGCCGTGCCGTCTATTGCGCTCGGCACGCCGTCTATTTCCATGATGGAAATGGTGGGCGCTTATAGCGTTTTTGCCAATGGAGGAAATTACCGGAAGCCGGTCTACATCACGGCCATCACCACCAACCAGGGCAAACGTCTCGATTCGTTTGGCAAAAACAACAAATCCGAACGCGCCCTGTCAAAAGAAACGGCCGACATCATGCTACACATGTTGAAGCGGGTGGTGAACGAGGGCACGGGCTCGGGTCTGCGTTCTAAATATGGACTCAACAACGATGTGGCCGGCAAAACCGGCACCACGCAATCCAACGCCGATGGCTGGTTTATCGGCATCACCCCAAAATTGGTGATCGGCTGCTGGGTGGGCGCTGACGATCCGGCCATTCACTTCCGGAGCACGTCCATGGGACAGGGTTCCGCTACGGCGTTGCCCATCGTGGCCGGCATGTTGCAGCGCATGAATAAAGATCCCGAACTCCGGGCCATCACCGGCGCGCACTTTCCGGCGCTCTCGCCCGAATTGGCGGGCAAACTGGATTGCAGTATGTCGCGCTCCGACCGCAATTTCTTCCAACGGCTCTTCAAGACAAAAAAGGGTGTGAAGCATACCCGTTTTAAAAAATAATTAAAACAGAACGTCTGCCCGACTGTTTACATAAGACCCCAGTGGCGGACAAATTCCACAGTTTGTCTTCGAATGAAGCTTATCGCAGCCTGGGGATGGCACTTTTACTTTGCATGATTTTTATGCGCACTTCTATGGAAAACGATGTTCAACCAAAAGCAGGAGGTTTTATGAATGTGCATGGAAAAGATTATGAAGTCGACAACGTGACCGGACGTAATCACGAGGGACCTGCGGCCAACACACCGGTGCGCCGGTTAACGGCCACCAGCATTATCGGTGATCCGGTTGAGAACACAAAGGGCGAACGCCTTGGCAAGATCGACAACCTCATGATCAACATTGTGAGCGGGGGAATCGATTATACCGTGCTCGAATTCGGGGCCTTCCTCGGATTGGGTGGAAAGCTGTTTGCCATACCGTTCAGCAAGCTGTATCTGGATCCGGACAAGGAGTGTTTTATCCTTGATCGCGACCGCGCCAGCTTTGCCGACATGCCGGGCTTTGACAAGACGCATTGGCCCGCCACGAACGATCATTCTTATTTTAACGATGTAAACAACTATTGGGGCGCAGCGATTCAGCCTTAGTTGCTGCCCTCCGTTAGAACGTCATTGCGATCGGAGCAGGTTCGCGCTTTTTCCGGGATAGGTTAAGGTAAGGAAAAGGCAGGGCCTTGCTCCCTCGCAATGACGTACTAATTTCTATATCTTCGTGTTCCCCGTATTTTAGTATTCCTTATCCGAGCACGAATGAAAAATCAAACCATCAAGTTCCCGGTATCCGACAGCATCGGCGAAGTTTCGGCCATCCTGTGTCTCCCCGACAACCCCAAGGCTATCCTGGCATTAGCCCACGGCGCCGGTGCGGGCATGACCCACAGCTTCATGGAGAAGTTGGCCACGCAGCTTGCCGACCACGGCATTGGCACTTTTCGTTACAATTTTCCATTTGTGGAGAATAAGAAAAAAAGACCCGATGTGCCCGCTGTCGCGGAAAAGACGGTAGGGGCTGCGTTGGAGCGTGCGAAAAGCCTGGCGCCTGCCGGGGTTCCGCTCTATGCCGCCGGTAAATCGTTTGGAGGCCGGATGTCGGCGCGTTATTTATCCGCGAACGACAAAGGTTTTGTGAAAGGCATCGTTTTCTACGGATTTCCCCTTCACGCGCCCGGTGCGCCCTCAACGGAGCGGGCAGAGCACCTGGCCAACGTGAAGGTCCCCATGCTGTTTTTGCAGGGCACCAGAGACGCCCTCGCCGCCATAGACCTCATCACAGAGGTTTGCAGCAAGCTGCCAACGGCCACGCTGGTGACTTTTGACGGTGCCGACCATTCATTCAAAAAAGGGAAAAAGGAATTTTTGGAGGAATTGGTGGAGGCGACGGATACCTGGCTGAAGAAAAAGAAGTAGGAATCGATTGCTGCTAACGCCTGAAAATAATGACGGGTATCGGGCCGGGGGGCCAAAAACATTTAAATGCTGCTCTTTGAGGGCAGGCGCAGGGTTGAGACGTTGTGTTTTGACTCTACAAACTCTTCGATGCTGTTATAAAATCGCAGTCTGTACTTAAACACGGTCTTGCTACCGATCGCTTTTTTAAATTCGCGGAGGCACCTTTTGTCCTCGATCCAATAGAGGGTCAATCCTTTTTCGTGCGAGAAACCGGGCATGAACCTGAAGCCATTGTGCTCCAGATTGTGCCGTACCTCGTTTTCGAAATTTGACTTTCCTCTTAAATAAACGGTGTTCCATTCCATAGACATATCTCCTTCTGCAGGCTTTTCAGTATTTAAATTCTGCATTCTTCCGCCAGACAACACACCCTTCCGGAGAAGGCTTCTCCAGGGAAATTTTGTTTGTTTCTCGTTGTTTATCAGTAAGTTATACATAATTCGCTCTATGTACTTTACGCAAAGTTGCGGTGATTAGTTTCATTGTTGTGCAAACTATTTTGCGATTCTCTGAAAACCGGAAATAGGCCTGTCGTTGAGAATTTTCTTTGGTTGGGAAGGAGGCCATGCGGATAACTTGGAAATATTCCCTTATCTTTGCCCTAAGTTTTTATAATTATTAATAATGAAAGAAGGAACAGTAAAATTCTTTAATGAATCCAAAGGATTCGGATTCATCAAGGAAACAGCAACAGGACAAGAGTATTTTGTACACATCTCAGGACTTCTTGTCGATCAGATTCACGAAAATGATGAAGTCACTTTTGAACTCAAAGAAGGCAAAAAAGGCTTGAATGCGGTTAACGTACGTTTAGCCAATTAATAAGACATCATTGCAGTACAAAAAGCCAGGCCAACCGCCTGGCTTTTTTGTTTTTAATACTTTAGCTAATTTCTGGCCCCAACAACACCATGAAGTCACTTGGCACACTCTTTCTGCTTTCCACCGTGATGTCTATGGCGATCGCACAGGACTCTTCGCTTTATCGGAAGTACACCTTTACGGGCACGGCGGGTCTGACCATGCCCTACCGCATCTTGTATCCGGAAGGCTATGATCCGCTCAAAAAATATCCGCTTGTACTGCTGCTGCACGGCGCCGGCGAGCGGGGAACCGACAACGAAAAGCAGCTTCAATGGGGCGGAAGCCTGTTTCTGAAACCGGAGAACCGGCGCACGTTTCCCTGCTTTGTGGTGGTGCCCCAATGCCCGGAGAACGACTATTGGGCCTCGGTCAAATTCCAACGTGACCAGCGCCCGTTCGACCTGGATTTCAATTACAAAGCCTACACGATCACCCGCTCGCTGAAAACGGTGATGGAACTTTTGGAAAACATGAAGGAAAATGAGGGCGTGGACCGAAGAAGGGTTTACATTATCGGTCTGTCTATGGGCGGCATGGGTACCCTGGAGGCCGTGTATCGTCACCCTCGGATCTTTGCCGGCGCCATTGCCATCTGCGGCGGCGGCGACGTGCGGGCATACTCAAAAGAGGCAGCACGTGTTCCTTTTTGGCTTTTCCACGGCGAGAAAGATGACGTCATCGGGGTCGAAAATTCCCGGCGGATGCGCGACCGCTTGAAAGAACTGAATGGCGAAGTAAAGTATACCGAATACCCGGAAGTCGGGCATGATAGTTGGATCAACGCATTCGCAGATACCGATCTGCTACCATGGCTGTTTTTTCACAACCGATAGAACTTATGATGATGATGCGAAAACAACCGCCCCATACCTTCATGGTGCTTGGCTTGCCGGCGGAAGGAGCTTTTCAGCCTGTACGCTTTAAGGCTTTCCTGCTTTGCGCGATGATGGTGATGACTAACGGTTGGGTTAGTGCCCAGCAAAAGGAGAGTGTAAAACAAATTGTCTTCGCAAAGTCCACCCGCGGATACGAAGAGCGTATTCGCGTTACGCCCGATAGCGTGGTGATGCGCGTGGAGGATTTCCGCGCCGACGAAAAGGTGAAGCAATCCGGAAGAAAATTGAAAGCCGGGGAGTGGCGCAATGTGTTGAAGACTTTGAAGCATGTGCCCTTGAAGAGTATCCCCGATCTCCCGTCAGCGGGAATGCAAAGGGCTTCCGACGCAGCGCTCCAAGGCACGCTCGAGATCACGACGACACAACAACAGGCCTACACGCACACTTTTGATGACGAGTACCCGAACCCCAAGCTCCTGCCGCTATTGAAAGCCATAAAGGACCTGGTGCCTTCGGGAAAGCATTATTAATCCGTCCCTTCACAGATCAAAAAGTGCCTATAAACACTAGCCCACCTGTTCCCACCACGCGGTGTTGGGCAAGTAGCTATTGAGTCTGATCGCTTCGCCGATAAGCGGGGTCGTTAGTCGCTGTCCCGAGATCGCGGCTTGTTTTGTGGCCCGGCGGATAGGATCGCGCCAGGGATGGACGGAAAGCGTGAACTTTCCCCAGTGCACGGGCATGAGCACGCGCGCTTGCAGGTCGACCGCGGCCTGTACGGTTTGCTCGGGCGCCATGTGGATGAGGGGCCACTTGCGGTCATATTGCCCGCACTCCAGCAAAGCCAGGTCGAAAGGGCCAAAGGTCTGTCCGATTTTTTTGAAGGTCTCGTCGTAGCCCGAGTCTCCACCGATGAAGATGCGGTGGGTGGCGGTTTGAAGCACGAAGGATACCCACAACGTTTTGTAGCGCGTGAAGCCACGCCCCGAAAAATGCCGTGCGGGTGTGGCTGTGAGCTGCATGCCCGGAAAGATCTCGGCGCTTTCCCACCAGTCGAACTCCTGGATGTGGCTCTCGGGCACACCCCAATAGGAGAGGTGCGCGCCGACGCCTAATGCGGCGTAGAATTTTTTGGTGTGGCGCTTTAGTTTGAGGATGCTGCTATAGTCCAGGTGATCATAGTGGTCGTGGGTGAGGATGACGGCGTCGAGGTCGGGGAGATCGTCGAGCGAATAGGGGGTTTGGATGGGGTACGCCTTTGTGCCGGCAAATTGTACGGGCGAGGGGCGGTCGCTGAAGACGGGGTCGACCAGGATGTTTTTGCCTTCGATGCGGAGGAAGTAGGAGGAGTGTCCAAACCAAACCAGGGTCGGCTCGCCATCGGGAAGGGCTTTCAGGTCCGTGCGCACGGAAGGGAGGATCTGGGTGGGGCGGCGCTCGTCGTCGTGGAAAAAATATTCCTTGAACATCCGGAAATAGGAAATGTCGTCGGCCAGCATGGGCGTCTCGAGGATGTTCTGAAAGCTGTCGCCCTTGTATTGGGGAGACTTGACGATGCGCGCCTGCCGCGGGCCGGAGGGTAATTTGCCAAAGGGCTTTTGATGCATAGCGAAAGAGATAAAATGCTAAAGGCCACGACCGGTGTCCACACCATCCTAATCCTGCTCACCGTTCAAACCGGTCGTGACCTACGGGATAAGTCGCATAAGGTACCGATAATATTTTGAGGGTGTCCGGAGAAATTATGTGGGAGGCCATGCAACCCCGGCGTCTGTAACGCAATCCTTTGGCTGGCGTCTCAAAGAAAAAGACGGGATATGGGTAGTATTTAGACCCCTTGGGGTGAAACCATTTCCATTTTTCGCAGTACTCCATCCAAAACCAACGGTCATGCTCAAAAATTACGTCCTGGTCACTTTCCGCAACCTGATGAAAAATCGGGTCTATTCCTTCATCAACATCGCGGGCCTTTCCATTGGCATCACCTGCAGCATCCTCATCCTGCTTTGGGTGTTCGATGAACTTTCGTTCGATCGTTTCCATCCCAAGACCGATCGCCTGTTCCAGGTGTGGATCAACGCCACCTTCGATGGAAGGATCAATTCCTGGACGTCGGTTCCCCTGCCGACCTATGAGGGCATGAAGACCGGCGACAGCCACATTGTCAATTCCGTCATCACCGACTGGGGCGGCGAACACATGCTCACCGTGGGGGAAACCCGCCTGGTGAAGCAAGGCTATTATGCGAGCGAGGAATTTCTGACCATGTTCGAATTTCCCCTTCTGAAAGGCGACGCCAAACAAGTGCTCGCCGATGCGCACGCCATCGTGATCAGCGAAGCAACAGCCAAGGCGTTATTTGGCGATGCCGACCCCATCAACCAGGTGATCCGCGTCGACGATGAAGAAGACCTGAAAGTGACCGGTGTGGTGAAGAACGTGCCCGAAAACTCTACCTTCCAATTCGATTTCCTGTTGCCGTGGAAATACAACGAGACCCATCAATGGGTCAAAGACAACAAAAACAACTGGGGCAACTATTCCTTCCAGGTCTTTGTGGAGCTCGACAAAGCCGAGAACGAGGTGGCCACGGAAAAGGCCATCGTCGACATGCTCACCAAACACGGCGAGACGCAAGACCTGCGCGAATTTTATCTGCACCCGCTCGCGCGCTGGCGCCTGCACTCCAACTTTGAGAATGGAAAAGAGAACGGCGGCATGATCGAATACGTGCAGATGTTCACCGTGATCGCCGTGTTCATCCTGGTGATCGCCTGCATCAATTTTATGAACCTGGCCACGGCGCGCTCCGAACGGCGCGCACGGGAGGTGGGCATCCGCAAAAGCGTGGGCTCGCGGCAGTTTGAGATCATCTTTCAATTTCTGGGCGAGTCGTTGTTCATTGCCTTCCTGGCGTTTGTCATCGCCGTGTTGCTGGCGGAGTTGCTGTTGCCCTTCTACAATGACCTGGTGGGAAAACATTTGCGCATCGCCTACGAGTCGCCACAGTTCTGGGTGTATAGCCTCAGCCTTGTTTTGTTTACCGGCCTGGTTTCCGGAAGCTACCCGGCGTTTTACCTGTCGTCGTTTCAGCCGGTAAAGGTGTTGAAGGGCAAAGTGCAGGTGGGCCGGGGTGCTAGCACACCGCGCAAGGTGTTGGTGATCCTCCAGTTTGTGTTCTCCATCTTCCTCATCATCGGCACGCTGGTGATCTATAAACAGATCCAGCACGTAAAAAGCCGCGACATCGGCTACAGCCAAAAAGGCCTCATCACGGTGGACTACACCACCGACATCGGCAAAAATTATAAAACCATCAAACAAGAGCTGTTGCAGTCCGGCGCCGTGAAGGCGGTAACAAAATCCAACAGCCCCATCACCCAGATCTATTCCAACAATTTCTTGAACTGGCCCGGTGAAGCGCCCGACCGCCGGGTGATCTTTGCCACCATTGCCACCGAATACGACTACGTTAAAACCATGGGCATCAAATTGCTGGAAGGACGCGACTTCTCGGAAGATTTCAAGAGCGACACTGCGGCCATCCTCGTGAATAAAGCTGCTATGGACATCATGCAACTGAAGGACCCCATCGGCACCAAACTCGACCTTTGGGGTAAGAAAAAAGAGCTGATCGGCATTGTCGACAACGTACTGATGGGATCGCCTGACCGGCAGATCGGACCCATGTTCATCGTGCTCCAACCGGACTGGATCAGCGCCGTTTCCATACGGCTGGACGAAACGAAAGACATAAAAGAATCGCTGGCCCGCGTGGAGGCCGTGTTCAAAAAATACAACCCCGCCTATCCGTTTGAATACACGTTCGTGGATGTGGAATTCCAAAAGAAGTTCACCAACATCAACATGATCAGCCGGCTGGCGAGCCTTTTCGCTTCGTTAGCGGTCGTCATCACCGGTCTCGGACTTTTTGGATTGGCCGCTTTCACCGCCGAGCAGCGCACGAAAGAGATCGGCATCCGCAAGGTGCTGGGTGCTTCCGTGTCGAGTCTGGTGGGACTCATGTCGCGGGATTTTTCAAAGTTGGTGATCATCGCGTTTGTGTTTTCGGCGCCGCTGGCGTGGTGGTTGTTGAACAGCTATCTGGAGCGGTATCAATACCGCATAGAGATCCCGTGGTGGGTGTTCCCTTTCACCGGTGTGTTGGCCCTGATCTTTGCCTTGCTCATTGTGAGCACCCAGGCCATGCGGGCCGCGAGAAGCAATCCGGTAAATTCTTTGCGCAACGAATAGATTCCCGAAACGGCGCTTGTCAGGACAAAATCTTTTTTACGCGTCCAACGATACCGTTGTCCAGCCGTACTTTAATGCCGTGGGGGTGGGTAGGGGAGTTGGTGAGGATGTCCTTTACGACGCCTTCGGTCAGCGTGCCGGAGCGCTGGTCTTTTTTCTGGACGATGGCCACGCGTTGGCCTGGGGTGATGTTAGCGCGGAGGGTTCCGTTCATGGGAAGCGAATTGTGGATCAAAAATAACAATCTGGTTTTAATTTTATCAATGGCGCTGTGGCGCCCAATCTGTCGAGTGACTGCCCCCGAAGCATCACTTCGAGGAGGCCTTGTGAGGCTGCGCCATGAACGTGCGAGCTTCCTGTCTTGTCCTGAAATAGGTTTACACTAAACCAGTAAACCTGCAATGAGAACTAAAAAGAGAAAGTGGACCCGTTTAAGCGACGAAGAAAAGAAGCGGCTAATCGAATTGTATCATTCAAGAGGTGGATGCAAAGATGAATTTTGGCGTCAGTTCATAGATAAGGGCAGTAGAAATCAGGGTCGGTTATTGAGGTGGATGCGTCAGCTTGGTCTCGAGAAAAAACGTGTTCCAAGGAAACCCTTAAATTTGCGACCTATGGGTAGTAAGAAGAAGGGCAAAAAAGACTCAGATCAGGCGCTAACAGCCAGGATTAAAGAACTGGAAAAGCAGCTGGAGGATAGCCGACTAAAAGAAGAAGCTTACAGACGGATGATTCAGATAGCGGAGAAGGATCTCAAAATTGACATCCAAAAAAAGTCCGATACCAAGTAATCCATCAAATGAAGTTGCGTTACAAACACATCGCCCTGATCCGGCTATGTCGATTACTTGGTATAACTTCTCAGGCTTATTATCAACATTTCAAACATCAAAACTCTCAGCAGACTACGCTCAAAGTTGTATTGAGCCAGGTATATAAAATTAGGGACCGACATCCTCGCATGGGAGGAAGAAAAATTTATCGAATGATACAGTCTTTTTTGCACGAGCACCAAATCAAAATGGGCCGTGATGCATTTTTTAAGTTGCTAGAAATCAACAACTTATTGGTTGTCCGGAAAAAGAGAAAGGTATTTACGACAAACTCCCAGCACCACTTCCATAAATACCCTAATTTAATTAAGCAATGCATTCCAGATCGCGTAAACCAACTTTGGGTAAGTGATATAACTTATTGGAAAATTAATAGTGGATACGTTTATATCAGTTTGATTACGGATGCCTATTCGCGAAAAATTATTGGCTATCATGTAGCCAAGACACTGGAAGCTACTGGAACTGTCCAAGCATTAAAAATGGCTCTACGTACAATCCAGACGAAGCCCATCAGCCTAATCCATCACTCTGACAGGGGTCTGCAATACTGCTGTCGCCAATACACGCAGTTGCTTCGGGATAGCCTGATTCAAATTAGTATGACAGAGAATGGAGACCCCTATGAAAATGCTTTGGCTGAGCGTGTGAATGGTATATTAAAAGAAGAGTACCTTAACGAATACTCCGTTCACAATTTGAATCAGGCCAAGATGACAATGGATTTGGTAGTTAGGCTATATAATGAAGAACGCCCTCATATGAGCTGTGGCTACCAGACTCCTGAAATTATCCATTCAAGATGTTGAAATATGGATAACTCTCAAAAGTACATTACTTTGAAAGGTATTCTTGTGGAGTTATCCACATTCCAACATCAAAACACGACAATAGTAATGATGTTAAATCTGTAAACTTATTTTAGGACGAGACATCCAGAGGGTGCATCTTTGGCGCAATGAAGCGGTTGGAGCGTTAACCCCAGGCTAAAGCCTGGGGTTACTGAAATGCATGTACGGACTTGCCCTTACAATCTCCTGTGTTTGAATAACCCCAGGCTTTAGCCTGGGGAATAAGTCCATATTAAAACGTGCCACATGAACTATTGGATCTGGCTTCATATTTTCTGGCACGAAACGCATGCCCCGTCATCGCCCTTCGCACCAAGACGCAACCGGTCACAACGCGTCACACAAGTCTCTCAGGTATTCTCTCCGTCCTGCGATCGCCTTTCGTACCGAAGATGTAGTCAAACATATTTTACTACACAGTTCCCGAGCCACTCCTCCGAAATATTTGCCGCCGTAAAACTTAATTCCGTTATCTTAGACAATTAAACGTATCACTAATGCCCTTCGTACCCGGGGTCAGGTTCGTTTATAACCCTTAACCCCTTCGCACAAGCATGATCAACAGACGACAATTTCTCCAGCAAACCAGTTTACTCACCACGGGAGCGCTCCTGGGTTCCAACACCTTGCTCCACGCCGTGCCGCGTGCCACCCGCTACAAGATCGGCTTGCAGCTTTATACTCTGCGCGACCCGATGGGGCAGGATGTGAAAGGCACCCTGCGCAAAGTGTCCGGCCTGGGCTATGAGGAGGTGGAGACCTATGGCTACAACTGGGGAAAGAACCACCAGTACCTGGGCTATACGCCAAAAGAATTCAAACAGATCCTGGACGACAGCAACCTGACCACGTCCAGCGGCCACTATGATCTCGATAAGTTCATCCTGCCCGGTGTGACCAACGATGACCTGAAGCGCTATGTGGACCAATGCATTGAAGCGGCCAGCGTGTTGAAGCAGGAGACCATCGTGTGGCCCTGGCTCGATCCGCAGTTCTACAGCATCGACGGCTTTAAGAAAGTGGCACAGACGCTGAACGAGATCGGCGAGCGAACCAAGAAGGCAAACCTGCAGGTAGCCTATCACAATCACAATTTTGAATTCATCGATCACGATGGGCAGATGGGTTATAACATTATTTTGGAGGAGACCGATGCAGCGCTGGTGAAACTGGAATTGGATCTGTACTGGGTGTCGCACAGTTCGCCGCTGAAGCCACACGACTGGTTTTTGAAATACCCGGGACGCTTTGTGGCCTGGCATTTGAAAGACATGGACAAAGTGGATCGCGACCTTCACACGGAGATGGGCAACGGCACGATCGATTTCAAAAGCATATTGCCGGACGCCCGGCTTGCCGGGGTGAAACACGTGTTTGTTGAGCAGGGGAATAACCTGAAGGCCGATCCGTTTGAAAGCGTGGGGCAGAGCATTGCATACGTGAAACGGGAGTTGATCAAAAACGGCACCCTGTAAAGAGAAGCTCGTGACAAAGGGACCTTATCCGGCAGGATAAGGTCCCTTTTTTTGTAACTTATCTATTGCTATTTTAACTGCACGGTTATCTTTAAAGGGTACTGTGCAAGTTTATCCGTTAGGTGGCGATAGCAGCCGCAAAATGAAATGAATAAAGTTCGTAAGATACATCCTGACTTTCTTTATCTTCTGGAGTTTAAAGAACAGAAGCTCATCGATCTGTTCAAGGACCTTCGCGAATACGTGCTCGAAATTTATCCCGACAGCAACGAACTACTTTATCATACCCACGCACTGACCACCGTTTTCTCTATTTCAGACAAGCTATCCGATGCGTTTTGTATGTTGCCCATCTACACGAATCACATGAACTTAGGTTTTAGCAAGGGGACACTGATCAAGGATCCTCACAAACTGTTAAAGGGTACAGGGAATCTGATCCGGCATGTTCCCGTGGAGACGCCAAAAGATTACAGAAATGCAAAAATCAAGGACCTGATAAAATCATCTGTCGACTTTGCTCTTCAGGACATGGAGAAGCCAACAAAATCGATCGGTCAGGTGATCTCTAAGATTAAGCGCGCCGGCAAAAAATAGGCTGTTCATACAGGCGCCACAGGAGCTGTGTAAAAAAAAGGAAAGCCCCAAGTGGTGGGGCGATCCAGATTTACCAACTATAACAAAGTCTGCGCCTTGAGAGGGAAGTTCGTCTTCCAAACTGTTGCGCCGGCTTAATTTTTTTACGACTTCAGATTTTTTTCACAAGTATTCAATTTGTCTAAATGGGTCTTCAGGCTGGGAAGCGTTTGGTTGATCCATTCTTTTAAAGTAGTGTCTTCCGTTTTGTCGTAGGTCGACTCGAAATCCTGGATGGTCTTTTCGTGTTTTTCAACCAAAGTCTTGCACCATTGTTTATCGAAGTCCTTCGCGTCTTGTTTCGAGAGGTCGTTCACTTTTTCTTTGGCGTCGTCTTTTTCCTCCAGCGGGATGGAGATGCCGCGTTGCGTGGCGAACTCTTTGAGTTCGGTAAGCACCTTGGTGTGATCGTCCACCAGCATGGCAGCGAGGGCTTGCACTTCGGTGTTGGCGGAGCGCGTCTTGGCGAGTTCAGCCATTTTGATCTCGGCATAATTTCCAGCCACGGCATTGGCCACGAAGTCGGCGTCTTTTTCGGAAGCCTTGGTATCGAATTTTTCTTCGTTCTCTGCTTTGGCGGTCTCGCTGCTGTCGGCTTCTTTTTTAGGGCCGCAGCCTGTCAAGGCGATTCCAAGTGTCAGGATGGCAAAGAAATGGAGGGTTGTGCGTTTCATGGCGGATGTTTTTGCGTGAAAAAAGGATGACCTTGTTTTTATACTTCAGCAAATTGATCGCGGTAGCGTTTGACCAGATCGTGCGAGCCCTTGAGCAGGGCTTTCTGGCGGGCGACGAAGCCGAGCACCGACGGTTCGAGGTCGGCGTCCATGGCGTCGTGGTAGGCGCGTTGGGCGGCGTCTTCACCAAATTCGCAAGAGGCGAGGGTGGCGTGAACATCTTTTCCACTGAAGGTGGCTTTAACGTCCATCCAAGTCCTGTAGATCTTGCCGGCCGTGGTGGTGTCGGAAGCAGGTCTGCCGCCGAGGGAAATCACTTCCGCAGCAAGCTCTTCCGTGTAGTCGCGACTTTCCTGGGCCATGCGGTGAAAGAGCGTTTTTAGATCGGCTTCGGTGATCTCCGTGTTACTGGAGGCTTTCTGATAGCCGGCGATACGGTCGTTATTGATCCGGATGAGATCGTTCAATACTTCAATGGTCGTTTCTCTCGTTTTCATAATAGTTGTCTATATTTTTGTTTGAGGACACCGGTCTGTTCTGGACGAGAAATTGTAAAAATCATGCCACGCGGCAGAAGTGCGCCTTCCGCGAGCCTTAAGCAGCTTTTAAGGATTTGTGACCGCATCGTTGGGGAAAAAGATCGCGGGCCTGGGTAGGGCATTCCCTAACGCCGGAGCCTTTTCGAGTGACCGGTTGGTCTTATATTCGTTATGCGTAGGATATGGGAGGTCAGGCGGAAAACTCTTTGCTACCTAATGGAGTTATCTTAGGGTTGGTTACGCCACGCTTGTTGAAGATTGAATCCATTTTTCGAGACGTATTGCATTGCTTATGGGTATTCGTTTTTGTTTCCTTTTGATGGTATGCGCCACCGTTAATGCTTACGCCCAGTCCCCGGTGGGAACTACCACCATCGTGCCACCCCAGGACACCACCAAGAAAGAGTCGCCGGTCTCGGTGCCTGCCGCCAACGATCAGTCGTCGTCACCGCGCAGCTACGGCAACATTGTGAAAGCCAACACGGAGACACGCAAAGGCATTTTCACCGTTCACAAAACCGACAACAACTATTATTTCGAAATTCCTGACAGCCTGTTGGGGCGTGACTTGCTCATCGTCTGTCGCATCGCACAAGGTGCCGCGGGGATTCGTCCTGAATACACCGGCTACGCAGGCGACCAGGTGAACAACACCGTGATCCGTTTTGAGAAAGGACCGAGTCATAAGCTGTTTCTGCGCCGCATCACCTTCGAAGAAAACGCAGGCGATAGTACCGACGCCATGTACAATGCCGTGGTGCGCTCCAATCTGCAGCCGCTGGTGGCCGCGTTTGGTATCGGTGCCTATGGTCCGGGCAACCGAAGCAGTTTGATCGATGTGACGGACTACATCAACGGAGATAACGATATTTTCTTTTTTAACTCCGCCGCCAAGAAGACCATGCGGGTGGGCAGCCTGCAAACCAACACGAGCTATATCAAAGACGTGAATGCGTTTCCCCTGAACCTGGAGATCCGCACGATAAAAACGTATGTGAACAACGCTACGGACAACAACTTCACGCTCGAGTTGAATACCTCGGTCGTGCTGTTGCCCCGGAAGCCCATGCGCAAACGCTTCTCCGACCGCCGCATCGGCTACTTCTCCGAGCGCTATACCGACTATGACGCCAACCCGCAAGGCGTAAAGGTGGTGAACTACATCAAGCGCTGGCGGCTGGAACCCAAACCGGAAGACGTACAGAAATACATGGATGGTCAACTGGTGGAACCTCAAAAGCCTATCATCTATTATATCGACCCGGCTACACCAAAAGTGTGGGTGCCCTATCTCATCAAAGGGGTGAACGACTGGCGGCCGGCATTTGAAAAAGCCGGATTTAAAAATGCCATCATTGCCCTGGAAGCACCCAGTCCAAAAGACAATCCCAACTGGAGCCTGGAAGATTCGCGGCACTCGGCTATCGTGTATAAGCCTTCGTCGTTTGCCAATGCCGCGGGGCCGATCATCACCGACCCCCGCAGTGGCGAGATCCTGGAAAGTCACATCAACTGGTATCACAACCTGATGTCTATTTTGCAGGAGTGGTACATGATCCAATGCGGACCCAACGACCCACGCGCACAAAAGATGAAGTTCGACGACGACCTCATGGGACAACTGATCCGCTCGGTCGCCTCGCACGAAGTGGGCCACTCGCTGGGGCTCACCCATAATTTTGGAGCCAGTGCTTCCGTGCCCGTGGAGAAACTTCGCGACCGTGAGTGGCTGGCAGCCAACGGACACACACCCTCGATCATGGACTATGCGCGCTTCAACTATGTGGCGCAGCCCCAGGATAGCGTAGGGGAGCGGGGCCTGATCTCGCGCATTGGCGTATACGACCTGTGGGCCATCGAGTGGGGCTACCGTTGGTTTCCCCAAACCAAGTCTGCCGAAGAGGAACTGCCCATCCTGAATACGTGGGCCAACGAAAGACTGCGCAACGACAAGCTTCGGTTCGGTTCAGAATTCGCCACGGGCGATCCGCGTTCGCAAACCGAAGACGTGGGCGACAACGCCATGAAAGCCGGCGAATACGGCATCCGCAATTTGCAGCGTGTAGTGCCCAACCTCATCCAATGGACCTATCAACCCCACGAAGGCTACCGCAGTCTCCAACGCATGTATACCGCCCTGACCAACCAGTTCGATTATTACCTGGGCCACGCCATGACCTACATCGGTGGTGAATACGAAACCCTGAAATCCATGGACCAACCCGGGCCGGTCTACGAGACGGTGCCCGTGGAAATGCAACGCGATGCTATGGATTTCCTGGCGCGCCAGGTTTTTAAAACGCCCACCTGGTTGTTAGACACGGCCATCCTCACGCGCACGGGACAATCGCCCACCACCATCGTCAGCCGCTCGCAAGACATGGTGTTGTCCGGCTTGCTCAGCAGCACGAACCTCTCAAAAATCGTGACCTCCCAGGCGACCTACGGCCCCCGCGCATACCAACTCATCGATTTCCTCGACGACCTCGACGAAGGCATGTGGACCGAGCTGACCACCTACGAAAGCATCAGCCTCTACCGCCGCAACCTTCAGCGCTCATATATAGACCGGTTGTTGGACTTGGCCACTTCCACGCGCTCCGACCGGGAGTATCGCGATGTGGCGCCCATCATCCTCATCAAACTCGGCGAGATCCAGCAGCACATCAAAAAGGGAATGCTCAAAATAAAAGACGTCATGAGCATCTACCACCTGCGCTACATCGACAACAAAATCACCATAGCCCTAGCCGACAAACGCTGATCCCTCTTCTTGCTTGCCCGCCGTAGCTTAAGCGAAGGAGGGCCCGCCGTAGCTTTAGCGAAGACGGGAGCTTCAGCGAAGGAGGCTGTTAAACATGACCAGCCTAACGCAGGCTAATCATTAAACGTTAAACTATCTTTAATTCCGCAACCGGCATGGTTGTCATCCGGAGGATTCCATTATTTTTATGCACCAACAGACCTTATCATGGAAACCCGTCGTGACTTTCTCAAAAAAGTAGCCATGCTCTCGGCCGTCGCCGGAACATTACCGCCTTCGATCCAAAAAGCTTTTGCCATCGACCCCGCGCCCGGCACAACCTATCTCGACGCCGAGCACGTGGTGATCCTCATGCAGGAGAACCGCTCTTTCGATCATTGCTATGGCGCCCTGCAGGGCGTGCGGGGTTTCGAAGATCCCCGGACGATCCGCCTGCCCAACGGCAACAAAGTATGGCTCCAGACCAACGCCGCCGACGAAACCTACGCACCTTTCCGTCTCAACATAAAAGATACCAAGTCAACCTGGATGGGGTCACTGCCCCACAGCTGGACCAACCAGGTAGATGCGCGCAACGGCGGCAAATACGACCAATGGCTTCAGGCCAAACCCTCGGGTCACAAAGAATACGCCGACATGCCCCTCACCATGGGCCACTATACCCGCGATGATATCCCATTCTACTATGCCTTGGCCGATGCCTTCACGATCTGCGATCAGAATTTCTGTTCATCGCTCACCGGCACCACCCCAAACCGGCTCTACCTTTGGACAGGGACGATCCGCGAACATGCGCAAGCCTTTGCGCGCGTGCGCAACGAAGAGCTTGACTATGATCTGCCGGCCAGTTGGGCCACCTTTCCCGAGCGCCTCGAAGCCAACGGCGTGTCGTGGAAGATCTACCAGAACGAAATAAGTGTAGGCGTCGGTTTTGAAGGCGAGGAAGATGCGTGGCTCGGGAATTTCGGCGACAGCCCCATCGAATGCTTCACCCAATACCACGTAAAATTCTCACCCGCCTACATCAAGAATCTCCCCGACGCCATCGAAAAAATCACGCACGACATTGCCGACACAGAAAAGAAACTAGCGGGTCTCTCCGGAGACGAAGCGAAAAAACTTTCCGAAAGGATCACCGATGGAAAACAAAGGCTGGCACGCTACCAGGAAGATCAGAAGACCTTGACGCCCGAAGCCTTTGCCAAAATTCCAGAACGCGAAAAAAGCCTCCATCGCAAAGCCTTCACTACGAACACGGGCGATCCCGACTATCACACCCTCGAAAAAATAAAATACGCCGATGGCAACGAGGTCCGCGAAATGCTGGTGCCAAAAGGTGATGTGTTGTACCAATTCCGTGAAGACGTAAAAAATGGAACGCTGCCCACCGTGTCGTGGCTGGTCGCGCCGGAGAATTTTTCGGATCACCCGGGAGCGCCCTGGTATGGTTCCTGGTACCTGTCGGAGTCGATCGACATCCTCACCAAGAATCCGGAAGTATGGAAGAAGACCATTTTCATTTTGTGCTACGACGAGAACGACGGATACTTTGATCACGTGCCACCCTTCGTGCCGCCGCACCCCACCAAGCTCAACACGGGAAAGATGTCACCCGGCATCGATGCTACGACCGAGTACGTGACCATGACCCAGGAATTGAAACACAGACCCGCCGATGAAAGTCGCGAGAGTTCCATTGGCCTCGGATTCCGCGTGCCCCTGGTGATTGCTTCGCCGTGGAGCCGGGGAGGAGCGGTGTGCTCGCAGGTGTTCGATCACACGTCGATCTTGCAATTCCTGGAAAAATTCCTGTCGCATAAGACCGGAAAGAAAATCAGCGAGACCAACATCAGCGCCTGGCGCCGGGCCGTGTGCGGCGACTTAAGTTCGGTGTTCACACCCTACAATGGAGAGAATGTTACCTTGCCACCTTTTGTGGACAAAGAATCTTTTTTGGAAGGCATCCACAAAGCACAATTCAAAGGCCTTCCCACCGGATACCAGAAACTGAACGCTGAAGAGATTGAAAAAATAAATCAGAACGTTGCTACTCCCTACATGCCCCAACAGGAAAAGGGCATGCGCATATCGCGGGCGTTACCTTACCAGCTTTATGCCCAGGGCAAGATCAGCGTCGATAAAAAGAGTTTTGGCATCACGCTGGAATCGCGGAAGGAAAAATTCGGAGAAGCCACCGCCGGCGCGCCCTTCCACGTCTATTCCAAAGGCAAAGCCTTTCAAGTCCGCGACTACGCGGTGGCCGCAGGGAAGAGCGTGGCGGACACTTTTGCGCTCACAGATTTCGATAAGGGGCATTACCATCTCCAGGTATACGGCCCGAATGGCTTCTACAGACTGTTTGCCGGCGATGCGCAAGATCCCGCCCTGGAAATCGTGGTGGAATATGCGAAGAAAGGAAAAGACTTTACCGGCAACGTGGAGGTCATGCTGGTGAACAAAAATCCAAAGAGCGCTTACACAGTCGAAATAAAAGACCAGTCGTATGCCTACGGCTCCCAGGCCAAGACCGTGCCGGCAGGAGGGAAGGCCACGGTGATGCTCGAGCTTGAGAAGACCCACGGTTGGCACGACTTCAGTGTGATCGTAAGGGAAGCTGCTACGTTCGAACGTCGTTTTGCCGGCCGCGTGGAGACCGGCGTCGAAGGATTCACCGACCCCGTCATCGGACGATAATCCGTATCTTGCAACGGCTGTTAGTTTAATGGCAAAACCATAGTCGAATGGGTTCGAATCCCACCGCTTCTACCTGGGTAGTTTATGCTTGGCTAAAACCGATTATGTCACACCGTTCGAATCGGTGTACAGCTATTTCTCCCCAATACAATAACACTCCACCATTCTTGTAAACAGAAAGCGTGGCACTACGCCGCGACCGCATCTATTTTTATCCTTATAAAAAAGTCCCGGCTTGCAAAACTAAAACTATTTTACATACATTTACGTAATTAATCATCAAACATGAAAGGAACAAACCTGGGAGAGTTTGAGGAATTGGTATTGCTCACCATCGCGACATTGGTGAACGATGCCTATAGCGTGGCCATCTGCGACGAATTGGAGAAACACGCAGGACGTTCAGCCAAACTGGGCGTTGTACATGCCGTGTTGAACCGGTTGGAGGACAAGGGCCTTGTGAAAAGCACCTTGGGCGAAGCCACCAGCACGCGGGGTGGGAAGCGAAAGCGATACTACACCGTGACCAACGGCGGCAAGGCGGCGCTGATCCGAGCCAAAGAAGTTCGCGACCAACTGTGGAACCGTATTCCCGATCTCATCCTGAAGAAAGCATGAAGCACACGAACCACATCCACCCACCCCGTTGGGCGCAACGCTTGTTGCATTGGTACTGCAAGCCCGCGCTGGCCGAAGACCTGGAAGGCGACCTGAACGAATATTTTGAACGAAACCTAACCACCAAAGGCGCACGACGGGCGAGGTGGATCTACGTTGTGGATGTACTTAAGTTTTTTCGATTGTATACAATACGCAAACCGGAATTTGTCAACCTCTTACTCCATTGGATCATGATTGGAAGCTACGTTAAAACCTCGGGCCGCAGTTTGATGCGTCATAAATTGTTTTCGTTCATCAACATTGCTGGCCTGGCCGTCAGCATGTCGGTGGGATTGTTGGTGATTGCGTTGGTGTCGGAACTTTTGTCGTTCGATGAATTTCATGAAAAGAAAGATCGTGTTTACAGGGTGATCACGCACGACCAGCGGCAGGGCGAACCATCGATGGATCTTGCAACAACCTCGCTTGTTGCTGGAAGAAAAATTGATACTTCCCTTTCCGGTATTGAAGACCTTACACTGGTGCGAAATGGGTTTAGCGGCGACGCCAAGATAGGGGAGTCCGTCATTCCGGTGTCGGCGGTGTGGGCTGACGAACATTTTTTTAACATCTTTTCGTTTCCACTGCTGCAAGGCAACCCGGCCACGGCCCTGAAGGAACCTTACTCCCTGGTCCTTTCGGAGAAAATGTGCAAGACGTTATTTGGCGAGGTAAACGTGTTGGGAAAGTCCGTGTTGTTCGACACAACAAACTATGTGGTGACGGGGGTGGTCAAAGACGTCCCGAAAAATTCGCATCTCCGGTTCGACGCATTGGTTTCCTTTTCATCTGCGAAAGAACACCGTGAAGCCGACGACGTTTTTAACAACTGGAACCACATTTGGTCCATATGTGTCTACGTGCTTCTCCCCGAAGGCTCCGATCCCGCCACATTGCAAGCCAACCTGGATAAGCTAAGCGCTGCGGAAAACGCTCATCTCGACCGCCGTACGATTTCTTTGGAATTGCAGCCTTTGAAGAACATTGTCTTAGGGAAGGCTCTGGGCAACCAGATCGGGCCGGTGATGCGTCCGATGGCCCTGTATTTTTTCGAGGGCCTGGCATTCATCATCATCCTTTCAGCAGGTTTTAATTACACCAACTTGTCCATCGCCAGGTCGATGCGCCGCACGCGCGAAGTGGGTATCCGGAAAGTGATGGGGGCGTTGAAATACCAGGTGGGATGGCAATTCATCGTGGAGTCTACGATCATCGCATTGATGGCTTTGCTGATCGCTTTTTTGCTGTTCTTGTTCCTGCGGGTACAGTTTCTTTCGTTGGATAGATTTTTATCGGACCTGGTGTCGTTGGAGCTCACGCCGCGTATGATGTTTTACTTTGTATTGATGGCCATTGTTGTGGGCTTTGGCTCAGGCCTGTTACCGGCGGTATTCTTCTCGCGGATCAACGCCATACAGGTATTGAAAGGTACGTCTGCGTTGAGGATCTTCAGACATGTGAATCTGCGAAAAGCATTGATCGTCGTGCAGTATTGTTTTTCATTGATTTTTATTACGACCACGCTGATCGGATACAATCAGTATAAAAGTTTTCTCACCTTCGACCTGGGTTTTAACACGGCGCATATATTGAATATCCGCCTGCAGCAGAACAAAGAAGAATTAATAAAAAAAGAATTGGCGGAGGTACCCGAGGTTGGAGCGATATCGGTGTCGCGGATTGTGACGAGTCTCGGCAGTCTGCAAGGTTCCCAGATGAAGTATAAGGACCTCAACGACTCTATTGTCGTGTGGCTTAACTTTGTAGACGAGCAATACCTGCCCCTGCACGGGCATAAATTTCTGGCGGGAAAAAATCTAAAGGCCTTGCCGGAAGGTGCCGAAGAAAGCGAAGTGGTGGTAAACGAGCAGCTTTTAAGGCGCTTCAGCATTTCGCCTGAGGACCCCACCAAGGCTTTAGGGGAAGTAGTTACGATAGACAAGAAGAAACTGACCATTGTCGGAGTAGTGAAAGACTTTCACTACGGCACCGTGGAAAATTCGATCGAGCCGATGGCCCTGCGCTACAGTGCCCATGAGCCCTGGGGCTACATCAACGCCAAGGTGACCACGAAAGACTGGCCCGCCACACGCGCCCGCATTGAAGCCGCTTGGAAAAAGGTCGACAAAGTGCATCCCCTGGATGCGAAATTCTACGACGACCAGATCGAAGACGCCTACCGCATGTTTGCCACCATGATCAAAGTGATCGGTGCAATAGCGTTCTTAGCGGTATGCATTGCTTCGCTGGGGCTGTTCGGTATGGTTGTGTTCACCACAGAAACGCGTTTGAAAGAAATCAGCATCCGCAAAGTGTTGGGGGCCAGCGAGGGCCGGTTGATCTATTTATTAAGCAAGGGATTTTTCTTCCTGTTGATGCTGGCCGCCGCAGTGGCCCTGCCGTTTACCTATTTCCTTTTTGACAAGGTGATTCTGGTCAACTTTGTGTATCACCCGGCATTGGGATATGCTGAACTGGCGATTAGTCTGGCATCGGTCACGTTGATAGCGCTGCTCATGATCGGCTCCCAAACGTTAAAAGTAGCCCGCGCCAATCCGTCCGAAGTTCTCAAAAACGAATAACAAACTGCGGGCGTAGGTTTGAAAAGTTTCTGCCGGCGGATATGACGTGGTCATTCGTGTCGCAGAGCCTTCACGGGATTCTCTACGGCGGCCTTTAAACTGATCACCCCGATGGTGAGTAGCGTAAGCCCAATCAGCAATGCTACCGGTAAGACGAACATCATCCAGTTCAAGGAAATGCGGAACGAAAAAGTTTCTAACCAGGCGTTGCCGGCAAAATAGATCACGGGTGCGGAAATGCACCAGGAGAGCACAAGGATCATGACAAAATCTTTTGTAAACAGGAGCAGGATCCTGGTTGCCGATGCGCCCAATACTTTGCGGATGCCCATCTCTTTTGTGCGTTGGGCTACAGAGAAAACCGAAAGCCCCAACAAGCCCAGGCAGGTCACCACGATGGCCAGGGCGGTGAAAACGCCGAAGATGTTTTCGAATTGGCGGTCGGCGTGGTATTGGCGGTCGAAGAAATCGTCGAGGAAGAAGTAGCTGAAGGGATGATCGGGGAACGCTTTGGTGTATTGCTTGTGGATGGCGTCTATAGAGCTTTCCAGGTCAGGGGACTGTAGGTTTATGGAGAAGTATTTCCAGGCCGACCATTCGGGGAGGATGTAGAAGATGGCGGAGTAATCTTCTTTCAGCGACATTTGATGAAAGTCGGCCGTGACGCCGATGATCTCCGCCCGGCGTCCGTCCGGTCCCCAGTCGAAGATGATTTTTTCATGAAGCGCATCTTTGGGATTTTGGATGCCCATGCGGCGAATAAATTCTTTGTTCACGACGATGCGTATAGCCTCGTCTTTATCTTTCAAGCGGAAGGTCATGCGTTCGCGGTCCGTGAAGAGGCGCCCCGCCAATAATTTGATGTCGTAGGTGGAGAAGAATGCCGTGTCGATGCTCATGATGGATGATCCGAAGTGTTCTTGCTCAGCGGCATTCACCCGCTGGACGCCCGAACCTTCCGTGATGGGTTGACCGGGAACGTCGGCCGAAGCGGTCATGTTGCGGACACCGGCGAGTTGTGCGATGCTGTTCTTGAAAAAAGCGATCCGGTCGTCGGCGGTGGAGTCGTATACAGCGGGCGCTTCCAACACCAGCAGTTGATCTTTGGCATATCCCGGGTCTTGGGATTGCATGAACGATAATTGCTGGTAGATCGTAATCGCCCCAGCGATGAGCAATACCGATAGCGCATATTGAAATGCGATCATCCCTTTGCGCAGCAACGTTCCCGCGGTCGACTTGAGAAACTTTCCTTTCAACACTTGCACGGGCTGAAAAGAGGAGAGGACCAGGGCGGGATAAGCCCCTACCAACACCACACCCGAAAAGAACATGGCGGCAATGATCAGCATCTGGCGCGGGCTGATGATGCCGTTGCGATACAAAACGTCGCTCATCGATTTGCCGACCAGCGTCTCAAACCATGACCAGCAAAATACTACGAGCGTTGCGGCAATGATCAGCGCAAGAAAATTGACCAGCAGGGCATCCATAAAAAATTGCAGCATCAGCTGTATCCGCTGCGCGCCAACAACTTTTCGCAAGCCCACTTCTTTGGCGCGTTCCAACGCCTTGGCTGTCGAAAGGTTGATGTAGTTGATCCAAGCCACCACCAGGATGAAAACGGCAAGGATGGAAAGAAAATACACCATGCGCTGACTGCCGTTGGCGGACTGCTCGCTGTCGAACTGGGAATGGAGGTGGATGTCGGCAATGGGTTGAAGAAAGAATTTCATGTGCTGGTCGCCCCGGTCGAAAGTGTCGCCCAGGTATTTCTTCTGGAATGCCGGGAGCTTGGCTTCCAGCGCTTGCGGATTGGCGCCGGGCGTCAGCAGAATGTAGTTGTAGAAGACAGACCATACCCAAAGCGTATGACCGTCGCCAAAACTTTTCATGAGGGTGGGGAAGGAGATGAGGATGTCGAATTGCAGGTGTGAGTTTTCGGGAATGTCTTTCAGCACGCCACTCACTTTCAGGACCATCTCCCGGTTCAGCCTCAACACTTTTCCCAACGCCGGCTCGTCGCCGAAATATTTCCGGGCCATTTGTTCGGTGATCACCACTGTGTTGGGTTCTGCGAGGGCATCCGCCGAAGATCCGGCTTTTAGCGGAAAGGAGAACATGGTCAGGAACGGCGGATCAGCAAAATACACGTGCTCCTCATTAAAGGCCACCAGGCTGCCATCGGTGGTCGTGCGCGAAAACTCCAGCGAATTCGCAAAGTATGACGTCAGTGACGACGTGAACAGCGATGTCTTCACCAACCGGGCATAGTCGGCTACTTCCGGAAACTCAGCTTTCAACGCCGGTCCCAGTGCCGGGGCGTTGGTTGCTAAAGCGCCTACAGGGTCTGTGCCGTTGTAAAACTGCATGGGCACCCGGTACAGCCGTTCGCGTTTCGTGTGGAAGGTATCATAGCTTTCTTCGAACTGCACATATTGATAGATCAGAAAGCAAGCCGCCAACCCCACGGCTAACCCAAAAATGTTGATCAGTGAGAAAATTTTGTTCCGCAAAAGATTGCGCAGGGCGACGAGAAGGTAGTTTTTTAGCATGGCTACAGCATTGCGTTGAACGTGAGGGAAAAATCAAAATGAAGTTAAGCAATATTTCCAAGGATTTATATTTCAGACCGCTTAGGCCCTATGGAGCGCTGTTGGAGATCGTCACGGTTTTCCCTATTTTGCCGGCGTAATTTGAATGTCTAAGTCAAAGGGCTGTTCGTTATCGATAAAATAGTTTGGTCGTACGTGCTTGCCGTTATTTATTCGCCCCATTCATGAAGAT
Organism: Chryseolinea soli; assembly: GCF_003589925.1. Taxonomy (NCBI): domain Bacteria; kingdom Pseudomonadati; phylum Bacteroidota; class Cytophagia; order Cytophagales; family Fulvivirgaceae; genus Chryseolinea; species Chryseolinea soli. The sequence continues at coordinate 6,574,722 of NZ_CP032382.1, read as the reverse complement.
AGCCCCCTTCCATTACCCTCCGTTTTTATGGATTCTATTGTTGCTTTGCGCAGCATTGGGTTCATGTGAGTTTGAAAGTAACCATACTTATTTTAAAAGCCTGCCCGAGCCCGACGGAAGTGGGATCGAGACGGGTTTTGCTTCATTTGCAGATACATTTTGGCTCGGTCCTGATACACGCGTTGGCTATCTGGAAAAAATCAGTAACAGAACGGTACAGAACATCGCTGTGTACATGGACAACACCAAGCTGGGTGAAATCCACGGCTATGGGGACTTCATTTCGCTTTACGCGGGCAGTTATGCGGACGGTTTTCATCAACTCCGCCTCGAATACTTCCTTGAAGCCAATAGCGGCAGTCTCGCCGATCAATTGGGCGTCGAGTTGCTTGTGGTCAAAATGAATCGCGTGGCCGTGATGGAAAGAACGCCAGCTCAGGCGGTGCCCATTGTAGCGGTGGAAGCCCGCGACGGAACGCTCGCCATCCAATGGTCGCGATACAAGGCCTTCAACTTTCAAAGTTATGTGCTGGTCAAGCAAATGTGGAATGGTGACAACGGTTATTTCGACGTCTGGAGCCAAGAGGTCACGAACAAGAATCGCACATTACTCAATGATAGTACCTACCTGGGAGGGAAAGTACAATATGTAATGAAGGTAAAGACGCTCGATAATAAGATTGGCCCGTCCAGCCAGCAGGTATTCGATTTTGATTACTCGCCTGGCCTTGCATTCGAATGGCAAGACCTGCAGCATGTGAAATTGACCTGGCACAAGGTGCCATTCTATAAAAACTTCCAATCGTACGAACTGGGCTATGGCTATAAATCGACGACGGACATCAACGACACGACCGCGGTTCAAATGCCTTCGTTTATTTTTCCTGAACCATCATCGATTTTTCTTACCATCAAAGCGAAAGGTGGTAATCCCCTTGTGGAAAGCGTGAGTGTAACGCCAACGTCAACGTTCCCACCGTTCAATGGACCGATTGTCTATAATTCCTCGCTCGGAAAGTATTTTATCATGACCTATTTGGCCAATAGCCGAAATACATTATCCCGCATCGACGGTACATCGCTGCAGGTTGAACAAACGTATGATCTTACGGACGGTGCCTTTGCCTTATCGGACAACGGAGCGTACCTCTACGTGAGTCAGGGACGCCAGTTTATACAGCTCAACCCGCTCGACTTTTCGGAGATTGCTGTTTACGACATCGATGCCATTGCCCCCCCGCCGCTCAATTCCATCCAGGTTGCCGACAACAACGTGATTACCCTTCGACGCGGAGCAATAAGCGTTGCGATGGCCATGCCAGGCAAGACGGTACTGTTGTCTAATGCGACAGACAATCCCTACTACATTTCCCCGAGCGGTAACCACCTGGCCGGTGATGGCAAACTTTGGCGTTGGGACGGAACGCAATTTAATTCCATACTCGCCGTCGAACCTTTCTATAGGGCTGTCTTTCGGGACGATCGTCACGTCATGCTCCAAAGGATCCAAGGCGTTGACATGATCGAACTCGCGTCCGGGAAAATTGTCGCAACGCTTCCCTTACGCGGAGATAACCTCGTTTACGACAAAGTGAGCGACCTGCTCGGTTTCAACGATTATAAATATCGCCTCTTCAACGCCGCCACCGGCGAGGAGGTGACGTCATTCGCCGTAATGTCGTATTCTTCCTGGGGATACACGATTGTCAATAATAAAATTATATGCACCAACGGAACGCTGTTGCCCTTGTCTTATTACTATCCTTAGGCCTGCTGCCCACCCGTAGCAAAGCACAGCAATTGGTGGGCACTGTGCATGCCGGTTATGCCACGTTTTCGATGCACGACCTGAAAGGTTTCCAAAACGTGATGATGGGTCGACAGCAGTTTGCCAGCCGCATTGTGGAAACCTTCCCCGGGTATCTCAGCTATGGCGTCGATCTGCTGTACATCCGGAACAGAGGATTTTTCGGTGGCGGCTGGGGCCATACCTCTACAGGGGGCAGGCTGTCGTACAGCGATTATTCAGGGTATTACAACTTCGATCAGGTGGTACACATGAACGTTGTGAGTCTTCAAGGGGGCATCCGCATTTTTCCCAACTACGGAACCTGTTTTTTTCTGGGGTTGAAAGGCGCTGTCTATTCCAATAAACTCGATCTGAAACAAGAACTCTCGGTCGGCAATCAGACGGTCGCGGACGCTACGCCCATGCATTCCACCAACGTCGCTTGTCAGCCTTTTCTTTCAGCACAACGAACGCTGAAGCGGTTGTTCCTCAAACTCGACGCAGGCTATGAGTTTCACAACGCCGGCAAGCTCACCACTACAGACGGAAAGGATAGCCAAATTCCCGACGGCAGCGGCAAAAAGCCCGCCACCATCCAACCTGACGGCCTGCGCGTCAGCTTGGGAGTTGGCTATGTTTTTCGATCGTTTGGCCATTGAGTTGCATACAGAGAAGAAGACCAGCAGAAACCGGAAAATACTGGTTCATACCCTGAACATCCAGTAACAACGCGGCGGCAACAGCAGACGAACCGTAGAAAATCCTTATCTTCATAGCATGAATGCCAAAGAACCCACCCTCGGCAACGGCAAGATCTGCTACCTCCAAATCCCGGCTGCCGACATCAAAAAATCGGCCGACTTCTACAAAGCCGCCTTCGGTTGGAACATCCGCCACCGCAGCGACGGCGTCACCGCCTTCGACGATGGGGTGGGAGAGGTGAGTGGTGCTTGGGTACTCAACCGGCCACCGTCAACCACCGTGGGGGTGCTCACCTACATCATGGTCGATGACATTCACGCCACCATCGAACTCATCCTGGCCAACGGTGGGGCAATTGTGCAGCCCATTGGAGGCGATGCACCAGAGATCACGGCGCGCTTTAGCGATCCGTACGGGAATGTGTTCGGCGTGTATCAACAAGGTGAGTGAGTCCGCCCCGGAAGATTTTATTGAAACCCGTTCAATACCCGAGCGCAGCAGGATGGTTCTCGTTATATTTTTTAAGAAAGACATAGAATTTGATGCTCTTCTTTCCCCGGTAAGCGTGAAACTCTTTCAGTAGCGCCGGGTCATCTGCGATCATTTTTTCGAGCTGGAATAAGTTGGCGTTGTAGAACGACCCGTCTTTGGTGTTCAGAATAAATTTTGCGGCACTCTGCCGGACGTCGTTGGCACGCACCATCACGCGATTCCCTGTCAACGCCGAAGAAGAGTGGGTCTTTATGTAGTATACCAGACAGAGCGTCCCCATGATATTGATCTGTGCAAAGGGATTTTCACTCACATCCGGCCCGACCAGGAAGGTCGGTGGGAATTTGCTTCGGTTTATAAAAATGCCACGACCGTCGGTGTATCCCCAAACGTCGTCCGGATGGAGATGAAGCATCGTGTCGCTCAAGGCCACATCGATCGCATTTGCTCTAAACAATTGAATGTAAAAATCGCGCTGCCGGGGTATGTCCGTGATGATATCTTCCGGCGGAACCGGATCGTTTTCAATGAAATTATAAAAGCTGAGGTATAGCCCCGGAGTGAAAACAGGTCTTGTGTCGGTTTCTTCGATGTCGATTTCTTCGGGGTCTGTTTCTTCCGTGTCGGAATATTGTCCCTTGGCGATAAGCGATAGGGTAACCAACAGTACAACGGTTAACGGATAACGCATAAAGATCTAGATTTATCCAAAGATAACGGATATCCCATGGCGACCAAAACGGCGTTCGGGCCGTCCTGGTCATCACAGGCTCACTTAAAGTATCGTATAGAAACAGCGTTGAGCAAGTCCTTTGTCTGATAGATCTCTTGCCCTTTGATCACCGTCTCCACTTTGCGGATGTCGCTGATGTTGTTCAGCGGATTGCCGTCGATCAAAATGATGTCGGCGGCTTTGCCGGGTTCAAGCGTGCCATAGGTCTTTTCCTTGCCGGCCACCGTGGCCGATTGCAGGGTGGCGATCTTCAACACCGCGGCGTTGGGGATGCCTGCGCGCACATAGTTTTCAAGTTCCTTGTGCAGCACAAATCCAGGCACATCGTCGGTGCCGGGCACGATCACCACGCCGTTGTTGTGAAGCACTTTCACCATCTTGAGCATGTTTTGAAAGGACTTGGCATACGTTTCTTCCCTGCCGGCAGGAACTTCGAGGGCGCCGCCGGATTTATACTCGCGCTGCAGATCGAGCGGTAAGCGATCGACAACCGGCGCCATCGTGGGCACAGGCTTTCCTTTTGTTGGAATGAACATCGTTTCAAAGAAGCTGATGGTGGGATCGATAACGGTTTTCTTGGCCACCAGCTGTTTGATAAATGCTTTCACCGGTGCGCTGTTCAGATCGAGCATCGCGGCGTTTTGTGCCACGGCATGAAAGCGTACGGGCGTGCGCGTATCCAGGTCTTTGCCCAGGAAGTTGAGGAACACCATGTTCATGTGCTGGATCTCGTCGTATCCTGCGTCGATGGCTTCGCTGGCCAGCATGTGCGCGGGTATGTGGCCACTCACGCGCATACCGTTCCGGTGGGCTTCGGCCGCGATGGGCTTTACCCACTCGGGTTTTATCGAGCTGTAGAGCTTGATCTGCGTGTAGCCCATCGTCTTGTATTTCTTTACGGCGGCAATGCCTTCGTCCACGCTATTGATCCGCGCGCCGGTGGGCCCGGCGTAAGGGCCGGCACCGTCGATGAAGCCGCACATGGCTTGTATGCGGGGGCCGAGCACCAGGCCATCGTCAATTTGTTTTTTCTCATCCAGCATGCTCTCGCTGTTGCCCATGTCGCGCACGTTGGTGATGCCGTTGCCCAGGTGCAGCAGGCCGTCAGTGCCCTGGCCGTAGTGTACGTGCATGTCCCAAAGTCCGGGCATCACAAATTTTCCCTGGGCGTCCACGACCTGAAAGCCTTGGGGCACGGTCACACTTTTGTCGGGACCGACCTGGGTGATGGTGCCGTTTTCGATCAGGATGGTTGAATTAGGTTGAGCGGTACCGCTTTTCGGGTTAAACAGCGTAGCGTGGGTAACGGCCAGGCCACTCGTTACTTTTTTGGCGAACTTTGTTTTCAGCTCTTTATAATAATTTTGTTCCACTCCTTTCTGGATGGCGAGCAGTTCTGGATTGAGGCCTTCGTCGCCTTTGGGAAGGATGGCAAACCAATCGCTGGGAAGCGCGAAGAAATTGTGCTGGCTGTCGAGCCAAACATATTGTGGTGTGAGGCCGGTTCCTGATAAGGATACGAGGCTGATCTTCCGGCCGTCTTTCAAAGTGTATTCCTGCAGCTCCGTTAGTTTCTGACGGCCCGAGGGCAGCAGGTTCACGGCGTGGTCCGGGGTCTGGAAGAAGTTGGCGTAGGAAATCCCGCCACGGGCTTTTAAGGGAATGTACACCATGTCGCCCTCTATTTTCCGTTGTTCTTTTTCTACTGGATTCTCCCAGGAGGCGATGCCGCTTTGGATGCTGAACGTTTCGAAGATGGGCTTCTTAAAGTAGTCCACACCTTTGGCGTCCATCCAGGTCATATAGCTGTGGTCGTTGAGGCGGTAGTGCACCACCGTGCTGTCGCCCCGGCCGCGATCGTTGAATCGGAACCATTCGGTGTAGGAACCGTCAGCATTTTTGAGATACTTGAAAAGACCGGACGTTTGTCCACCCATCTGGATGGTCCATTGCAGCGTGTCGGATTGAGCGTGCGTGTGGCAAACCAAACAAAGGTTGAACACAACGAGCAGGAATAGATATTTCATAAAGCGGTTGGGTTTGATACGAAAGATAAAAAGAAAGATCCAACGGAGTCCTAACGGATTGCCGTGATTAGGGGCAGTGAAGACGAATTTGTATCTTCGTTTTATGCGCTACCAGGAAACCTTGCCGCCGCCTGCTCTTTCGGACGTGGTCCGCTATTTTTGGAGCATCGAATCCGACGATGTTCCCGTGGCGCCCGTCACTTACAGGCTCTTTGCCGAAAGCGCTCCCGGCCTGGTGTTTTTTTATCACTACAATGCAGGACTGGTGAGCGGCATCACCCATCATCACCGCGACTTCGCCATGCCCGGTAAATTGGGCATGATGGGTGCGTTCTTATATCCTTATGCTCTCCCGTTCCTCTTCCACGAATCGCCACAAGCCGTAACCAACACCACGGTTGCGATCGCCGATTTCCTGGGAAACGAAGGGACGTTGTTAAAAGACGAGATCGCGAATGCCCAACACCGCGACGCCCGCATCGTCGCGTTGTCGCGCTACTTGCTCCGGAAATTAAAATCGCGGCAGCAGGAAGCCAACGGATTGTTTCAATGCATTCAGCACATCGTCCGCTACAAAGGAGCCACCACCGTCGACGCCCTCGCGAGCGACCTCGGCTTATCGGGGCGTCACTTCGATCGCAAATTCAGGAGCGCCGTCGGCACGTCACCCAAAGCGTTCTCAAGACTCATCCGTTTCCACTCCAGCCTGTCGCTGCGAAAAGGCAACGACCTCGACAACCTCACCGCGTTGGCGTTGCAAGCCGGATACTACGACCAATCACATTTCATACGGGACTTCAAAGAATTCTCCGGCCTCAGTCCAAAACAATACTTCAACCTCAACGATCACCACACCGCCGACAACTTTATAAAGTTGAGCGCCTGACCAGCGATTTTTCCGCTATGTCCGGTTTGTACAATTTCTCCATTGCTCCATGCTTTTACTTTGCTTCCATACTTAAATCACACGATTATGGAAAAGAAAGAAGAAACCCCTGCACCTGCAGGCTATAGCAACGTCTGCCCTTACCTGATGGTGGAAAGCGTAGAGGTGGAAGCACAATTTTTGCAGACCGTCTTTGGCGCCCGCATCAAAGAAGAACTAAAACAAGAGAATGGTTTTGTTCAACACGGCGAAGTGAGCCTGGGCGAAACGGTCATCATGATGGGCCGTGCCCGACCCGAATGGCCCGCGACTCCCGGAGCCAACTACGTTTTTGTAAGCCACGTAGACGACATCTTCCAAAAGGCCCTCGCCGCCGGCGCCACCCCCTTAATGGAACCCGCCGACCGTTTCTACGGCTATCGCGAAGGGGGCATCAAAGACCCCCAGGGAAATACCTGGTGGCTCGCCCAAGTGCTGGAAGAATTGTCGGTCGACGAAATGCAAGCCCGCATGCTCAAAATCCCCAAAAAGTAGCCTGGACAAAAAGCCATGTCGAAGGCGCAAAGCCAACTTTGCGTTAACTTTGCTGCCTGCCCGCCGACTTGCCCGTCGTAGCTTTAGCGAAGGAGAGGTCTTAGCGCCTTTCCTTGCTCGCCGACTTGCCCGTCGTAGCTTTAGCGAAGACAGGAGCTTCAGCGAAGCTGAGCGGTTAAAACTTCAAGCACAGATCATGGACATCACTCCCCTGGACCCCCTCATCCAACACATCCGAAAATTCGCCCCCCTGACCGACGCGAACATCGAAACCTTATCCACGCTCATCCATCCCAAAACCATCCCCAACAAAACGATATTAGCCCGCGCCGGCGAAGTTTGCCACGAAAAATATTTCGTCGTCAAGGGCTGCCTCCGCCTCTTCATCCACACCGACGAAGGCAACGAACAGATCATCCAATTTGCCATCGACAACTGGTGGATGACCGACTACATGAGCTTCGAAATGCAAAAGCCATCCACCTTCACCATCCAGGCCGTAGAGCCATCACAGCTCCTGGTCATCACCAAAACGGAGCTGGAAGAATTGCTGGCAAAGGCCCCCACATTGGAACGCTATTTCCGCCTCATCGCAGAGCGGGCCTACTCGGCGGCGCTTACCCGCATTCACTTCATCTACAACCAGTCAGGGGAGGAGCGCTACGGCCAATTCAGCCGCATGTTCCCCGAATTCGTACAACGCGTCCCTCAATACATGCTAGCCTCTTACCTAGGCTTCACCCCCGAATTCCTCAGCAAGATCAGAGCAAAAAGAAAGGAATGAAAAAAAGTAGCCAGTAGCCAGTAGTCAGTAGTCAGTAGTCGGTGTAAGGAAAATGTTTCTCGATACCAAACTATTGGCTACTGACTACTGGCTACTGTCTACTGAATACCGAGTATTAAATTCTGGCTCCTGGCTTCTGGCTCCTGAATTCTTGCTCCTGATCGAATCGTTCTTGAACTAGATTAAGTTATTTCTGGTCCCCCGCCCCGTTACTTTGTTCCAACAAAAAACAACAAAGTCACTTTTATGAAACCCAGAAGAAAATTCCAGGACGTCGATCCCGATGCGCTCAAACCCATGCTGGCCCTTGAAAAGTACCTCAGCACCACCCAGTTATCCGTGCGCCACAAAGACCTCATCAAAATCCGCACCTCCCAGCTCAACGGCTGTTCGTATTGCGTCGACAAACATACCGAGGAAGCCCGCGCCAACGGCGAAACCGAGCGACGCCTCTATAACCTCACCTCATGGAATGAAACCCCCTTCTTCACCGAAGACGAACAAGCCATTCTCGCCCTCACCGAACAAGTAACGTTTATCACCAACCGCGTATCGGACGAGGTCTACGATCGGGCAGTGAAATTGCTGGGAGAAAAATACGTAACGCAAGCCATGATGGCGATCGTCACGATGAATGCTTGGAACCGGATTGGGGTAACGACGAATTTGTGGCCGAGTTGAATGGTCAGGAGCCAATGGTGAGGGGCGCATTGGGACGCTGGTTTTGTTTGTGCGTCGGGTCAAAAAAACTTGTTGGTGAGACACCAACAAGTGGGTTTGGTGGGAAACTCATTGACGCGGAGCATCATTTGGAGCCAGTGGTTCGATGGGTGAGCGTCAATAGGAAGGTGAACGGGCCATGACTTAATTTGAAGGGTGGGAGATAGAGGCCCATCGCCCTTGTTGGTGTTCTTCACCAACAAGTTTTTGAACCAATCACCATCGCCCTTGTTGGTGTTCTTCACCAACAAGCTTTTGGACTAATCGCTCCAAAGCAACTACAATTCAAAATGCGCCCGAACTTTCGCCATGCGCCATCCTTGCTGATGCTCTCCACCAACAAGACATTGCGCCCCAACACCCAAGCAAATCAGAATTTCAAATCGAGCAACATCACCCACTTGTTGGTGTCCCACCAACAAGTTTTTTGAACCAGCCCTTCACCGCCACCAGAGTTCAAATGCGCCAATGCCAATTAAATCACCACATTCACAATCCGCCCCGGCACAACAATCACCTTCTTCGGTGCTTTCCCCTCTGTCCATTTCTGCACCACCTCCGAAGCCATCACCAGCTTCTCGATATCATCCTTCGGCATATCCAGCGCAAAGTTCATCTTCATCCGCACTTTTCCATTGATGGAGATCGGATATTCAAACGAGCTCTCTGTCAGATATTCCTCGTTGTATTGCGGGAACGTGGCGTAAAGGATCGATTCTTTGTAGCCCAGTTTTTCCCAAAGTTCGTCGGCGATGTGGGGAGCAAACGGTGCAAGTGTAATCAACAACGGCTCCAGTATGGCGCGCTTATTACTCTTCAGGCTACTCAACTCGTTGCAGCAGATCATAAACTCGCTTACCGACGTGTTGAACGAAAAATGCTCAATGTCGTAAGCGATCTTCTTCAGTGTTTTGTGCAGCACTTTCAATTCTTCGGGCGTGGGTGCTTCGCTGCTCACGTTGAAGTTGCCCTGGTTGTCGTGGAACAGGTTCCAGAACCGGCGCAGGAATTTGAACACGCCGTCGATGCCGTTGGTGTTCCAGGGCTTCGACAGCTCCAGCGGACCGAGGAACATCTCGTACATGCGCAACGTGTCGGCGCCATAGCTTTCCACGATGTCGTCGGGGTTCACTACATTGTAGTAGCGCTTCGACATCTTGTCGACTTCCGAGCCGCAGATGTATTTGCCGTCTTCCAGGATCAGCTCGATGTCTTTCAGATCGTCTCTCCACATCCTGAACTTCTCCACGTCCAGCACGTCGCCATCCACGAAGGTGATGTCCACGTGCAGCGGCGTTACTTCGTATTGCTTCCGCAGGTTATAGGATACAAACTTATTCGTACCGTTGATCCGGTAAGCGAGTTTGGAAATACCTTGAATATGGCCTTGGTTGATCAGCTTTTTAAATGGTTCCTCCGGCGATACATAGCCCAGGTCTTTCATCACCTTGCACCAGAAGCGTGAGTACAACAAGTGGCCGGTGGCGTGCTCTGAACCGCCGATATACAAATCGACATCTTTCCAATAATCGAGCGCTTCTTTGCTGGCGAAGGCCTTATCGTTCTCCGGGTCCATGTAGCGGAACCAGTACCAGCTCGACCCCGCCCAGCCGGGCATGGTGGTGAGTTCGTAAGGATGACCGTTGTAGTTCCAGCCTTTGGCGCGGCCCAGGGGAGGTTCGCCGGTTTCGGTGGGTTTGTAGGCATCGATCTCTGGCAACGTCACGGGCAGATCTTTTTCGCTCACCAGCTTGGGAATGCCTTTGTCGAAATACACCGGGAAGGGCTCGCCCCAATAGCGCTGGCGGCCAAAGATGGCGTCGCGCATGCGGTAGTTCACTTTGCGTGTACCGATGCCCAAGGTCTCCACGTGTTGCAGCGCCTTTTCAATGGCTTCCTGCCAGGGCAGGCCATTGAGCATGCCGGAGTTTATCATCTTGCCCGACTTGGGCTCGAAGTTGTCTTTGGTAATGTCGCTCGTAGGACCTTCCAGCACGTCGACGATGGGAAGGTTAAAATGTTTTGCAAAAGCATAGTCACGCGTGTCGCTGCTGGGTACGGCCATCACCGCGCCGGTGCCATAGCCGGCCAACACGTAGTCGGCGATCCAGACGGGCACCTTCTCGTGGTTGAACGGGTTGATGACGTACGCTCCCGTGAAGGCGCCACTGATGCGCTTCACTTCGCTCATCCGCTCGCGCTCGCTGCGGTTCTTGGCCACCTCCACATAGTGGGTCACTTCGTTGCGTTGTGCGGGTGTGGTGATCTTCTCTACGAGTTCGTGTTCGGGCGCAAGCACCATGAACGTCACGCCGTAGATCGTATCGATGCGCGTCGTGAACACGCGAATGGAATCATCGCCCGAGGCCAGCTTGAAATCGAGTTCACAGCCTACCGACTTGCCAATCCAATTGCGTTGCATTTCCTTGACCGGCTCGGGCCAGTCGATGGTGTCCAGGCCCGTCAGCAGCCGTTCGGCGTAGGCCGAAATGCGCATGTTCCATTGCAACATCTTGATGCGTTCCACCGGGTAGCCCCCGCGTTCGCTCACGCCGTCTTTCACTTCGTCGTTCGACAACACGGTGCCCAGGGCAGCGCACCAGTTCACCATGGTTTCGGCCAGGTAGGCGATGCGGTATTTTTGGAGGAAGTTTTCTTTTTCAATTTCGTTGAACGCCGTCCACTGCGCCGCGGTGATCGCGGGCGTTTCGTCATCGCAGGCGGCGACAATGTTCTGGTTGCCGTTCTTTTCCAGTTCGGCCACCAGCTCTTTCATGGGGCGGGCTTTGCCCACCTTGTTGTTCGCGGTCCGGTCATACCAGGCGTTGAACAACTGCATGAAGATCCACTGCGTCCATTTGTAGTAGTAGGGGTCGCTGGTCACCACTTTGCGATCCCAGTCAAAGGCAAAACCGATCTTGCTCAGTTGGGCGATATAGGTGGCCATGTTCTTTTCGGTGGTCACGCGCGGATGCTGGCCGGTTTGGATGGCATATTGCTCGGCAGGGAGCCCAAAGGCATCAAAGCCCATGGGATGGAGCACATTAAACCCCTTCAGGCGCTTATAGCGTGTCACGATATCGGAGGCGATGTAGCCCAGCGGGTGCCCCACATGTAGCCCCGCCCCGGAGGGATAGGGAAACATGTCCAGTACGTAGTATTTTGGCTTATCTGAGTGATTATCAGTTTCGTAGACGCCACTTTGCTGCCATTTCACCCGCCACTTTTCTTCGATGCGCTTGATCTCGTCTTTGCTGTATTCGGCCATCAGGTTGTTGTTAAAGGCCCAAAAATAAGGATTTAAGGAAAAAAGAACGTGCCGCACCCCGATAAGTTAAGCGATAAAGCCGCGAATTTCCGGGCCGGATTTTGGGGCGTTGCGGGCAGCAACTATCTTTAGTGCCTGTTCATAGTGGCATGGCACAGCGAACCGCGCGAGCCATTCACCAGGACTGGATGTAACCTAAACTAACCCTTTGTTGGCCGTTATGAAGAACCGGATGCTGCTCACGTTGCTGATGCTTGTACCCGCTTATCAGGGCATTTCACAAAAAATCATCGAGGTCGAAGGCATAGGTGGCGCAGCCTGGCCCGGCAAGTACAGCGCAAGCACAGGCGTCCCCCATTTCAAATATGCCCGCCTATATTTCGGTGCCGGATTCAATTATCAGATCCTGAAACATTCCTTTCTCACCTCCGGGCTATACTACCACCAAACCAGTGGCGACGTTCCTCTTCAGCTCAAGACCTTGAGCATACCCTTCCAATGGTCGCAGCGCTATGGAAAGAAGGTGCAGGTGCAATTGGGTTTGGGCATGTACACCGCCATGCTGGTATACCATTATGATGGCTCTAAATATCGATACATTCAGGGCGGCGATCCGCTACTGGTCACAGAAAAAAACACAACGATAACAACTGATCTTGGCGTTGCCGGCAGTGCTTCGGTCTACATACCCCTCACCAAGACCGTGGCCATCAAAGCCGGGATCAATAAAAACTGGGGCTTAAAAAAGGTCCAAGCCAACGGCGACACCACAGCAACCACCCAGCGAACCACGGCGATGTTTTTGGGGCTTAGCGTTAAATTGAGGTGAGGCTTGTTCAAACTTGCCTTCGCTCGGTTAACTCGATCTTTCGACCATCCAGATCCTGAACAATCGCCCCGTAACCCCACTCGCTGACCGACGGTTCAGACACGATCGCGACGCCCCGCGATTTGAGATCCGCGATCAGCACATCCAATCGTTCGACCATGAATCCTAAACGGGTTGTATTATCGGGCGTAGTCGTATTTTTTGGCAAGGGATATATTTCAAGTGTTGGACGATGAGCAACGCTCGCATAATGATTTGGGCCATTGCCGTGTTTGTGATAATCAAATTGTATTCCCAGCGCTGTGTAGAACTCAGCTTGTCCTTGCAGGTTGTCAGTTTTGATAACAATTAAGTTAAGTGACGTCATGTTTTGTGATATTTTCCAAAGCTAAAAAGAATGCGCTACCGGAGGGGGCAAATGATTTGGAACTTGGAACGGAGTGTCGACCGCCAAGACTTTCGTCGTAATTTTCTTATCATTGTGGTTCCGAATAGAGACTGTAACCGCTGTTGTATGATGATCAGCCATCAAATGCCCAAATTCACCGTTTTGGTGATTGCCTTGTTATGTTTTGCCACCCCTTCATGGGCTCAAAAACAAGCCAATATCTTTTCCCTTTCAAACTACGAGCTTGACTTTGCCACGGGTGCGCCTGTGCTGAAAAGCGGCTTAGGATTGATCTCTACCCTGAGCAAGGGCATGATTTGTGATGAAAATGGTGCATTGCTTTTTTATACCGATGGCTTTTCTGTGTGGAACAAAAATCACCAGCTCATGCCCAACGGCACCGACCTGTTGCCTGCCACATCGGTCACCAAGCTTCAAAAATCCATCGTTGTCCCCAAGCCTGGCAGTGCCACCATCTATTATATTTTTACTACCGATCCCTATAACGGGCAGACCACTTCCGGATTGTATTATAGCGTAGTCGATATAAGCCTGGCCGGCGGCCTCGGCGATGTGGTGACGAAGGGTGTAAGGCTGATCGTGAAAACGAACGACGAACTGAGCGCCGTGCTTCATGAAAATGGCAAAGACATTTGGGTGATGACCCACCAACACAATTCAGACTTGTTCTACGCCCTGTTAGTTACCGACGCAGGACCTTCGGCCTCCGTGTTCCAGCAGCACATCGGGCCAACCATTGGGCTGTCGCTCGGGCAAATGAAGTTTTCTCCCGATGGTAAGAAGCTTGCCCTGACCTACCCAATCGACAACCGGCAGGACATGATGATCGCGGACTTTGATGCGGCGACAGGCGTTCTGACAAACCAGATGCTATTTTCGTTGCAAGACATCAGTGGCGGCATGATCGGGCCTGAATTTTCCAGCGATGGCACCCGGGTTTACGTAGAGGGCCCGTACACGGTGTACCAATACGACGTTTCCCTGCCCACCTACGACGATATTCAAAATTCGCGGACCGCAGTGAAAACCGGCACGATCTACAATGTGATGTACTCGCTTCAACTCGGGCTCGACGGACGGATCTACGCCACCAAAGGCGGAGGCGGCAGCACAGCCGACTACCTGGCCGTGATCGATAACCCCAATGCTCCAGCCAATGACGTGTTGTTCAAAGAGAAAGGCCTATACCTCAATGGCGCGAGCTGTTTTGCAGTCTTCATGCCGAGTTTGATTCAGAGTTATCTTTACAAAACGAGTTTCGTAGCGGAAGGCCACTGCCAAAACGCGCCGATAACCTTTCATATCACCAACCTGCACCAGGTCGAATCGGCCGAGTGGTCGTTTGGCAATGGCGTCACCTCCGATGCATTGCAGCCACCGCCGATCACCTATACGAAGGAGGGAACCTATACTGTCAAGCTCACCGTGTACTACAAGGGAAAGTCAACCACCATCTCACAAGACATCACCGTCAAGGCGCAAACACCGTTTGACCTCGGCACAGACCGAATGGTGTGCCCCGACTACAAACTGGTAGCCGACGATGGCTTCGCGGCCTATCAATGGAGCACCACGGAAACCAGTAAAAGCATCGAGATAAAGATCAGTGGAAAGTACAAATTGACGGCTACAAACCCCGACGGCTGCATTTCCAAAGACTCCGTTCAAATCAACGTGGCATCCCTTCCTGCCATCAACCTGGCCGACACCATTCCCCTTGCCGGCGGATCGGCGCTGTTGGATCCCGGCACATTCACCCATCAGGTATGGAGCACCGGTGAATCTACGCCAACCATTACCGTGACACATGCCGGGTGGTATTCAGTACTGGTAGGAAATGATTTCGGGTGCCAGGCGACGAAAAGTGTTTACGTCGATGATGGTGTGCGACTATCCGATACAAACTCACCCTGGACATGGCTCAATCCACTCCCCACAGGAGCGACTGGTCTTGACATTCAGTTCGCAAACGAAAAGGTCGGATTTATCACGAATAGTAGCGGTTTGCTCCGCACGACCGACGCAGGTGAAACATGGGAAATTTATTCTAAAAAAGTGAAGGGCAGACGGATGGTATTCAAAAACCTGATCGGCTATGTGGTGGGCGATGGGGGACAGATCTACAAATCGACGCACCTTGGCGTCGGCTGGAATGCGTTGAAGATAAATACCACCGAAAATCTCAACAGCATTACCGTTGTAAGCGATGACACCCTACGCGTAACCAGCGACAAGACGCTGTTTGCCTCGAATGACGGCGGCAAAACTTGGGTGAGCCACCCCGTGCCTACCAATGCCAATGAATACTATACCGTGACGGTGAAAGACGCTTTCTTTACCAGCGGCAAAGTAGGTCATGTGGCCTGTAACAATGGCACCATCAAAAAAACAAAGGACGGCGGTGTTACCTGGTATGCAACGCTTACTTCGAATACGATCCCCTCGGACTTTTTCCGGATCAAGTTCGCAGACGATAACGTGGGGTACGCAACGCGCGAGCACAGCTACGTCTTCAAGACAACCAATGCAGGCGAAACGTGGACCCAGCTGACCGCCTCGCTCGACGCCGCCTACGCCCTGCAATTTATCAGCCCGACGGTCGGTTTCATTGGGGGCGACGATGGCGCCATGCACAAGACGACCGATGGCGGCGCTACCTGGCAATGGATTGGAGATAGCGGCCGGATCTATGCCTACGATATCTACGGCATTTTCTTCCTCGACCTCGACCGTGGGTTTGCAACAGGCATGCGCGGACGCATACTGAAGACCGTCGACGGCGGAAAAAGCTGGACACCCTATGCATTAACCTATAACGACATAACGCAGATCGACTTCACCAGCGACCAAACCGGCTACGCCATCGCCGGCGGCCAGCTGATCAAAACCGTCAACAAAAAAGATTGGCAGCGCATAAACTCGCCGATAAGCGGACAACGAACGGCCCGTTTTAACTTTCTGAACGACAACCTGGGTTTTGCTTCCGCGGGCTATTACGCCAACCGCGTCATGAAAACCACCGACGGCGGCAATTCCTGGACACAGGTTTATTACAATACCTACCTGTCCAGCGATTTGTCGACCGTGAAATTTACGGATGAGAACACAGGGTTTATAAGCTGGGGGGGCACCATAACCCAGAAGACCACCGACGGAGGCGCCACCTGGAGAACAGTGGCCTCCGTGGGCCTGCTCGATTTGCAATTTTTAAATGCCAACGTGGGATACGCACGCTCCACGGCCTACTACGCTTTAGTGTCGATATACAAAACCATAGACGGAGGGGAGACCTGGACGATCTCAAAGCAACAGGACGATAACATTAACGCCCTTCATTTTGTGGACGAGCTTACGGGCTACTATGTGGGTGAACAAAACACCGTATACAAAACAGCGAACGGCGGCACGACCTGGCAAAAACTGAATACTGCCTATGGCGACTATGTTGACGTTTATTTTATATCGAAAGACTATGGCTACATTTTGGATGATTATGGCATCCTGCAAGTGACAAAAGATGGCGGCGCCACCTGGACCAACATTCCCGTTCCCAGTAGCTACTCACAATCGATTGAAGTGCAAGGGACAGACATTTATATCGCCGGCGCGTACGGCACGATCCTCACGTCGACCATAAGCTACAATGATGCACTAAGCCTCGACGGCGTGTCGGTAACAGACGTGACGTTGTCCGGAGCAACGATACATTCAAAAATACGGTCTTACATGTCATTGCCACAGACCACCGTTACGCTACAGATTGGCCGCGCGGCGAGCCTCTACGACCACACCTATAGCTTGGGACAGTATGCCGGTGTATTGAATCAATCCCTTGTCTATAACCTGCAGGACCTCGATCCAGATACGCGCTACTACTGCCGCATCACCGTGAGTGACGGCACGCGATCGATCTCCACACCGGAAACGTCGTTTAAGACGTCAACGGTAACGGCCGTGGAGGAGACTGTGCAGGATCTGGTATCGCTCTATCCCAACCCTGCATCGGCAACGGTCACCGTCAATGTTAGTGGTGCATCTACGCCCTTTACGTATCAGGTATGTAGCGTGGTGGGACAACCGCTGCTCCAGGGCACGGCCACAGGCAAGGCGCTGATAGATGTGTCCTCACTCAAACCGGGATTGTACATGGTAATCGTTGGTCACGGCGGCGAAAAAACGGTCACACGAATAGTGAAGCGATAAATGCGTCGATTTCGGGAATAGCCGATCTCTCGTTCAATAGATGGCTTCCCAGACCGCGCTAGTAAGTATGATCATTGATCTGCCCAATCACAGCGTCCAGTTTCGTCACGGTCGCCTTCAACATTTCGATGATCTCCTGCGATTGGATGCCGATCGCACTTTCATGGCTCATCAGTTGAACAAGGCCGAGGATCGTGGCGACAGGCCCCCGCAATTCGTGGCTGTTCTTAAAGGAAATGATTTCCATCTTGCTTAGCTCCTCGGCGAGACGTTGTCGCAACTCAACGAGTTCGGTAATATCAACTGCCGTATTCAGAAGCGTTTTTGCTTTTTGGTTTGCATCAATTTCCAGGACAGACAACCGCACGATCGCGTGAAGATAATCGCCACCCTTTTTTCGGATCCTGATCCTGCATTCTTTGAAAAGTGCCAACGGGTTTTCGACC
Source organism: Chryseolinea soli (assembly GCF_003589925.1). Classification (NCBI taxonomy): domain Bacteria; kingdom Pseudomonadati; phylum Bacteroidota; class Cytophagia; order Cytophagales; family Fulvivirgaceae; genus Chryseolinea; species Chryseolinea soli. Next base: position 6,556,900 of record NZ_CP032382.1, on the reverse strand, counting down.
AAAGCAGCGTACGTCTTCAACTGCGTTATTCTGTCTTCGGGATGGATTATTTTTTCAAACAGATCATGACTTAGCGCCATGTATTCCTCCTGCGTGTACCCGATGTGATCCTTTACCCAACTGCTGGTGCAGATCAATTCCCGGGTAGAAATATCGATAATGTTGATGCTGATCGGGGCCACCTTCAGCAGCTTTTCCAGCGCAAGATCCTTTTTAAACTCCATGACCGGGTGCGGATAACAATCCAAAAATGATTTAAACTAAGATAACGGAAAAAAACCAGGATTGCAGGCGCCGGGAGAAGCGGAGGGATGATGGCATGAATAAGGGAATAGATTTTGGAGGTGATGGCCGGGAAACGCGAATTCCCATCACGCGTTTGATTTCATCATACACACCATCTCCTCATCCGATTTGTACCACTCCACACACGGTGCCCCTGTGGCCACACGCTTGTCTTTCATCAACCCATCGAACACATCTTTGATCGAATCAGTCTTGCTCATCCAGTCGCGAACCGTAACCGCAAGATATTCCCCCTTTTCAATATTCAGATTCGTTTCGCACGAATAGAGCTTCGCCTCACCCGAAAATTTCTCCGCCGCCATCGTGTAATAGATCACCACCCCGGCCTCCATCCAACTCACCCCGTAGTAGGGACGCTCCAGCCCTTCAGGAAGCATCGCGATCAGGGCATCGAAACTTTCTTTGATCCCAACCGGAAAGGTGTGAACTCTATTGCCAAACAAGTGAAGGTCTTTCGGAAGAACAATTTTTTGCATAACCATACGATTTTAGTTTTTACAAACCTAGCGACGTACCCTAAATGAGAACCGGTGTGATCGCGCCAATAGAGCGGGTTGAACGCGACAATAAAATTATCCAAGAAGAATCAGCTTATCGTTTGAAATCAGCAACGGTTTTTTTTCGTGGGTGACGGTTCTCCTGACGTGCATCGGCCAGGGATAGGAACGGAAAGCCCGAAGTGCGGTGGCTTGTGCGCAGCCGGACTTGTAGTGGATAGCCCGCCCTGAGGCTTCCGAAGGGGGCCGCCAAGTGCAGTATTAAATTTAACGCCCGCAGGAATGCATCCGCAAAAAATGAAACGTCAAGGGCTCGTCATTCCCGCAAAGAATATGGAATGCGCATACGCAAAATCGCAGGACAGGCCATGGAAAAATAACCTAACTAAAAATGCGCATCGTTGCGCACTTCCTGAACGTGGAATACGTTTTTAAAACAGACGTTATCTGCAGTTGTTATTTGATAAAATTATGTAGCTCGTTCGGGCTGTTCACGACTTGATCTTTGAGTTTTGAGCGGGAGTTGATTTTTGCGTGCATCTGAATTATTAAAACTTAAAAAATTATCGGTCATGGAAAGGAAAAAATTTTACTTTTTCGCCAAATTTTCCGGTGATAAAGGCGGTGGCCAACCGGAGGTATCCGAATCCAAGGAAGTATTCGCAACGGCTTCAGCGCAACCGCATGTGTTGCGGGAGAAAATGAAAGAAAAACAATTAACCCATGGTGAAACCATAACGGCAAGCATGTCGCCCGTTCGGCTGGAAGCCGCGTATGGCAAAATGGTGTTATATTTTTGTCCCCTGCAAACCCTCGAAGTTCTGGGAACCATAACACCGGGAGATGGAGGTGATATTCCAGACGACGTTGTCCTTGAGAAGCTTACCGTTCCATCGGAGCATAAACCAGGATTGTATACGTTAAAAAATGTGCAATTGAGTTCGAACGGTTCCATTCAGGTAATCGCAAATGCGGAAACAACCTGGGAAGCGTATAGCTAAGGCTTCTTTCTTTTAAAGCGATTTATTTTTAAAATGTTGTCTGTACTGCTAACCCTTCTCCTTTTCGACCTTTGTTGCTGCGTCAACGAGGCGGAAAGGAGAAAAGGTTGAATCTGGTTCTCATCAGGAACGACAAGTTCTTAATGCCAAGCCCGCCCTGTGTTCTTAGTTTCAACCGCCTCACCGCAACTCACCTGTAAGAATAAATGACTTTTGCCTTAAGGCAAGCCTCAGAAAAGCCTTGCCTGGAAGTCCGACGTACAAGGCTTGTACGTGGGGCGTACACTGCCTGTACGTGTGACGTACAAGTCCTGTACGTCGGCCGGATTCAGTAAGGGAAATTGAATTTTCCCGGTAGGGCTTTTTGATTTTTTCCGGGCGGATTTCTTTCCTGAAACAAGCCGGGGAATTTTAAAATAGCGCACAAAAAAAAGCCAATCCGGGCCCGGACTGGCTTGCGAGAAGGCGCAGTGAAGGTGTGTTTACTTAACCGTCACATCGTCGATGAGGAAGCCTTCGCGAAGGTCCTTCGTGTTTTTGAGCACGCTGCGCACAGAGATGGAATAGGTGCCTGCGGTGAGCGTTGCGGGTATCACAAAGATGACTTCGGAAGGCATGTTGCTTACGATGGTTTCGGCTTTGATGGTCGTGCCGTTGGAGCCCGTGAAGAAAACGCCTTGTGTGGCTTCAGCGCTGTTGAACTTCAGGTTTGTTCCCATGATTTGACCAACGCCACCGGGAGTCAGCACATCACTTTCGGTGGCCGAAGTAATGTCTTTGAACGATTGCAAAACCGGCATCGGTTTGACGGTCGCTACCTTTTCTACTTTCATTTTGTTTACCGCCTCTTTCATGCGTAAGCCGGGTTTGATGCGCACCTTCAACTCGTGACGCGACGGGTTGAAGACATCGTTGGCGTTGGTGAACACACCCACGATGGAAACCGATGCATTGAACAAAGGGGTCACCACATTGTAGCCGTCGCGTACCACTTGTACCATGGCCAATGTAAGTTCCTCAAAAACCGAAAGCGCTTCCGCCTTGGTTACCGTAGAGCCGCGGCTGATCATCATGTCAACCACTTGTTCCATCGTTTTGGTGCCGATGGGCTGCACTCCTGCCACGTGATCGTCCGGATCCGGTGTCAGGTTGTTTTCAACTAATGAATAACGAATCATATTGTTTATTTATGCCAGGGCATTGCCAAAAGGAGTGCCAGCATAAACAGGCCAACCCAGGCTGGAATCAAAGGGCAGGAGGAGGGTAGCCGACGAAATATCGTTGGGCCGACGATATTTCGTCGGTAACGGGGGCTGGCTATATGGAGCGTGTTCCAAAAACCTAGAGTCGAGCGCGCCTGATGTAAAGTCAGTGTAAGATTTTTGCGTAAACAGCAAGAATCAATATTGCTGCCAGGCCATATCTTTGTTTTTAGAATGTCCTTAACCTAGCGCATCCTAATGACCGAGTCAACAAAAAAGAAGATCTACTTCGCCGCCTTTTTATCCATCACCATTTACCTCGTCTATGCGCATTTTCAAGCAAAGACCACGTTCAACGACAAACTGGAAGGCTATCAGAAAATGATCCAAGGCAAGGGGGCCAAGACCGCACTAATACTGTCGGAGAAATACGCCGTGATGACCACGAAATCAAAAATGACGGAAACCAAAAGCATGGCGACCATCATTCCCTATACGTTTACGGTCGATGGCAAATCTTACAAAGGAACGATCGGCGCACTCGGCAAATCCGCCGAGGAATTGATCACCGACTCGGTTTACTACCTTCCTGAAAACCCGGAGATAAATTCAGCACAGCCCGCCGCAGACTACGAACACATCAGCCATCAGGGTATGTGGAATTGGAGATTGTACCTCTCCATCATCACCGGGTTGATCACCATCGGCAGTATCATGAAGGACAAGGAGAAACCGGATGCCGCATCCAAACCCAGCCATAAATAGCCATCCCAAATCCAACAACACACTTCGTAGAAAGAAGAAGCGAGGCAAACACCAGTTAGGTCCGAAGAAACTATATCGAAAATCTTACAAGCAAACTTCATCGACACACCTTGCCGGTTCATCGGCACACCGTGTTGGTGAAGACGCACAAACGGTTTAAGATAGTGGAAATTACACCACGGGATTTAGTTCCCAGGCCCAGGCAGTGTTTCTCCTCCATACATTACGTCGTTCGCGCACACGACAGCAAAGTTTTTTTTGCAAACGAGCATCCAAATCCAGACATTCAGCGTTGTATAGCCATTGTTACTGAGTTGGAGCCCCAGTGGACAGTGTCTTAAATTCTCAAATTGCTTATGAATTGGCTTAGAAACGCCTTGAATCGCATTTTTCCTCCCAAACCCAGTCTCGTCCCACAACCGGTGCGTGTACGCGCCTAGAGCAGTCACCTATTTTGTGACGGTTCAAATCAATCACCAAAAATGACAGGACGGATGACGCAGTTGGAGCAGAGCGACGTGAGTGTGTGGCAGGACATGTTTACATCCATCATTGAAGATGCAGATGCAAACATCCTATTGATCGATGAAGAGTTCAAGGTGATCAGCCTGAATTCAGGTTTCTATTGGATCTTCTTCGAAACCTATGGCATCGAACTCAAAAAAGGAAGTTCGCTGCTGAACGCCATGGAACCCAAAAATGCACGACTCACCCACGAGTGGAAGGAGCGCTGCATGATCGCCCTCAGCGGCACGCCCATCAAAGTAGAAGACGTCTTCGAGATCGACGGCCGCAACTACTACTGGGAGATCCATTTCAAATCCAGCGCACGCCCCGATGGCTCGCAAGTCATTTCGGTTTTCAGTCGCGACATCACGGTTCGCAAAGCCTACCAACGCAAAATTATCGGCAACGAAGCCAATCTCCGCTCGATCCTCAACACCATCGAAGACAGCATTTGGCTGATCAACGCCGACTACGAGCTGATCGATTTTAATAAAGAGTTCTATAGAAAATATAAAATGGCCTTCGGCGTTAAGTTGCTGAAAGGCGCCAACATTCTGACCTTGCTGCCCGACACGATGCCGGACCTCCGCGAAACGTGGAGGCTACGCTACGAGAGCGGGTTGAAGGGAAGACCGGGAAAATACTACGACACCTACCCGGTAGACGACAAGGAATGGAGGACCTACGAAATTAAAACATACCCGATCGTGGAGAATGGAGAAGTAACAGGCCTGACGGTATTTGCCCGGGACATCACGAACCAAACGCGTGCCGAGGACCTCTTGAAAAAACAGAATGAGGAACTGATCAAGATCAATTCCGAACTCGACCGCTTTGTCTACAGCGCCTCGCACGACCTGCGCGCACCGCTCATGTCGGTGAAGGGCCTGCTGAACATGATCAAGCGCGACCCCGACAAAGCCAACACCGAGCAATACCTCGCCCTCATCGAGCGCAGCGTGAACAAGCTCGATCATTTCATCTCCGACATCATCCACTACTCGCGCAACTCGCGCATGGAGATCATGCCCAAGCGCATCGACTTCCACGAACTCCTGGAAGAGTCCATCGAATCCCTGAAATTCATGGAAGGCGCCGAGCAAGTGCAAAGCATCAAAAACATCCAGGTGATGGCCCCGTTCTATTCCGACTACAGCCGCCTCCTGATGGTCTTCAACAACATCATCGCCAACGCCGTCCGCTACCGCAACACCGGCCGCGGCAACTCTTTCCTAAAGATCGACATCATCGCCAACGAAGAAACCGCGCTCATCCGCTTCACCGACAACGGAGTGGGTATTGCTGAAGAATACGTCGATAAGATCTTTAAGATGTTTTTCCGCGCCAATGCCGATAGCAAGGGTTCAGGATTGGGCCTGTACATTGTGAAAGGGGCGCTGGAAAAATTGGACGGGACGATACAGGTGCAGTCGCGGTTAGGGGAGGGGACGGAATTTACGATCGAGATCCCGAATGTCAGGGGACCGGAGTTAGGAGCCAGAATCCAGGAGCCAGGAGCCAGAATTTAGTAGTCAGTAGCCAGTAGTTTCCTGTCCAATAGCTGAGGCGAGTCATTTTACTTGACGGGTAAAATAGGTGGGCACCCCACCATTCCACACCCAGGCCTCACACCCACACCTCCTCCAGCATGTTCCACCAGGGCCTAAGCCTATCTTTGGCCTGGCAGGGGCATGTGCGGATAGGGTTAAGCCCTGGTGGAACATGCGGGGCCCCCGCGGCCCCTGAGCGGTGCTATGAAATGCCCAAAAACGCGCCCGCCAGGACGCACTATCCCGCCAAACGCTCAGACCGAAGTTTGCGCACGCAAGCAACCAAGACGCTGCAGAACGTCAATTCTGAAAAACTTCATTTACCGGCTTTTGAAATGTTTGCAAATCTGATCAATTTGGCCATCGAAACATCGATGAGGCTATTTGGGAAATTTAGTTTCTAACAATGGGCTACGAAATTCACATTACAAGAAAAGAAGATCAGTCCGATGACGAATCAAACGAAATCAAGTTGACCGAATGGATTGACTATGTTAAGCGTGATGAAGAGATGCGATTAGAGCGCTACGCAGCAGCTAAGACCGGCAACGAAGAGGAAGTAAGCTATGAAAACGATGGACTTGCAGTCTGGACTTCTTACTCTAAAAGCGGACGGAAGGGTAATTACGCATGGTTCGACTTTAGAAATGGTGAAGTAACCGTTAAGAACCCGGATCAAGAAATAATAAATAAAATGATCGACATCGCCGGATATTTAAAAGCCAAAGTTCAAGGCGACGATGGAGAAACTTACGATAACAAGGAGATAATACAAGAGAAAAAACCTTGGTGGAAAGTATGGAACTAAATTAATTGCCCCACACTGCTCACTGCTAACCCTTCCGAAACCCGCCACTGCGTATATGCTATTTGGAAAACCCAAACCGACCGTTACCCCCGAAGACAAAACTTGGATCGAAGAAGCATTTCTCTGGTTTGAAGAACAGTATACACGAGACCATCTCAAGCATCTGAGGATGATTGTGCCGACAAAAGAATTTTTCCCAATTGACTTTAAAGGAACAGAAAAGAACGCAGAGGATCTGACAAAAATAATCTGCGACTATATGAGCATAAAAGATGTTCAAATTGACTTGCACTATTTCAACGACAAGCCCCTCGAGCTGGCCGAAGGGATTGTGACAACCCAGGGTGTAACCGGATTTAGACAGAGAAGTAAAAATGCGCTTGGAACCTATTCTGAAGAAGGACACAGAAAGTACTCCATCGGAATTGAATTGGATGTTTTAAAAAATCCCACGAACCTGATTGCGACCCTTTCACACGAACTATCCCACCTGCTTCTTCTTGGAGAAGGAAGACTTGAAGAAAATGACGAAGAATTAACCGACTTAAACTGTATCGCTTTAGGATTTGGAGTTTTTACATGCAATTCCATCTTCACATTCGATCAGTGGCAAGGAGCTTCACATCACGGTTGGCAGACGCAGAAACGCGGATACATTCCAGAGGAAGTGGCAACCTATGCCTTGGCCCTGTTGACCAGGTATCAGGACAAGACCGATAACGACTGGATTAACTTCTTAAATCCGTCTCCAAAAAAAATGTTCCAGAAGAATATGAAGTATCTGTCGACAACGACGGACGAGGTAAGATTTAAATAAAATATCGCGGGGGCACTTCGTAACAACCAATGTGTAAAATAATGTTTTGGGATTCATTTTTTAGAACGAGCATGGCAAGAAAGATAATTGTACTATTAGCATTTCTATTAACGACAAGTTGCACAAACAAAACCGGAGACAATATGGGATTTTTCTCAAAACTATTTGGCAAAAAAGAAACACCGAAGGAATTCACAGAAGAAGAATGGAATACCTACTACGACGACAAGCAAAAAGGACTCGAAAACGTCCTGGGTAAAATGCACGACATGGTCGGACATGCCATCATTCCTTTTGAAGTAGGCGGAACGCTTGACATGTATTACTTCATAAACGGAATACCCGGGACAGGTTTTGCGACCATGGAGTTAATTAAACCCGACGGTTCCGGACCAATTCCAAACAAACTGGGAACCTACGAGCTGGTCTCCTTCACAAAGGAAGCCTATGACTCCAGTAGCGCCGACACCCCCTTCAACAGAATCCAGGGGCGACTGAATGGCATCCTAACCGCCATCGCCAACTACGCATCCCAAGCCAAACTACAGCCCAAGGAAACCGCGGAACTGCCGGGAGAAGAAGGGCAACCAAATTATTGCCTGCTATTTGATGACTACAAACCCAACGAACAAGAATTTAAGATCGGCGACCGTACACACGGCCTGTTACTCGTCATGGAGATCTTTAAAGACGAGATGGACTTTGCCATGGAGAACGGAAGCGCCAAGCTAATAGAGAAGCTAAAAGCGAAGGGGCATTATCCTTATAGTGATCTGAATAGAGCGTCGGTGCTGAAATAGAGGCGAGCGTATGCCAGATAAATTTTCTACGACGGTCACCATAAATTCCGAACCCGCAGAAGTATGGTCGGCTTTGATAGACCCAGACCGAATGACAAAGTGGATGGGGGAGGCTGACATGGGGATAGAAGTGCATACAGATTGGAAAATCGAAGCGCCGATTCTTATCCGGGGATTCCATCACGTAAAATTTGAGAATAAAGGCAGGGTTCTGAAATACGAAAAGGAGAGAAGACTGAGTTATAGCCACCTGAGTTCCGTTTCTCGACTTCCCGATAAGCAAGAAAACTACTCAATTCTTGAATTCATTTTAACGCCCATTGGGAATCACACCACATTGGCTTTAAGCATAGAAAACTTTCCGACCGAGACCATTCAAAAACACCTGGAATTTTATTGGAAAACGACAATGCTAGCGATAAAAGAAAATGTGGAAAGTCGATAGAAAGGCAACCCGCAACGTGTGCAATGAATCGCGAAGATGGCGTAAGTACAATGCAAAAGGAAATTGAAAGACAAATCGAGGAGATTTCAAGCTCAGCAATGGAGTTCAGGAACTCCATGGATAGGATAATTTTCGAACGACTGAAGGCCTTTTTTAAGTCAAAAGACAAAGAGATTTCAAGGGCTTCTGAATTGAAAGAGTTACTTGGAAAGCCATGTGTGCCTGGCGAATGGTATGAACTTGAAGATATCGGATTGAGAATTCCCGAACTCAAAAGGCACAAGGCATTCCATTATGTGATGGCCGCCTACGTTTTGCTGGTGATTGTTATGTGGATTGTCGTCTTCTTGACTACATTAGAAACGGTTTTTATATTTTTAGGGTTACCAGTGGGTGTACTGGTAGGCACAGCGTTCACGTTAACGATGAGTCCGATCATCGGAATCACGGCAATCTTTAAAAGGCGCTTTTTGCCCGTACATAGCATCGATGAACTCGTTGACGGAATAATTACTGAGAACTGGACAGACCTTTTAACGAACGATAAAAGGCTTTTTAAAGACATTCTGCGACAAGAATTAACGAAGGGAAAAATGTTAGGTTGATAAGGGAATTTGAAGGCAAATAAGTGATATTATAGTTGATGTTGATTTGTAAAGCTAAAAATATGGGAAATGCTTTTGTTCTTAATGGGAATTGATTTCTCCGGTATCTTGCTAGTATTATTTCTCCTGATCATTTTCGGAGTATTGATCTTTCGTATTTCGCGAGGAATTTTCCGGAAGACGTTAAAAGGAGCGTCCGAGAAGAAGATCAAAGTGCTATCTCGAGTCTGTGCATTTTGTCTTGCTCCGCTGCTCCTCATCGGTATTTTAGCTGTAGTCACAATGTTTCTGTTGAACTGACTCATCGAATCAGTTGATCAAGATGATGAGAGGTCGCGGTAAAAACAGTGACTATAAAACACAACGATAACGTAAATGAAATCAAAATTGAATTTGCTCTCGATTATCCTGCTGACAGCCTCACTATTTGGTTTTGCAGCCGAAAATGAAATCGGACAATGCTATATTTCATTTAAATCGCCAACCAATCTGACCCCTCTTGATCCTGATAGACTTCCTGAAACTTCTGAAAAAGTACGAGCGTTAAAAACAGATCATGGAGAAGTTGAAGTTACCAGAATTGACGGTTATAGGATTTTGTACAATAACGGGAAGAGCGCTCCATTTGTAAATTTGAAAGTAGAACTCTCAGAAGAAAAGTCTTACCAGAAGGATCGACAAAATTTAATTGACAACTTAAAATATGTAAACTCACAATCGACAGGTATGGAAACGAAAGACCTGATCGAACTCGAATTTAATGGTTACAAAGTTTATGGACTCAGCAGGGGATCAATCGAAACCGGTAGCACATTGGGGATATTCGTTATGTTTCCAGGAAACGATGTAACCGTTTATTTTTACTTTAACAACATGAAGCCCGAATACCGGAATTTTGAAAGTGTGAACGACTATAAAAAACAACGCGACCAATTTATAGAAGAATACACAAAATACTTGACAACGTGCAAGGATGAATAAGCTGGTGCTGCCAAGAGGCTGATTTGTCGCACGATTGGGGCGAGGCGGTATAATAAATAACTAACTAAATATGAAAGGCTTACAAGTTATTATTTTTCTTACAACCGCGCTTGGGCTACTAACGGGTTGCAACGTAAAGGATAAATTGGAAAAGATGGACAAAGCAAAGGCAGACTCTGAATTCATAATGAATAACCTGACTAAGCCCGACATCACCGACAGATTCCCAGAGAAATATTTCCCCAAACAACAAGTCAAACCCTTTATCGACACGTTGACCAAACACTGCGACTTCGGAAACAAGAGAGGGAAATTTGTTGATTTCTTCACCATGTCAATCAACGGGGCCAGCAAGACAGCCTACATTTATGAGTACATTCTCAACTGCGACAGTTTGCGATTTATATACATCTACGATTTCGACACCAAGGAGCCGGAGCTACAGAATTTCAAAATCGAAGGGATTGAGATCGAAAATAAAATGATAATCGACCCGAGTAAGCAACTGCTGAATTCGGGTACGGAATAATAAAGGAGCATTTTATTTAATTCTCTATGACAAGATTTCAAAAAATGCTCGGGTATATTTTTCCGCCTTACAAATTTAAGGTTCAAAGACAAGAGTGGACCCTATTGCTCGACGCATTGATCAATAATTTGCCGGATGATCATCAAGGGCTAAAAGAACAGAGACAAAAGACAAACCTGTTGGGTTTGGCTGATTGGGTTTTGTTTCCCGGATTCAAATTTATTACGACTGGCTATCCCGGAACCTCACTGGATGACTTTAAGAAAAGAGGCAAGAACTTTAAAATCTCCGGACAAAGGATCTTTTCAAGAACACTGAATGACTACACGGCTGTGGAGTTCATAATCCATGATAACTTTTTAGCCGGACTAAGAATAGAAAATTCAAACTACGAAGTCGAGGAGTTTGATCTAAAAAGGATTCAAAGTCAAAATATAGAACAAACCACTATTGAGTTCCAACCCTCAGAAGTAGACCTGTTTTACGCTGCGTTAGATGACAACGTTAAAAGTAAATTGAACCCAGACGACCTATTCGACATCGACTTCAACCACCAGACTTTCTTCGCGTTCTACGATTTAGAAGATGGAAATTATCTAGCGGCAGACAAGAAATTAAACATCTACTCATTAGTCCATGACGCACGACCAATGGTTAAAAAGCTAAAATACTCTCTTGAGGACATCCTCGTCGACATTGAGACAAAGAAATTTGATAAGGATAAACATTTGGAGGAAAGATTTAAAGGCCGCGAGTAACGATATAAATGATACAATACCCAAATCACCCACCATTCCGCACCCCAAACCCACACCTCTTCCAGCATGTTTCACCAGGGCCTAAGCCTATCTTTGGCCTGGCAATGGCCTGCGCGGATAGAGTTAAGCCCTGGTGAAACATGCGGGGCCCCCGCGGCCCCTGAGCGGGGCTATGAAATACAATAGAGCGTGTTCAAAAAAAACATCCTATCTCACAAACCGTTCACCCCCAGAATAGCATATCAAATGCAATCCAATGACCGGCCTCACCAATCAAACAACTGAACTCAAAAAAAACTAACTATCCTTTCGGCCGCGAACTCCGAATCTTCTGCCCCGGATACTTCTTAGGCTTATACAATTTGTGATTTCCCTTCAAATTCTTAGCCCTCTCCACATCCCCTTTCTCAAAATCAAGATACCGCGAGATGCCAAATGTCAGCTGCGCAAACATATCCCGCCGGCTCCCCGGCAAATCATATAAGGTAGAGTTGCTATTGAGCTTCGCGATATAGGCATCACTCCGCGGATCAAACAACCCATAATTCACCCGAAAGTCAAACGAGACACGCCAATGATCCGACACATCCCAATCGGAACGAAAACCCGCAGCAACAAAAACCTGCATCGGCCGGTAATCTTGTTTTGAATTGATCACATAGTTGTCGACCGCCGGCACCTTCACGCCATCATACTGCACTTCATAGTCCGGGGGCAGGATAGGGTAGACGTCGGGTGAGAAAGTAAGTTTAGTAGCGTTGTGCGATACCACATCTTTTCCATCCAGCAGGTACGCCGCACTGATCGACGCCACCGCGCTGAACTTGAAGAAAGACAAATTGAGCATGTGCACTTTGATCGTTGCAGGGATGTTCAGGTACTTTACGTTGATCTTGCGCAGGCCATCCTGCCCGCCAACCGTGTTGACGACATAAAAATTTTGCCCAACATTGATCAGCCCTGGACTGATCATAAAGCCAAACCGTTCATAGTCCATCCCGAAATTGACACCGATGGGAGCGAACTTCAACTCGTAACGGCCTTTGTAGCGCGGATCTTTGTTGATACCCTCGTCGTTGGTAAAAGAAACGGACGTGCCAGTGAAAACACCCAGGGACATGGAATATTGTTGCGCCCACACGGACATGCTGCTGAAAACCAATAGAGTAACGATACAAACCTTGCTCATTATGGGCCTTTGGTGATTAAAAAATGTCCTTAAAGTAAGCATTTGAGCCTTAATTGCGGCTAATCCTGCCGTTCGTTGGTTTTTAAGGCTGTTATTTCGGCGTTAAAATTCTTTAAATTTTGCATTACTTCGCAACTGTTATTTTGCCTGTCGAGACTGAATGAAACTACCCGCCCAGAACTTCTTTGCCGGCTATCGCTGGCGGACCAACCTGTACACAGCGTTTGCCCTTCGCCTGCTTTTGGTCATGTTCCTGCTCACCGTCTGCCGGGTGTGCTTTTACTTATTCAATATAAATTTCTTTCCCGACATGACCATCGCCAATTTCACGCGGCTCATGTGGGGCGGTCTGCGGTTTGACCTGGTCACGGCACTCTATCTCAACCTACTCTTCATCCTGCTCATGATCCTGCCGGTAGATTGGCGTTTCAACCGCTATTATCAGCAGACCCTGAAATATATCTTCTTCATCACCAACGGTGTGGCGCTGGCCATGAACGTGGCCGACTTCATCTACTACCGCTTCACCTTGCGTCGCACCACCGCCGACGTGTTTCGTCAATTCGACAACGAGACCAACCTGGCGGGTTTGTGGATGCGGTTTGTCATCGACTATTGGTATGCCACGTTGTTCCTGGTGGCCCTGTTGGCGCTGATGGTGTTTCTCTACAACCGGGTAAAGATCACCGGCCCTCAACTGAAGAACCGGGTTGCTTATTACACGCTGGGAACCCTCGCCATCCCGTTGATCGCTTTGGGCGTGGTCGGCGGCATTCGCGGCGGCTTTGGTGAGAGCACGCGCCCCATCACGCTGAGCAATGCCGGCGAGTACGTGAAAGACCCCCGCGACATCAGCATCGTGCTCAACACGCCGTTTGCGCTCATGCGAACGCTGGGTAAAACAAAGCTCGTGCCCCTCCATTATTTTTCGGATCATGAACTAGCCAATCTTTACACACCCGTACATCATCCCCACGACACGACGGCCTTTCGCCCCGACAACGTGGTGGTGATCATCCTGGAGAGTTTCTCCAAGGAATTCTTCGGCTTCTTCAACAAAGACAAGGAGGGTGGGCAGTACAAGGGCTACACCCCGTTTCTCGACTCGCTCATCCAGCACAGCCGCACCTATGAATATTCGTTTGCCAACGGGCGCAAGTCCATCGACGGACTGCCGTCGGTGGTGGCCAGCATCCCTTCGTTGGGCGTGCCTTATTTTCTTTCGCCCTATTCGGGGAACAGGATCAACAGCCTGGCATCGCTGCTGAAGGAGAAGCAGTATTACACCGCGTTTTTTCACGGCGCGCCGAATGGTTCCATGGGCTTTCAGGCCTTCATGAACGTGGCTGGGGTGGAGGACTACTATGGAAAGACCGAATACAACAACGACGCGGACTACGATGGCATCTGGGGCATTTGGGACGACAAATTTCTGGAGTTCTATGCCGACAAGATGAACGGATTCCGGCAGCCGTTCATGACGTCGTTGTTCACGGTGTCGTCGCACCACCCGTTCAAGGTCCCCGAGGCATACGAAGGTGTTTTCAAAGGCGGGCCGATGGTGATCCACAAATGCATCCAGTATACCGACTTTGCGTTGAAGAAATTCTTCAGCAAGGCGTCGGCGATGCCGTGGTATAAGAACACGCTCTTTGTCATCACCGCCGATCACACCTCATCCGAGATCGAGTTTCCCGATGGCCGCACCGACCTGGGCTTCTACAAGATCCCTGTCATTTTCTTCAAACCCGACAACTCGCTGGCGGCCTACGATCAACAACACATCGTGCAACAGATCGACATCATGCCGACGGTGTTGGGATATCTGCATTATGACCAGCCTTATGTAGCCTTCGGACGCGACGCTTTCCAAGACACGGCGGAGCCTTTTTCGTTCAACTATAAGGACAACGTCTATCAACTCGTAGAGGGCGACCACCTGTTGCAATACGATGGCAACAAGTCCGTGGGACTTTTTGATTTCAAAGCCGATAAAATGTTGAAGACGAATCTGATCGATCAAAAGCTTCCCGTTCAGGATTCATTGGAAACCAAGATGAAAGCAATCCTGCAGCAGTACAATAACCGCATGATCGGCGATAGCCTTAGCGTGAAAGCGTTGCCCAATTCAAAACAATAGTCTCTTGCAGATCCGGCTGGATCAGGCCAGGTTGTGATAGACGTTTTGCACGTCATCGTCGGCTTCCAGGGCTTCCACGCATTTGAGTACTTCGTCCTGTTGGTCTTCGGGCAGTTCCTTGGTGGTGGTGGGCACGTATTGAAGCTCGGAGCTTTTGGCTTCCAGGCCTTTGGATTCGAGAAATTTAGCCATGTGACCAAACTCGGTGAATTTGGTGTAGACGATCGTGTCTTCATCCCCACGCTCGATGTCCTCGGCACCGGCGTCGATGAGGTCGAGTTCGTATTCGTCGAGGTTGAGTTTGGAGGGTTCGAACTTGAAAACGCCTTTGCGTTCGAACATGAAGGCTACCGAACCAGAGTTGCCCATGGCGCCCCCGTTCTTGCTGAAGGCGAGGCGTATGTTGGCTACGGTGCGTGTGGGATTATCGGTAGCACATTCCACCACGATGGGCACACCGTGTGGTGCATATCCTTCGTATACCACTTCCTGGAAGTCTTTTTCCTCTTTTGAAGACGCCCGGCGGATGGCCGCTTCCACGCGGTCTTTGGGCATGTTCACGCCCCGGGCGTTTTGAATGCACATCCGCAGTTTGGGGTTGTTCTCGGGCAGGGGACCGCCTTGTTTTACGGCGATAGCAATGTCTTTGCCGATGCGCGAAAAGGCTTTGGCCATGCGGTCAAAGCGTGCGAACATCTTGTGTTTTCGTTTTTCAAATACGCGGCCCATGAGATTATTCGTTTTTTGAGTGTGGCAAAATTAGAGGAGATCGGGAATTAGGCAAGCCATGCGGAAAGAGTTATGCGAATTTATGACCAAGAATCTTTTGCACTTGAAGCCGGTAAGTAAAGGTCTATGCAAAGCCGTCTATCGCGGTGACGGATACGTTGTGCAGCATCGTTCATTATAAAGAAAATCCCAATTTCTAGCACATATCCTACATTATCAGCATCTTGTCTGTACCCAATCCTCCCAAATAACCAGGAGAATGGCTAAAACGCTGTTTTTTAGTGTGCTAGTGGCGAAAATAGAAAAGTTACCTTTAAACTTCAGGGAGCATACAGTTCAGAAATTTCTTTATTTTTGTCGGTCTATAGTTTGCGAATATGCGTTTTCGACGCCAAATATTACTTTCTCTTCTATTTTGCGCCCTAACCGGGCTCAACTACGGCCAAATCGTTCCGGTCATCACCGGGCAAAACCCTGATCCTGTGCCGGTTGATGAGGATCAGCCCCTCAACATCGACCTCTCCAACCTGATGGTGGACGACGCCGACAATACGTATCCGGATGATTTCTCGCTGACCGTAAATGTAGGCTCCAACTACTCTGTCAGCGGTACCACGATCACTCCTGATCTCAATTTCAATGGCCCTTTGCCGGTGAGCGTGGAGGTGAACGACGGGACCAACGAAAGCGCTCCTTTCAACCTGAACGTCGTGGTGAACGCTGTGAACGATCCCCCAAGTATCACCGGGCAAACTCCTGATCCTGTGCCGGTAAACGAGGATCAACCCCTCAGCATCGACCTCGCCAACCTGCTGGTGGCAGACCCCGACAATACTTATCCGGCTGATTTTTCATTGATCGTAAATGCCGGTTCCAACTACTCCGTCAACGGCACAACGATCACTCCCGTGCTCAATTTTAGCGGCCCCTTGCCCGTGAGCGTGGAAGTGAACGACGGCACCAACGAAAGCGCTCCTTTCAACCTGAATGTGGTGGTGAACGCTGTGAACGATCCCCCCACCATCACCGGGCAAACGCCTGATCCTGTGCCGGTAAACGAGGATCAACCCCTCAACATCGACCTTGCCAACCTGCTGGTGGCAGACCCCGACAATACTTACCCGGCAGATTTTTCATTGATCGTAAACGCGGGTTCCAACTACGCTGTGAATGGCACAACGATCACACCCGTACTCAATTTTAGCGGCCCCTTGCCCGTGAGCGTGGAAGTGAACGATGGGACCAACGAAAGCGCCCCCTTCAACCTGAACGTGCTGGTGAACGCCATGAATGATCCGCCCGACATCACCGGACAGAACGTGATCACCACCGCGGAAGAAACATCGGTCACTGTGCAGATCAGCGACCTCACCATTTCCGACCCCGACAATGTTACTGCCGATTTCTCGGTCATCATTTCACCAGGCAGCGACTACACGGCCAGTGGCGATGTCGTTACGCCAAACCTGAATTTTACGGGGATGCTGACCGTAAACATTCAAGTGAGCGATGGCGTCAACGTCAGCACCTCGTATCCGTTGAAGATCAACGTAACCCCTGTCAACGATACCCCTGTCATCACCGGTCAGAATCCCGTCTCCACCTTGGAGAACATTCCGTTCACCGTAGCAACCACGGACCTGATCATATCCGACCCCGACGATTCTTATCCTGCCGGCTTCACCACTTCGGTGCTGCCCGGCGCCAACTATCTGGCGGTGGGGAATCTGGTAACGCCGGCGTTGGGTTTCTCTGGGACACTTATTGTAAAAGTTCAGGTTAGCGATGGCAGTGCCTCCAGCAATGTATTCGACCTCAATGTGACCGTCGGGCCGATCAACGATCCGCCGGTGATCATCGGGCAGAATGCCGTCACCATAGCGGAAGAACAGACGCGCACCATGGTGGTGACCGACGTACTCATCCTGGACCTGGACGACACGTATCCCGGTGGCTTCACCCTCACCGTGCTTCCCGGAACTAACTACACATTCTCAGGCAACGTGATCAAACCCGTGCTGAATTTCAATGGCCCCCTTACGGTCAATGTAAAAGTAAACGATGGCGATGCGGACAGTAATACTTTTGGAGTATCGGTTACCGTAACGCCCGTGAACGATGCGCCGAGCATTACGGGACAAAACGCCGTAACGACCAATGAAAATCAAGCCCGGACCATTCAGTTTAATGACCTGCTGGTTACCGATGTAGACAATTCATATCCCACGGGATTCAGCTTGTCCGTAGCGGCCGGAACGAACTACACCGTTGCCGGCACTACGATAACGCCTGCGGCTGGATTCACCGGCAACCTTTCGGTGAATGTCAGCGTGAATGATGGCGCCGCCAGCAGCGCGATCTTTCCTTTGCAAGTGACCGTTCTGCCGGTGAATGATCCCCCGGTAATCTCCGGTCAGAATCTGGTCTCCATGGCGGAAGACCAAAGCAGGCTGATGCAGGTCACCGACGTGCTCATCACCGACCCGGACGATACCTATCCCGGCGGATTTACGCTCACGGTGTTGCCCGGCACCAACTATACGTTCTCCGGGAACACTATTACTCCCGTTTTGAATTTTACCGGTACCCTCACCGTTAACGTGAAGGTAAACGACGGCGACGCGGATAGCCCTTCGTTTGGGGTGTCTGTTACGGTTACCCCCGTAAACGATGCTCCCGTCATTACCGGCCAGGTGGCTGTGTCCACCGTTGAAGACACGCCAAAGCTTATCGCCTTGGCCAATGTGGTTGTGTCGGACCCTGACAATGCTACATTCACCTTGGTGGTGGAAGCCGGTACGAACTATACGTTTTCCGGGAACACCATTACGCCCGCGTTGAATTTTAACGGAACCCTTTCGGTGAACGTGCACGTGAGCGACGGCACCGCGACCAGTGCATCATTTCCTTTGCAGGTAACGGTCACCCCCGTGAACGATGCGCCGGTAATCACCGGCCAGGTAGCGCTCTCCATACCGGAAGAAACGTCCTACACAATTGTCTTGGCAAACCTCGTGGTGACGGATCCGGATAACGCTTCAGGGTTTACACTCACCGCTCAGACCGGCGCCAACTATGCCTTGTCGGGAACTACGGTGACGCCCGTCGCGAATTTTAATGGCATCCTAACGGTCAATGTGCAGGTGAGCGATGGCACGGCCAGTAGCGCCGTGTTCCCGTTGAAGATCACGGTAACACCCGTCAACGACCCGCCCGTCATCACCGGGCAATCTCCGATTTCGGTGGCCGAAGATGGCTCCATTACGCTGCAATTGTCGCAATTCACGTTCACGGACCAGGACAACACTGCGGGGTTTTTACTCAACGTGGGGGCAGGATCAAACTATACAGTATCCGGCACAACGGTTTCTCCCGCGGCAAATTATAATGGCCCGCTGACCGTGCCCGTCACCGTCAGCGACGGGGCAAATGCGAGCGCGGTCTTCAACGCCACTATCACCGTGACGCCGGTAAACGATGCGCCGCAGATCACGGGCCAGGTGCCTTTGACGATCACGGAAAGTCAATCCCTCCCCTTGACGCTTTCGCAGCTCACGGTGTTGGACCCTGACAACACCTATCCCAACGACTTCCAGCTTTTTGTGTTGTCGGGATCGAATTATTCTGTTTCCGGAAACGTGGTGACACCGGCGCCAAACTTCAGTGGCACGTTGCAGGTCCAGGTTTTTGTGAACGACGGTACGGTGAACAGCCCATTCTTCAATTTGCAGATCTCGGTGAATGCCACGAACGATCCGCCGGTGATCACCGGGCAGCAAGCTTTAGCGGTCAATGAAGACAATCCCATCACCATCGTGCTCGCCAATGTCACCGTGACCGACCCGGACAATACCGCTGCGGACATGACCCTGACCGTACTGGCGGGAACGGGTTACACATTCTCCGGAAATACGGTGACGCCCTCGTTGAACTTCAACGGTACCCTTACGGTAAAGATCAAGGTGAACGATGGCACAGTGGACAGTGCGCCGTTCAATCTGCAGGTCACCGTGAACCCCGTCAACGATCCGCCGGTGATCAACAGCCAGGGAACACTTTCCACGAACGAAGACACCCCACTGACACTGGTGGTGGCAAACTTTAACATCTCAGATCCCGACAATGCTTCAGGCTTTGTGCTCTCGGTAGGAGCGGGGACCAATTATACCCTCTCGTCAACGAATCAAATAACGCCGGCGTTGAATTTCAATGGCGTACTCACTGTGCCGGTAACCGTAAGCGACGGTTCGTTGTCCAGTGCCACCTTCAATGCTTCTGTAACCGTAAAACCCGTGAACGATCCGCCGACCATCACCGGCCAGGTGCCTTTGTTTACGATAGAAGACACTCCCCTGATATTAGACTTTGCAAACCTGTTGGTTTCCGATGTAGACAATACCTATTCCACCGGCTTCACGATGATCGCCCAGGCAGGTGCCAATTATACGGTATCGGCCGGTCCGAAGATCACCCCGGCGGTGGATTTCAATGGCGTGCTGACGGTGAATATACAGGTGTCGGATGGTGCGGCGACCAGCGCTGTTTTCCCGTTGAAGATCACCGTGACCGACGATGCGGATGCCCCGACCATCACCGGTCAAAATCCGGTGACCATCGCCGAAGATGCCACGCGTATCATCACGCTCGCCGATCTCAAAGTGACTGACGCCGACAGTAACTATCCCGATGACTTTACGCTGACCGTGCTCGCCGGCACCAACTATGCGGCGGCGCCGGACAACACCATAACCCCTGCGGCAAATTTCTCCGGAACATTGGCGGTCAATGTGCGCGTGAACGACGGCACAGCCAACAGCAACATCTTCCCGCTGCAGGTGACCGTGACGCCCGTGAACGATCCGCCGACCTTCGACCCGCTCAACAATATCACCGTGGTGGAGGACTCCCCGGCGCAAGTATTTACGATTCAAAACATCTCCGCCGGTCCGCTCGAAGCCAGCCAGCAGCTTTCGCTGACGGTGGTCTCGGACAATACGGCGTTGATACCTCAACCCACCTTCACCTATAACGGAACCGCGACCTCGGCAAGCGTTGCATTCAAACCGGTGGCAGATGCTTTTGGCGTGGCCACCATTACCGTGAAGGTGCTGGATACGGATTTTGCGGAGTATTCAACTACGTTCACCATCACCGTCACGCCGATAAACGATGCGCCAACGCTCAATCCCATCGCCTATGGACCCATTCTGGAAGATGCCGACCTGCAGATCATTCCGCTTGCGGGCATCTCGACCGGGGGAGGAGAGAACCAGACCCTGACGGTGACGGCGTCCACCAATAAACCCGAGTTGTTCGAAACCTTTGAAGTGGTCTACACCAGCCCTCAAGCCACGGGATCGTTAAAAGTAAAAACAAAAGCCAATGCCAACGGCACGGCCCAAATTACGGTTCGTGTAGAAGACGATGGACCCGGCACACCGGCACCGAACGTCAACTTTGTTACGAAAGTCTTTAACCTGGCCATCACGCCCGTGAATGACCTGCCCGTGTTCACGTCACAACCCATTGTGTTGGTAGAGGCCGGCAAGCCCTATGAATACCTCGTGGAAGTGACCGACGTGGAGGGCGACGCCATTACGCTGACCGCGCCCACGAAACCATCGTGGCTCACGTTCACGGTGACGGCAAATGGAAAAGGAAAGCTGGCCGGCACGCCGCCACTGACGGCCTCGGGCCCGGTGGACGTTAAGCTGCAGGCTAAGGATGGATCGCCAACGCTGGTGGACCAGGCCTACAAGCTGGTGGTGAATTCACGCCCGGTGGTAAAACCCTTTGCCGTGACCACTCAGGAGGATACGACCTATCCCTTCACGATCGCCCAATATGCCGCAGCCTTTTCGGATGCCGACGGCAATCCCATTGTCGAGATCCAGATCACGCAACTTCCCCAACGCGGCCACCTGACGGTGAACAACACAACGGTATCGCAAGGCGACAAGATCTCGGCCGGTCTGTTATCAACTTTGAAATATACACCGCAACAAGATTCCACCGGCGCCGACACCCTACGGTGGATGGCCAGCGACGGATTTTTGTATAGCCTGGCTGGTACGTATGTGGCCATCAACGTGACGCCGGTGAACGATGCGCCCATCATCACGTTCATAGAAAGCGACACCTTAAAATACGAACTCGGCAGCGAAGTACCGGTGGCCTTCTCACCCCAATTCGACGCCTACGATCCCGACAAGGACGATCTCACCGGCGCAGAGATTGGATTCCGCCAGGAGAATTACCGGCTCCTGAATGAAATGCTGCTCTTCACCAACACCGCCAACATCAAGGGCACGTTCAATCCCGATGCCGGGGTGCTAAGTCTCACCGGGAAGGCAACTGCGAAAGAGTACAGGGACGCCATACGCTCTGTCCAATACAACTACATCAATGCGATAGATATTATCCTGGATTCGCGCACGGTATATGTCACGTTAAGCGACGGCAAAAGCTTCAGCGAAACGAAGGATCGTGTCATCACCCTGATCTATACCTTTAAGGACCTTGATATTCCCACGGCTTTCACACCCAATGGCGACCAGGCCAATGAAACGTGGATCATCTCTTCCGTCAACGGCACCGACCAATACCAGGATGCCGAGGTGAGCGTATATAACAAACGGGGCACGCTATTGTTTCGTAGCCAGGGATTTGACACCCACTGGAATGGAACCTACAACGGCGAGGTATTGCCGGTGGATACCTACTTCTATACCATTGATTTGAAATACAACAAGGTCCGCTATAAAGGAACCGTAACCATTTTACGCTAAGAAGGAATGGGAAGATTTTTATCGATCGTGCTTTTGTGTCTGACGATTTCCACTGCCGTGGCACAGTACGTGCCCAACAGCAGCCAGGGATTTCAATTTATGTCCATGTTCAACCCCGCCTTTGCGGGCGTGGAAGGATACCAGGACTTGAAGCTCGGCTATCGCTATCAGTGGGCCGGCTTTGGGAAAAATGCGCCGAAGTTTATCAACCTCGCCTATACGATCCGCCTCAAGGAACCGCTGGACCTGAACATGAACTCGACCCGCACGGGAACCGTCGATCCGGAAAAGAAGAACGAGGACGCGCCCGGCATTAAGAAGAGCATTCAGGCGCTGGGTATAAATGTGTTCAACGAGAACATCGGTGTGATGAAACGCCTTGGAGGCGGGGTCACCTATGCGTTTCACTACCCGGTAGCGAAGAAGGTCATGCTGTCCGCCGGCCTGAGCGTGCTCATCGACAACACGAAGATCGACGTGAGTAAATTATACCTGGGCATCAACGCACAACCCGACCAGTTTTACCAGGACCTGGTGGCCAACGGCGCGAACCACACCAATCTCAATGTGCGGGCAGGCATCATGTTATATTCGCCGCGCTATTATTTTGGTGTGTCGTACTTGCCGCTGGTGAATTCGGTTCTCAAGACCTCGGAGGCCGCGTTTAGCGATTCGTTCTACAAGGGCTCGCTGCAAGCCGGCGTGTCGTTACCCGTCAGCCCAGCCGTCGACATCAAGCCGAGTGTGTTGCTGTTGATGCAACAAGACAACAAGTTTTTGATTGACTACAATGTCAAGATCTACCTGGAACAGAAACTGTGGTTTGGTGTTACCTATCGCGACGTGAAGAGCATTGTGGGCACTGTTGGTTTCAACCTCAATGAAAAGATCGGGGCTTCCTATTCCTACGAAGTATCGTCGGGAGGCATGCAACAGTTCAGCAGCGGAAGCCACGAACTCGTGCTGGCCTTGCGGTTGAACAACACGAAGCGACTCAGCCAGCAAATTTGGTGATTCAACTTGCGACCCTGGGGTTTTAAGGTGGAACACGTATATTTACGCCCCGTATGACAAGAGATAAAGTGTGGCTTTCTTCTCCCCACATGGGAGGAGAGGAAGCCAGGTTTGTAACAGAGGCTTTTGAGACCAACTGGGTCTCGCCCGTTGGTCCCCATATCCATGCATTTGAAGAGGCCCTGGCCACGTACAACAAAATCCCCCACTGCGCAGCCCTCAGTTCCGGCACGGCCGCCATTCACCTGGCGCTCATCATGCTCGACGTAAACCCCGGCGACGAAGTGATCTGTTCTAGCTTCACTTTTTCCGGGTCGTGTAACCCCATTGCCTATCAAGGCGCCACGCCCGTGTTTGTGGATTCCGAGACATCGACCTGGAACATGGACCCGGCGTTACTGGAGGAAGCCATTGCCGACCGGCGTCGCAAAACCGGCAGGAAACCCAAGGCCATCATCGCGGTGCATCTCTATGGCACACCGGCGCGCATTGAAGACATCATGGCGGTGGCCCGGCGCCACGAAATTCCCGTGATCGAAGATGCAGCAGAAGCTTTGGGTGCTACTTACAAAGGCAAACCCCTGGGCACGTTTGGTGATCTGGGGATCTATTCGTTCAACGGAAACAAGATCATCACCACTTCGGGTGGAGGTGCGTTAGTGTCTGAAAACGAAGCCTGGATAAAAAAGGCCCGTTTCCTGTCCACACAGGCGCGCGATCCTGCACCGCACTATCAACACAGCGAGATCGGATATAACTATCGCCTCAGCAACATTTGTGCAGGCATCGGCCGCGGCCAGATGTTGGTTTTGGATGAACGCGTACGCCAACGGCGAGCAAATTTTGAATTCTACACCCGCGAACTGGGATCACTTCCAGGACTATACTTTCTGCCGGAGCCGGAACACAGTTTCAGCAACCGCTGGCTCACCACCGTACTCATCGATCCGGCGGGTACCCATGGCGTTACGCGCGAAGATATCCGCCTGGCATTGGAAGCCTCCAACATCGAAAGTCGCCCCTTGTGGAAGCCGATGCATGCACAACCGGTGTTCAAAGACGCACCATCCTACGTCAACGGGGTGTCCGACAGGCTTTTCGATCTGGGTCTATGCTTGCCGTCCGGGTCCAATTTGCCTGCAGCCGACCGGAGCCTGGTGGCAGAGATCATAAAAAAGAAATTACAGAAAGCGTAGCGCAGAAACGCGTGCTCAATCGGGTTGATGGGTAGCCTGGGTATCGCTTGAAGCGTCGTCTTTGGGAGGTATCGGTTCCACATCCTCGATCGCTACAGCATCCGCAAGCCTGAACTCGCCAATACGCGTGCGGCAAAGGGCCGAGAGGTAAGCACCCACGTGCAGTGCGTCGCCAAAATCGCGGGCCATGCTGCGAATATACGTGCCCTTTGTGCACACAATCCTGAAATGAACTTCCGGTAGCTGTATACCCGTGATCTCAAATTCACGGATCTCCACTTCACGCGGTGTCAACTCGATGGACTTCCCGGCACGGGCAAATTCATAGGCTCTTTTTCCGCCTACGCGGATAGCAGAATGTTGAGGAGGCAATTGTTGTAAGACACCGGTAAGGGATTGGGCAGCGGCATGGATCATTTCTGTCGTGATGCCGTCGATGTCTTTTTGTTCCGATACTTCCGTTTCCAGGTCATAGGAAGGTGTAGTTTGCCCGATGACGAAGGCGCCGGTATATTCCTTCTCCTGTCCCATGAACTCTTCGATGCGCTTGGTCATTTTGCCCACACAAATGATGAGCAATCCTGTGGCCAGGGGATCCAGCGTGCCGGCGTGTCCGATCTTTTTTATTTTGAGCTTATAACGCAGCTTGTTCACGACATCGAACGAAGTCCACTTCAGCGGCTTGTTCACCAGCAGAATGCGACCCGGGTCGGCGGCTTGCGTATCCATGATCAGACGATGGTGAGACCAACCCCGAGGTAATACAGGATCAGGATGAGCGTGCCTACCGCAATGCGATAGTATCCAAAGAGCTTGAAGCCATGGCGCGTCAGGAAGGTGACAAACGATTTGATGGCCAGGATCGCCACGATAAAGGCCACGATGTTACCCACGGCCAGCAGTGTGATCTCATGGGAGCCAAAGACTCCGCCGGCCGTATAGAATTTTAGAATTTTGTACCCGGTTGCAGCAAACATGGTGGGCACAGCGAGAAAGAACGAGAACTCGGCTGCCGATTTCTTATTCAATTTTTGGGCTAATCCACCAATGATCGTAGCCGCCGAACGCGAGACACCCGGCACCAGGGAAATGATCTGAAAGAAACCGATTTTCCAAGCCGTGGGAAATGTGATCTCCCGGTCGGGCGCATTTTCGCTTTCGCGGAATATGTTGTCGACAAAAAGAAAGAAAACGCCTCCTATGACGAGCATATAACCCACCACGTCAACGCGTTCAAGCAGCGCGTCGATATAGTCATTGAGCAGCAATCCCAATACACCGGCGGGAATAAAGGCGACGAGCAGCTTGAGATAAAAGGGCAGCAATTCTTTCAGGGTCTTTCCCTTCGGAAAGAATCTTCTCCAATACAAAACGAGCACCGAAAGAATGGCACCGAGTTGGATGGCTACCGTAAACATCTTCGTGAACGGATCGGAGGCAATGCCCATCAGCGAGGAGCCGATGATCATGTGGCCGGTGGAGGAAACGGGTAAAAACTCTGTGAGCCCTTCAATGATGGCCAGCAGAATGGCGTGAAAAATGGACATAGCAGCGACGGGTTGGAGGGTTGCTTTTTTAGTTTAGGATGGGCGAGGGGCCTTTCGAAACTATTTTGTAGGCCGGTGAAGGATGGCCCAGATCTCGATGGCAAACCCGGCCATCACAATGATGGGACCCAGCGTGAGGCCCATGAAGCCAAAGCCGTGTTGTTGTTTGTCGATGCTCATGACGATAAAACCGATGACCAGCGCGAACACGCCGGCGATCATGAGTTGGTAATTCTTTTTTCCAAAAGGAAGTTTGCTTTCCATGGGTGGTTTCAGTTTTTCAGTATAGTTGGTCCAAAGACATTCTCAGGTAACGGCGGATCGAGAAGAACGTGCTGCACACGGCCACGATCATGCCCAGCACCAGCAAGAAGCCCAGCAGCGTGAGAAATGAATTTTGACTGTGAAGAATAGACAAATCGGCAATCTTGGATTGGGCATAGTTGGAGAGGCTCCACAACAACAGGGCGGCAATCAACCCGGCCAATAATCCATAGCCGGCGGCCCGCACGAGAAACGGGCGGAGGATGAACCACTTTTTGGCGCCCACCAATTGCATGCTACGAATGAGGAAGCGCTGTGAAAATAAGGCGATGCGCAAGGTGTTATTGATGAGCAACACCACGGTGACCAGCAGGACGGCAATGAGCCCGATCAGGATCAGCCCGATCTTGGTCACGTTGCTGTTCACGGAGTCGATCAGGGCTTCTACATAGAACACCTGGAACACGCCGTTCATTTTCTTGATGTCGCTCTTGATCTTCTCCATCTCCACCAGGGAGTGATAGTTCCGGTCGATGCTCACCAGGTAGGCATCGCGCAAGGGATTCTCGCCAATGAATTTTATGAAGTCCTCACCGGTTTCGGCAATGAATTTCTTGGCGGCCTCGTCTTTAGAGACATATTCCACGCCCCGGCTGTGTTCTTTGTCCACGTAGGGCTGCGACAGGAGCTTGTTTTCGATCTGGAGGCGTTGGGTCTCCGTGAGGTTGGACTTCAGGTAAACCTGCATGCGGATGTTCTGGCGGATCTGGTCTTCCAGTTCCTGCGAGTACATCACCAGGATGCCGAACACGCCGGTCACGAGCAAGGCCAGCGTGATGCTGATCACCACGCCCACGGCGGGGTAGCCTCCCAATTTCTTTTTGTGTTTCGTTTTCTCCATGCGAAGGAGCAAAGGTAGAAGAAAATCTCGAATCAACCGAGGCTCCGGGAGCGGTTAACGGGCGGGCCGGATGAACGGGTTTTTGAGCATGTGAACTGAAAATAAAAAGCCCCGCACGGGGCGGGGCTATGGGATTGGAGAGGGTCTAAAATTTGTTTAATGACCTCTCGAAGCATTCAATCGTTTCACCAAGGCAGGGTCCTTGATGGGTGTGAGCGATTTGATCTTATCGTTTTCATCGTTCAGCAGGTAGTAGTTGTCTTTGTAGTAGAGGAACATCGTCCGCTTGTTGTCGGCGAAGAACTCCATGATCTCGTAGAGATTCTTTTCAAAGGTTCCATAGAGGAACAGCTTACCTTCCTTGAACTGGTAGTGAAAGTTGTATTTCTTATTGGTGGCATCCGTTTCGGCCACGATCCTAGAACTTGTTGATGTACGGGGTGCTTCTTCCGTCGTGGTGGAAGCGTTGTTGTTTTCGGTGTCAGCACCTGGATCGTACACTTCGATCGCGTTGCGTTCTGCCGCTTTTTCTTCCGTTTTATCGGTGGCCGTTTTCGGGGCTACGGGTTCCGTCTTTTTCAAGGCGTCGGAGTGTGTTTCAGCAGGAACCTGAACGGCCTCCTCCTGGGGCGTCGGTTCTACCGCTGTAACATCTTGCTTTATCTCTGTGGTGGGCGAGGTGGCCGGTACGGCCTTTGCGTCGTCCTGGTTGAAGTAGAAGTACAGACCGCTGCCCGCCACACCGGCGGCCGCAGCCCAGAGGCCGATGCGGCCCAGCAATGAGGGCTGGGTGGGTAGGGTAGAAACCGGCACATTCTTCAACATCTGCTTCAACTCCGCGGCACGTGCCTTGCGCAGGCCACCGGCAATCTGCTCCTGAACGGCCAGCGCTTGTTGCAGCTCGGCGTTGTTGGCCAGTTGCTGCTCAAAGGCGGCTTTCTCTTGCGCGTTCAGGCGGTTGCCTACGTAGTGATCCAGCGTTTCAAAATCTTTTTCTGATACCATAAGTCCTAATCTAAAAAGTCATGCTCAGAATACTGGGCTTTGACGAGGTCATCTAATTTCTTTTTACACTTATACTTTTTTGTCTTCGCGGTGTCGGTGTTGGCGAAGCCAAGTTTGTCTGCGATATCCTGCATCGACATCTCCTCAAAGTAGTAGAACATCAACACCTTCTTGCAGGTTTCGCCCAATTGGTCAATGCACTTGGCAATGATCTTTTCACGTTCGGCCGTATCTGTATCCAACGTAACAGAGCCGTCCTTTTCTTCATTGGAAAGGCGTTTTTTTCGATCGAGCTCTTTTCTCCACAGGTTCTGACAGATGCTGTAGATGTAGGTGCTCATTTTCGAGGTCAACACCAGGTTGCCCGAGGTGGCTTTTTGCCAAAACACAACGAGTGCGTCCTGATAAATGTCGCGGGCCTCCTCCTCCGTGCCGCTGTTGGAGATCACCAGCTTGGTCATCATCCGGTAATATTTCTGATACAGGAACTCAAGAGCCTTCTCATCGCCTTTGCAAATGCGCTCAAAGATCTCTTTCTCGTTCATGTTGGAGTTCGACCTGTATACCATGTTTTAACGCCTTAGTAACCCTCTCTATGTTCTTTTTTGTTGAATTGGCTGACTTTTTGCTTTTTCACGACGCTTTCACCCAGGTTTGCGTTCGATAAAACGGTCCCCAGTATCCCCTGATTTTCAGGTCTTTGCCTTCCAACCAAAGCTTACACCGGTAAACTTTTCCCTCTTCAGGGTCCAAAACAGTCCCTTCCGAAAACTCCTCGCCATGGCGCTCCAAATCCAGAAGGATCTCCATGCCGATGATCTTTTTACGAAACCGCGGGTCTTCCTCATCACACTTGTCACACACGGGATCGGGGTCGCTCTCCGAAAAGAGTCTCACGATCTTCCCATAGAACTTGCCTCCGCGTTCAAAGATATCCACTACCGACTTCGCTTCCCCTGTGTTTTCATCAATCGTTTTCCACTTTCCAACAATAGACTGTGCCTGGCCGACTATGGCAACCAGCATCAACGGTAAGATCATTTTCATGCTAAAAATCATTTCCAGCTAAAAAATAGCAATAACCAAGCACTAATGAAAATCACCATCCCCCTTAGAAGGGGGCCAACGGGGCTATAAAAAAAGCCCCGGTACAACCGGGGCTTTCCATTGAGGCGTTGTACGAAGCTTAAGGGGCTACCGTAGTGACTTTCTCCACCACAGGCTTTGTCTCCACGGCCTTCGCAGCAGCGTGATCGTGGTGCGAAATATGAGGCGCAATGATCAGCGCGACGATAGAGGTCAGTTTGATAAGAATGTTCATCGAAGGGCCGGAAGTATCCTTGAAAGGATCGCCCACCGTGTCGCCCGTGACAGAGGCTTTGTGAGGCTCAGACTTCTTGTAGTAGACCTGGCCGTTGATCTCCACACCTTTCTCAAAAGATTTCTTGGCATTGTCCCATGCGCCACCGGCGTTGGATTGGAACATACCCATCAGCACACCGGAAACCGTTACACCAGCCAACACACCGCCCAGCACTTCAGGACCGAAGGTAAATCCTACGATCACGGGTACCAATAAGGCAATGGCGCCGGGAGCGATCATTTCGCGGATGGATGCTTTGGTGGAGATGGCCACACATTTTTCATATTCGGGCTTGGACTTATATTCCATGATACCCGGAATTTCGCGGAATTGTCTGCGCACTTCGTTCACCATGTCCATCGCTGCACGACCAACGGCCGCAATGGCCAGCGAAGAGAAGATGAACGGGATCATGCCGCCGATGAACAAACCGGCCAGCACGGGAGCTTTGTAAATGTCGATCGCAGTGATGCCGGAGATCCCTACGAAGGCAGCGAACAATGCCAATGATGTCAATGCCGCAGAAGCGATGGCGAAACCTTTTCCGGTGGCGGCTGTCGTGTTTCCAACCGCATCGAGGTTGTCCGTACGGTGACGTACTTCTTCGGGAAGCTGGCTCATTTCAGCAATACCACCCGCGTTGTCGGCGATGGGACCGAAGGCGTCGATGGCCAACTGCATGGCCGTGGTCGCCATCATGCCGGCGGCGGCGATGGACACACCGTACAAGCCTGCAAATTCAAAAGAGACGATGATACCCGCTGCCAAAACAATGATCGGCAACACGGTAGATTCCATACCCACGGAAAGACCACCGATGATGTTGGTGGCATGACCGGTTCCGGATTGACGGATAATGGAAAGCACAGGGCGCTTGCCCATGGCGGTATAATATTCAGTGATGAGACTCATCAAGGTCCCAACCACGAGGCCGACGATAATGGCCATGAACACATCGTTGGAGGTGAACGCCGTGCCGCGGTGAACCAGTGTTTCTGGGAGCAGATAGTGGACAGCAAAATAAGAAGCAATGGCCGTCAGGATGATAGAAGACCAGTTGCCGATGTTCAAGGCGTTTTGTACGCTGTCGGTTTCTTGTTTGATGCGCACAAACCACGTGGCCACGATGGAGAAGATGAGGCCGAGACCGGCGATCATCATGGGCAACAGGATGGGAGAGAGGCCGCCGAACTTATCGGCCGAGGCATCGATCTCCTGGCCTAACACCATGGTGGCGAGGATGGTGGCCACATAGGAACCGAACAAGTCGGCACCCATACCGGCTACGTCCCCTACGTTGTCGCCTACGTTGTCGGCGATGGTGGCGGGGTTGCGAACATCGTCTTCCGGGATACCGGCTTCTACTTTACCCACGAGGTCAGCGCCAACGTCGGCTGCTTTTGTATAGATACCGCCGCCTACGCGGGCGAACAAGGCAATGGATTCAGCACCCAACGAGAAGCCCGCGAGGACTTCGATGGCGCGTTTCATTTCAATGCCGTTGATGGCGGCGCCTTCCGGCACAAAGATCTGGAAGAGAACAATGAACAAGCTTCCCAAGCCAAGGATGGCCAATCCGGCTACCCCGATACCCATCACCGAGCCGCCGGTGAACGATACTTTCAAGGCTTGTGCCAAGCTGGTGCGGGCGGCCTGCGTAGTGCGTACGTTGGCTTTGGTGGCGATCTTCATGCCGATGTATCCCGCGAAGGCGGAAAGCACGGCACCGATCAGGAACGAAACGGCAATAAGCGGCGAAGAGTCCGCTACCAACGTTCCGGACCATCCCAAAAGAATGGCGGCGATAACGGCAAAGTAGCCCAGGATCTTCCACTCGGCCCGCAGAAAGGCCATGGCACCGTCGGCGATGTAGCCAGCCAGTTCCTGCATGGTGGCGGTTCCTGGGTCCTGCTTGGTGACCCAAGCGGACTTAATGGCCATAACGATGAGCCCAACAACTCCAAAGGCCGGGATGAGATATAGAATACTGTTCATGTTTATAATTTAGGATGTAGTTTACTTCGTAAAAATCAAGCGGTTAGGCGCCATGACATTTTTAAAGAACCGCAAATATAGGAGAAGGACGCAAACCCGCAAAAGTCCAGTACCCGTTGCGGTATCTTAATGTAAAAAAGTACAAACACACACCGTCACACGCCAAACATCTGTCGCAAGGCCAGCCACAGGTTCTTCTTTTTAACATCGTCCAGCACGGGCAAGGCGTCGCCGGCGACAACGGAGACACCTTCCAGGGACAGGCACTTATAGAGTTCGGATGATGCTTTGAAGGTGGCACCCAAGGCGATCACTTTCGTGGGCGCATAGGCGGCGATGTCGGCCAGGGTGAATTCCGAGCGCGTGATGATGCGCACCGACGCCAGGGAGAGGCGAAGGGCGCCGATCATTTTGGTGAGCACGGTCTTGTCGGGGTCGGCGATGGTTTCCCACGGTTGGTTCAGGATGAACAAAACGGGACTGGGCAGGCTGTAGAGCTCTTCCTGGTAAAGGCTTTCGAGAGCAGACGACGGGGTGGTCATGATTCGCTGATATCAAAAATGGACTTGAGTTCTTTGGCTTCGGATGGTTTCATTCTGCCGGACAGGATGAGGCGCAGCTGGCGGCGGCGAAGGGCTCCGTCATATAAGGCGCGTTCCTCGTCGTTTTCGGGCTCCACTTCGGGAACATCTCTCGTTTTTCCCTGCGGATCGAGGGCCACAAAAGTGAAGTAAGCGGCGTTGCTCTCGAACTTGTGGGCGTTGGGAACATCCTCGGCCTCCACGTCGATGCGCACCTCCATGGAAGAGTTAAAGGCCCGCGTCACCTTGGCTTTCAAGGTGACGACATTGCCCAGACGAATGGGATGCTTGAACGAAATGTTGTCCACCGAGGCAGTGACCACCGTGCTGTTGGAGTGCTTCTGTGCGGAAATGGCCGACACAATGTCCATCCAGTGCATGAGTCTTCCACCCATCAGGTTGTTCAAGGTATTGGTATCGTTGGGCAAAACAAGCTCCGTCATGCTGACGAAGGACTCACGGGGAAATTTTTTCTTGCGGGACATGGATCAGGATAAGCAATGAAACAAAAAACCGGATGAAGTGGTGGGATGCGCAGACTTTGAGGCTTGAACACCCGCCGGCACGTTTTCGGAAATTCATTTCAAACGTTGCCAACGCACTACTAACCGTTAGTTCGTGCAAAAATCATAAAAAATACTTTGCAATCAAGTGGATCATTTCATTATTTCGGTCCGTCAAAAAAATGCAAGCGACTTTCACCATATCCTTCAGCGGTTCCTTTATCACAAAGGCTGCTACGGCTTGCCCTTCCATCATTACCATTTCTACCATTACCATCATTACGGGGTGACCCGTACGTGATTCCATACCCCAGCCATGCCGATTAGTGTCCACCTCCAGGAGTTGGATGAACTGGTCACCGTAGTAGTCTAGTTGAAATCATCATCTCAAACCATAATTTTTACATGAAGGTCCTGAAATTCGGTGGCTCATCGGTTGCCACTCCTGCCCGGATACAGTCGGTTATCGAAATCGTCAAACCGCTCCTCAAGGGCGACATTGCCGTGGTGTTCTCGGCATTTGGTGGAGTCACCGACAATCTCATTCAAGTGAGTCACCTCGCGCTGCAAGGCAACCTGGAATACAAAACCAAGCTGGCCGAACTGGAGAAACGACACCTCGAAGCGGTCCGCGAGCTCATCAACATCCAGCGTCAAAGCGGCATCCTCGCCCAGGTCAAGTTTATGATGAACGAACTGGAGGACGTGCTCCACGGCGTCTACCTCGTGAAAGAGCGTACACCGCGCACGTTAGACTATGTGATGAGTTTTGGTGAACGCCTGTCGGCCTACATCATTGCCGAGGCCTTCAAAGACCGCGGCCACGCCGCCGAATTCCTTGATGCCCGTAAAGTGATCCGCACCGACAGCCACTTCGGCTATGCGAAGGTTGACTTTGAAACAACCAACAAGCTGATCACCGAATACTTCAAACACCACCAGGACGTCCAGATCATCACCGGCTTTGTAGCCACCTCCGAAAGTGGCGAGACCACGACCCTGGGCCGCAGCGGTTCCGACTACACCGCCGCCATCTTTGCCGGCGCCCTGCACGCCACCGACCTGGAAATATGGACCGACGTCGACGGCATGATGACGGCCGATCCCCGCAAGGTGAAGAAAGCCTTCACCGTGCCCCAGATGAGCTACGAAGAGGCGATGGAGCTTTCACACTTCGGCGCTAAAGTGATCTTCCCCGCCACGATGCAACCCGCTATGGTGAACAAGATCCCCATCTGGATAAAGAACACTTTCAACCCTACTTTCGAAGGCACCGTGATCCACGCCGAGTCGAAGAACGGCAAAATGATCAAAGGCATCTCGTCCATGAACGGCGTGAGCCTGCTCAGCTTGCAGGGCAGCGGACTCCTGGGTGTCGTGGGCGCCTCCATGCGCTTGTTCGCGACGCTGGCCCGTGAGAACGTGAACGTGATCCTCATCAGCCAGGCGTCGTCGGAACACTCGATCTGCTTTGCGGTGGAAAATGAATATGCCCACCGTGCCAAGGTGGC
The DNA here is from genome assembly GCF_003589925.1 of Chryseolinea soli. Lineage (NCBI taxonomy): Bacteria > Pseudomonadati > Bacteroidota > Cytophagia > Cytophagales > Fulvivirgaceae > Chryseolinea > Chryseolinea soli. The sequence goes on along the minus strand of NZ_CP032382.1, from coordinate 6,522,603 downwards.
CATCGAAAAAGAATTTCAATACGAGATCCGCAACGAAGAGATCGACGAGATCCCCGTGGAGACCGATCTGTCCATCGTGGCCGTCGTGGGCGATGGTATGAAGCATAGCCCCGGCACCAGCGGGCGTATGTTCAGTGCGTTGGGGAAAAACGGTGTGAACGTGGTGGCTATCGCACAGGGATCGTCAGAGCGTAACATCTCGGCCGTGATCCCGCAGGTGGATGCTGCCAAGGCCCTGAATGCCTTGCACGAAGCGTTCTTCTTGTCCGATCGCAAACTCTTGAACGTGTACCTGGTAGGCACCGGGTTGATCGGGAAAGCGTTGCTGGCCATGATCAACGAACAATTTGCCAAGCTGGCCAAAGAGAACCGGCTGGAGGTGAATGTGGTCGCCGTGGCCAACAGCCGCAAGATGCTTTTTGAAGAAGAAGGCCTCACGCTGACCACTGCCGTAGACAGGCTGGTGAAAGAAGGAGAGCACATGAGCATGCAAGCGTTCTATGACAAGATGCTTTCGCTGAACCTGCCCAACAGCATTTTTGTGGACTGTACCTCAAGCCCGGATGTGACCGCTTTTTATGAAGCCATCCTGTCCGCGAACATTTCCATCGTGACACCGAATAAAAAAGCCAATTCTTCTTCGATGGAGGAATACCAGAAATTGAAGGCGACGGCATTTCAGCGCGGTGCGAAATTTCTCTATGAAACGAACGTCGGCGCCGGGTTGCCGGTGATCAACACCATGAACGACTTGCTCCTGAGCGGCGACAAAGTGTTGCGCATTGAAGCCGTGTTGAGTGGAACGCTGAACTATATCTTCAGCTCGTTCGAGGAAGGAACAAAATTCAGCGACGTAGTGAAAGAAGCGAAAGCCAAAGGCTACACCGAACCCGACCCGCGCGACGACCTCAACGGCATGGACGTGGCCCGCAAGATCCTCATCCTCTCGCGCGAAACCGGTCTGAGCATGGAACTTAACGACATCAAAGTGGAGAACCTCGTGCCCGAATCGTGCCAGGGCGATATCTCGATCGACGAGTTCATGAAACGCCTCGAAAAGCACGACGCTGAATTTGAAGCACTGCGCAAAAAAGCGGCCGATAAAAATCAGAAGTTGCGCTACATGGCCGTGCTGGACAACGGCGTGGTGAAGATCCAACTGGGATCTGTAGAGGGCAAACATCCGTTCTATTCTTTGTCGGGCAGCGACAACATCATCCTGCTGACGACGGAACGCTACCACGATCGCCCCATGGTGATCCGTGGCCCCGGCGCCGGCGCGGAGGTGACAGCGGCAGGAGTTTTTGCCGATGTGATCCGCATAGGTCACTACGCCAAATAGCCATCGCCATGCTAACCACAAACAAACTTTAAGACCCCGATCAACCCATGAAATCCATAAAAGCATTAGCCCCCGCCACCGTCGCCAACGTATCGTGCGGGTTCGACATTTTCGGTTTTGCCGTCGAAGCACCCGCCGATGAAGTGATCATCACGCTCACGTCGACGCCGGGTGTGGTCATTAAACAGATCACCGGCGATGGGGGCAGACTTCCCCTGCACGCCAGCAGCAACACCGCGGGCGTGGCCGTAGAAGCCTTCCTGGAGTCGATTGGCAGCGAGCAGGGCGCGGAGATCGTGCTGCACAAGAAGTTGCCGCTGGGCAGCGGGATGGGCTCCAGCGCAGCGAGTTCCGCGGCAGCGTTGGTGGCCATCAACCACCTGTACGACAACCCGCTTTCGCGCGAGCAACTGCTGCCCTTTGCCATGGAAGCCGAACGCATCGCCTGTGGCTCGGCTCACGCCGACAATGTGGCACCTTCGTTGTTAGGCGGCTTTGTGTTGATCCGTGGTTACGCCCCCCTGGACGTGGCCAAGATCCCCACACCACCCAACCTCTACTGCACACTGGTACATCCCCACCTTGAATTGAAGACCGAAGACTCGCGAAGAGTACTCAAAGCTTCCATTCCCATGAAGGACGCCATCACCCAATGGGGCAACATTGCAGGCCTCGTAGTGGGTCTGATGAAACCCGACTATGGATTGATCATGCGCTCGCTGCACGACGTAGTGGCCGAACCCATTCGTTCTGCGCTCATCCCGGGCTTTGAGAATATCAAAGCGGAGTCGTTGAGAAATGGCGCGTTGGGCTGTGGTATTTCCGGCTCCGGACCTACGATCTTCTCGCTGAGCACAGAGTACAGCATCGCCGAACGCGTAGGCAAGGCACTGCAACAACAGTTCGAGTCCATGAAATTGAAGAGCGACGTCTTCGTTTCGAAGATCAACGATGCGGGCGCCCGCGTCGTCGCCTAGAAAGAAATCCAATCTCTTCGAATGGGAACATTCGTAAACATTAAAACACAGGAATGAAATTTTACAGCACCAATAACCCTTCCCTGAAAGTAGACCTCCGCCAGGCCGTCACGCAAGGCCTCGCACCCGACAACGGACTGTATATGCCCGAGCATATCCCCGCGTTGCCGAAAGCATTTTTTGATGCCCTTCCGGGGATGTCGTTCGAAGACATGGCCTTTACCGTGGCACAAGCCATCATTGGTGATGATATTCCGAAGGAGGAACTGCAGCGTATCATAAAACACACGTTGCAATTTGATGCGCCCGTGGTGAAAGTAGAGGAGGGGATCTATTCGCTGGAATTATTTCATGGCCCTACGCTGGCTTTCAAAGATTTTGGTGCGCGTTTCATGTCGCAGTTGCTGGGCTATTTTGCAAAGCAGCAACACCAGGAGATCGTGATCCTGGCCGCCACCTCGGGCGACACCGGCAGCGCTGTGGCCAATGGCTTCCTGGGTGTGCCCGGCACGCGCGTGGTGGTCTTGTATCCGTCCGGCAAAGTGAGCGAGATCCAGGAAAAACAATTCACTACCCTGGAGCAGAACATCACCGCCCTGGAAGTAGAAGGTACGTTCGACGATTGCCAGCACCTGGTGAAGCAAGCGTTTTTGGATGCCGATCTGAAAAAGAAATTCTTCCTCACCTCGGCCAACTCCATCAACATCGCGCGACTCATTCCGCAGTCGTTCTATTACTTTTATTCCTTTGCGAAAGTACAGTCGCTGAAAAAGCCCGTGGTCTATTCCATTCCCAGCGGAAACTTTGGGAACATCACCGGTGGGTTGCTCGCACAGCGTATGGGCCTGCCGATACACCGCTTCATTGCCGCCACCAACAGCAACGACGTGGTGCCGGAGTATTTGAAAACGCAAACGTTTCGTCCACGCCCGTCGAAGCAAACCATCAGCAACGCGATGGACGTAGGCAATCCCAGCAACTTTGTGCGCATGCTGGAGTTGTTTGGAAAGAACTTCGAGGCCCTTTCCAAAGACATTCGCGGCTATGCCTTCACCGATGAAGAAACACAACAGGCCATGCGCGCGGTCTTCGCGGGCCAGGACTACATTATGGATCCTCACGGCGCGATCGGTTATCTGGGATTAAAGAAATATGTGCAGGAGACGAAAGAGAACGTGACAGGCATCTTCTTGGAAACAGCGCATCCGGCAAAATTCAAAGAAGTGGTGGAGGACACCTTAGGCCGCAACATTGAAATCCCGCCGGCGTTGCAGAAGTTCATGCAGGGAAAAAAGAAAACCATCCCTGCAACGAAGGAGTTTGCCGCGTTCAAGGATTTTCTTTTAACGAAGTTTTAGCGATCTGATTTTTCTTTTTGAAGGAGTTGGTCAAGCACTATGTCCGTTCCAAGTCGTAGCGTCCAAATGTGACTCCCCAAATGCGGCACACAAAGCCCTACGGGCTTGGGGCTGTTAAGATTGGTGGATGCAAAATTTAGGCGATTACTCCTTTTGTCAACTGTCTGCCATCCTTCTTTCAGCCACTCTCGTTTTATTATTCTCGATTCAGTCGTGCTCTTTTTTCTACATCGCTGAGCGTACTCGCATTTTGATCGCTCCAACCTGCTCACTTATTTCGGAGCATCTCTTTCATTTCTCTTTCCACCCCTGCTCGCCGAGCAACGGCACGAAAGCAAAATTGGCATACTCTTCCTTCACCAGCTTGCCGTTCTTTTTTTGAATGCGAAGCATCACCTGCTTTTCACGATCGCCCACCGGAATAACCAATATCCCATCCTCGGCGAGTTGCTCGGTCAACGCGGCCGGCACAACGGGGGCGCCAGCGGTCACGATGATTTTGTTGAAGGGTGCTTTTTGCGGAAGGCCTTTTGAGCCATCTCCATAAAAAAAGTAAGGTTTATATCCGAGCGATGGAAGCATCTCGCGGACGGTGTCGTAGAGCTTCCGGTTGTATTCGATCGTGTATACTTTTGCTTTCAGTTCCAGCAAAACGCAAGCCTGGTAGCCCGACCCTGTGCCGATCTCCAGCACCTTGTCGCCGGGCTTGATGTCGAGCTTTTCGGTTTGGAAAGCGACCGTGTAGGGTTGTGAAATGGTTTGACCTTCGCCGATGGGAAATGCCTTGTCCTGGTAGGCGTGATCGAGCAGTGCATTCTCAAAAAAAACGTGTCTCGGAACGCGGTTTATGGCCGCCAAAACTGCCTCATCTTTGATGCCTTTTTCGGCCAGTTTTTTGACCAGTTTTTGACGCAATCCCCGCTGCCTGTAGTTGTCTTCGTACATACCTTCTCAAAAAAAAATCAGATTGTGGATGGATTGTGGATAACAATTCAAACCACTGTAAATCAGTAAATTAACTAAAAAAAGAAGCGTTTCCGAAATGAAGAAATGTCATGCTCCTTCAAATTTTGCCCCGCAAAAAAGCCATTTTTTCAGGGTTAACAAAGTTTCAAAAATTCTTTAGGAAAAGTCGAACTTATGCCCTTACTTTATCCTTCTCTCCACACAGTGAAAAGCCTTTTTGCCATAGCGTTCACATGTGTTTTATCTGCACCATACAGTAGTTGTGTTAACCGCACAAACTACTGTACGGGCAGAATAAAAAATCCCCAAAATCAGTACCCGATCAAGATAAAAGGAGCCCAATAATAAGGGGACTCAAACTTGCCTGTTTTCAGCAAATCCAACTTCGCTTGTCGCAGGTTTTGGCTGAAGTTTGTGCCGGGGTGTTCCAACAAGGTTTTGTAAAAATCCTGCATCAGTTCGGCCGTCGATTCATCGGCCACGCTCCAAAACGATACCATGATATTTTTTGCGCCGGCATACACCAGCGCCCGTGACAATCCGATCACGCCTTCGCCTTTTGAAATTTTTCCAAGCCCGGTCTGACACGCCGAGAGCGTCACCAGGTTGGCGTTCAATTGCAGGTTGTAGATCTCGCCCGTAAAAAGATTACCGTCCTCTGTGCCCGTGGCCGAGCGCAGGAAGATGCGGGAGAGCTCTGGGTTGTTTTCGTCCACTATCCCATGGGTTGCGAAATGCAGGTAGCTGTAATTTTTCAACGCGTCCGACTTGGCGACCTTTTCATCGGCCTGATCGCGCGTGTAGACGGCATTCCTGAAGTTGCGCGAGCCAAACAATTTTGAGATCGCGTTCACTTCCGATTCCGTTCCGGGAAGTTCGGCCAGGTGATCTTGCGGATTGAAGGTGACCGGCGCACATAAAAAGATGGAAGCTTCGGCCGGCGGCTTCATGGCGGCCTTCTGTAAAATAAGGGAAGCCGAAAATTCATATCGCACGGCGTAACGCTTCAACAGGTAGGGGAGCGTGGCGTAGGTATCGGTAGGCTTTATTTTTGTGGTCACCAGCGTTTCGAAGGGAATGATGCCTAGCCGCCCCGTGGGAAGCACCACGAGGTCGGTGATGCCGGTGGGAATGCGCGACGGAATGAGCAGGGCGGACAACGCGTGCGCTGCCGTCTTGTAGGTTTCGATCTCGTTAAAGAATAAACTGTTGCGCAGCCCGGTAATGTACTTGTCAAATTCTTTGGGCACCGCGTGGTCTATAATGCTGAACTGCTTTTGCGTGACCAGGAAAATGTAGAGGTGGTGATTCTTGTCGTCCGTAAAATAGCTCAGGATCGCCGTGTGCGGGTCCATGCGCGATTGCAACTCGGTGATGGAGGGCGACGCAGTATTGAATTTCAAGTTGTAATACTCCGGGAATTTGGCTTCGAGCTGTTTGGTGAACGCCTGGTAGCTGCGGTTCAGGTTGAACGCGGTTTCGCGCAAGTAACGCTCTTCCGATTCGGAGGGCTTCTGAGCCAGTTGCTGGGCTGTGAGCGCGATGGCCGACTTCAGGCTCTTTTCTTCCTCCAGCAACGCCCCGGGTATGCCGGCAAACGATTTGGCGTTCACATCCGAGATGGCCTCCAGCAACACGGCCGACTTGCTCTTCTCGGCAAAATAGAACGACAGGGCCTGCCATTTCTTTTTGTGCAAGGCAATCACACTGGTTTCCTGCGCAATGCGCACCCCGGCGGCATAGATATCGTTCGCCACGGCACCCAGGGCGATCTTGTCGCTCTCGTTGGTGATCTGTTGCCGCAGCCGGTCGATGAGGGAGTCGGCCCGTTGGAGGGTTTCTACGGCCAGCTCCATCTCCGTGAGCTTTAGTGTTTTTCCATAGTAGCGTGCCTCCAGGGCCTGGGCCTTGTCGATGAGCGAATACAGCAGCGTGTTGCCGTTGTAGAAATCTTTCAGCGGCGGATTCTGGTGGAGGTCACTGCTTTCGAAGCCGCGGACGTTGGCTTGCATGGCCTGCTGGTAGTCGGCCAGCGCTTCGTTGAATTTGCCGTCGGTCAGTTTCAGGTTGCCCATGGCGTTGAGCACAGAGGCGCGCTCGGGGTGCTTTTTGCCATAGCTGCTCTCGTACATGGCCAGGGCGCGATCGTAGTATCCCTGGGCCGCTTTGCGATCGCCCATTTTCAAATACGTTTCGCCAAGGCTGAACAACACAAAGGCTTTGGTAGGGTGGGGTTGAGGATAGATCTTTTCCCAGGTCTTCAAGGCCGACTCCAGGTTGTTCACGGCATCGCCATACAATTCCATTTGCCGGTAGACGAAACCCGTGTTCGTGTTGGTGAGGGCGATCTTGGGATGGTCCTTGCCGTGGAGCTTCTGATAAATGGTCAATGCCTTTTCGTAGTAGGATAAAGCTTTGTCCGGATCGGTAATGCTGTAGATCAGTCCCAGGTCATTGTAAGAGGCGGCAATCCATTCGCTGTCTTCGCGCAGGTAGCTTTGGCGGATGGCCAACGCGCGGGCCAGGTGTTCTTCGGCTTGGGCGTATTTGCCCGTGGTGCGATACAGGTTGCCCAAATGCGATAACGCCAATGCGGCATCGAGCGTGTTTTCCTTGTGGTCTTTCTCAAAGTCCTGTAACGCATTTTGAAGGGCCTCCAGCGAGAGATCGTTTCGACCCTGGTACAGGTACAGTAAGCCGTAGTTCGTTTGTGTAATGGCCTGCTGATAGGCCGACGCGGGTTGCGCGGCAAGGAATTTCAATTGTTTTTCCGCTTCCGCGAATTTTCCGCCGCGGATCAGCGCTTCCGCTTTCTTGTTTTCGAGGATGGAACGTTCCTCGGCCGTGCGCGCCGTTTTTAAACTGGCTTCGATCACCGGCAATGCCTGGTCATAGCGCGAGTCAAAGAAAAGCGAATCGATGGTCTTCAGTTTCTGCGCCACGGCAAACGACCCGGTACCGAAGAAGATAAGCAGCAATAAGTATTTTTTCATGGCGATCAGAAGCGATAGTAGTAGCCGAACGTAGTCACAAACTCGCGGGTGAGACCGTCTCCTCTGTATTCGCGGTTAACGATCTTGTGCGCTACCAACAGCTTGATGCCCGAGCGCACATTGAAACTGTAGCCTGCCGTGCCCGTGGCAGACAAGGCCAATCCCATGCCGCCATCGGGGCGGACGCGTTGGCCGGTGGCGTCTGTGAATTCGTCGTGATAGATCCGGTAGATGGGCAGCAGGCCCGCCGTGAAGTTCAGTCGCGAGAACCGGAAGCTTCGCTCAATGCGCAGCATCACGTCGGTGCCACGGCGCAGTTCCTTGGCCGGCGAATATTCATGTACGTAGGCTAATTCATCGGGGGAACTGTCGGGGTTCCAGTTGGACCAGAGAAACTGGTTGCCGTTCCGGTTGAACGGGATCTGAACCCCCGTGGCAAAGAGCCATTTCCGGCTGATGAAGGAAATGCCTGTGATGAAATCGTAGGTGCCCAAGCTGGTTTGGTAGTACATGGGCAACGGGTTGCCTTCGTTGTCGTGCTTGTTGGAGTTATTGGTGGGGAGCTTGCCGCCAACGGAAAAGTTGATGTCGTACTTTTCGGACGTAAAAATATTGCGCGTCAGGCAAAGTGAAATATCGCCCAAGCCCTGCGTGGTGGCCAGCCTGCCTTTCACGGCCTGGTAGGGGAGCTTCACCTGGAAGGATGTTTTTGTATTGAGGCTGAAATTGAGATCGGCTGTGGCCACGTAAACGATGGGTGTGAGTGTGGTGGTGCCCCGGTAGAAGTTGATCTCCATCGACCGCAGCTTCAGCGCGATCTTTTTGCTGTAGGGTTGGTCGGGTTTCATCGCCCCCATGGTGCAAAAGCCGGCATCGCTACAGCCTTGCGACCATGCGTGGGATAAAAAAAAGAAAACAAAGAGGGGCGTGAGCGATCGGGTAAACAGCCTGGACATGAGACAAGAATTACGATTCAACGAAGGTAGGCTAAAAAACAGAAAACCCGGCATGTGCGACACACCGGGTTTCCTTTGTCAGGCGACAGAAATATGGTTACATGCCCAGCGACTGGTTTTCGATCGAAGAAAGCTCCAACACTTTTTCGTATTCGGCGGCAGAAAGATCGTTGTAGAAGTAGTGCACCGGATCCACCTGGGCGCCTTTGATGAACACTTCATAGTGTAAGTGCGGCGCCGTAGACAGACCTGTGTTGCCTACAAAGCCAATGAGGTCGCCACGCTTCACGCTTTGGCCGAGGTGCACTTTGAAATCGTGCATGTGCGCATACCGGGTCCGGTAGCCAAAGCCGTGGTCGATTTCCACCATCTTGCCATAGCCGCTAAACTTCACTTCGGCCACGGCCACGGTGCCATCGGCCGTAGCATAAATGGGAGTACCGATCGAGGCAGCAAAGTCGATACCGGTGTGCATTTTCTTTACCTTGTAGATGGGGTGCGTGCGCCATCCGAAACCGGAAGCGATCGCTACGAGCTGTTTGTTCGAAATGGGCTGGATGGCGGGGATGGCGGCGTAGAGTTTTTCTTTCTTCTCGGCCAGGGACACTACTTCGTCCTGGGACTTGGATTCGATGTAGAGCTTGCGGCGGAGCAGGTCTACTTTTTGGTTCAGGCTCAGGACAATCTCTTTGCGCGAAAAGTCTTTTTCTTTCAATTCAGCGTAGCGATCGACACCACCGACGCCGGCATGGCGGATGGATTTTTCGATGGGCTCGGCACCCAGTACCACCCGGTAGATGTTATCGTCGCGGTGCTCCACGTTGTCGAGGATGGCGCTGAGGGACTCTACGTCCTTGGTCATTTTTTCGTAGTAGAATTCGAGCTCCTTCACTTCGTTTTGGAGGATGAGCTCTTTGGGAGATTCGAAATAGTTGCTGTAGAGGATGAGCAGACCTACGGCCATGGCAACCGTCAGGGACAGCAGTCCCAAGGCATTTAAAACAACATCGCTGGTGCGGGTCTTTACCCGCTCATATTTACACGTTTCCGTGTCGTAGTAGTATTTGATGCGTGCCATAAAGTCGTAATTTAATTAGTGGGGTCTAAATACCCTAATTATCTGATCATTACACTCGATGAATGGTCCCTCCAGCAGGTCGATGCAATACGGTATCGCCGGAAAGACGGCCTCCAGGCATTGCCGGATGGCTTTTGGCTTCCCTGGCAAATTTACAATTAAAGTTCGGTTCCTGATGCCGGCGGTCTGGCGCGAAAGAATGGCCGTTGGCACGTATGTAAGACTTTTTGCTCGCATCAGCTCCCCAAAGCCAGGCATAAGCTTGTTGCAGACGGCTTCCGTGGCCTCCGGAGTCACGTCGCGCAGCGCGGGTCCTGTTCCCCCGGATGTAATAATGAGACAGCATTCCTTCACATCGGCCATGTCGATGAGGGTTTGCTCGATAATGTCCTGTTCGTCAGGCACTACGGCGTATTCTTTTTCCCAGGGACTGGTCAGGTATTCGGTGAGGGTTTCAACGATGGCCTTGCCGGGGATGTCTTCGTAGATGCCTTGGCTGGCACGGTCCGAGACGTTGATAATGCCGATGCGGGCGATGGGGTTGGGTTTCATTGGGGGGGTAAAATACAGAAAAATTCAAGACTGATGGCGGTCGTGGGTGGTGAGTACCCCAAGGAGGTCAGACATGCCCCAATCCAAGTCTCCCGCCTCGGGGACTTGGATTGCTCGGAGATTCCCCGCCGCATTCAATCTGGCCTATTTAGCAACCACGGCACATTTAAAAATAGCAAAGTCCCCGAGGCGGGAGACTTTGCTATGACGTGATACGCTTAGCGAAGTTTCTATTCTGGTTTATACAGGATATTTTCCGAGCGTCCTTTTTTGAAGACCTGGCGTCCTTTGTTCACGCCTTTGCGGATTTCTTTTTGGGCTTCCTCGGGGAGGGTGAGGATGTGTTGGCATTCCTCGCTGCAGCATTGGTTGTATTTTTCTGCGCAGGCTTTGCATTGGATGAAAAGGAGGTGGCAGCCGTCGTTTTTGCAGTTGACGTGGTCGTCGCAGGGTTGGCCGCATTGGTGGCAGACGGCGATGATGTCGTCGGTGATGCGCTCGCCGAGGCGTTCGTCGAAGACGAAATTCTTGCCGATGAATTTGTTTTCGATGCCTTCCTGTTTCACCTGGCGGGTGTATTCAATGATGCCGCCGTTGAGCTGGAAAATATTTTTGAAGCCCTGGTGTTTCATCCAGGCGCTGGCCTTCTCGCAGCGGATGCCGCCGGTGCAGTACATGAGCAGGTTTTTGTCCTTCTGCTCTTTCATGAGATCTTCTACCAATTGCAGTTCTTCCCGGAATGTATCGACGTCGGGAAGGATGGCGTTCTTGAAGTGGCCCACTTCGCTTTCGTAGTGGTTGCGCATGTCCACGATGATGGTGTTGGGATCTTCGGCCAGTGCGTTGAACTCTTTGGCATTGACGTGGACACCCGTCTTGGAGGCGTCGAAGGTGCTGTCGTCGAGGCCGTCGGCTACGATCTTTTTGCGGACGAGGATCTTGAGCTTGAAGAACGATTTGCCGTCGTCTTGCACGGCGATGTTCAGGCGGACGTTGTCCAGGAAAGGGATGCTGTAGAGATAGGCGCGGAACGCTTCTGCCTTTTCCTCGGGGACACTGATCTGGGCATTGATGCCTTCGGAGGCCACGTAGATCCTGCCCAGTACTTCCATGGCTTCCAGGCCCAGGTAAAGCTGGTCGCGGAAGACGGCGGGGTCGGAAATGTGGTGGTATTTATAGAAAGAAATGGTGACCCGTTTCTGGGTCTCGGCGCGCATTTTCTCCTTGAGGACGCGGCCGTTTACGCGGTTATACAATGCCATGATGCGATTAATTGCAGGTTAATCGGCGGCAAAGGTAACGCTTCTCCGTCAAAGCGGAAAACGCGGTTTACTCCGTATTTTTGGGTTTGAGCTGTCCGCGGAGCAGCAGGTTGTATTCGGCACAGGTGAGCCACCCATGCTCGTCACAGTAGGCGCACGTTTTATAGGTGTTGCCAAAGGCGGCCTTCTTCACCACCACATGTTCGCCCTTGCAAACCGGGCAGGTAACTTTCCCCCCGGGGCCACAGTCGATGTCGTAGTTTGTGGAAAGAATGTTGCCCACTACTTTGGGGTCTTGCGTTTTTTGCTTGACGTATTCGGTTTCCGCTTTTTTCTGCCATTGCACAGCTTCCTGGGAATACTGGCCATTGGTGCCTTTCAGTTGAATGTATTTGTTCAGCCAGTCGATGCTCTGTTTGTACTTGCCGAGAAAGAATGAATTCTTTCCAAAGAAGAACGTGAGGTCGGAGGGTACACTCTTGATGTGGTCGAGCACGTACTGAAATTTGACGTCGGCCGCCACGTAGTCGCCGTCGTCCATGAAATAAACACCGCTGTCGAGTTCCCGCAGGAGCAGGGTCTTTTTCAGTTGCTCTTGCTGCATCAGGTATTCGTCCACTTTGCTCTGTGCGAAACTGGTTTGGAAGGCGAGGGCGGTCAATAGGAGTAGGAGGGTGTAACGCATCAGATAAATCTTTCTTTTGGCAAATCGAGCCACTCCAGTGCGGCCCGGTTAAAAATGTCTTCAGTTATTCCGGGGTCAAGTTTCATTTCTTCTATGAACTTTCCAATTTCCAGGTCGCCCAAAGGAAAGGGATAGTCCGAGCCCAGGGTGATCCGTTTCGAGCCTTGCAGTTTCAGCACATATTCGAGCATGAGCGGATCGTGTGTCACGCTGTCGACCCAGAATTTGCCCAGGTAGCTTTTTGGGGGCACGTTGTTGTCGATGGCCACCAGGTCGGGACGGCAATCAAAGCCGTGTTGGATCCGTCCCAGCGTCGACAAAAAGGAGCCGCCGGCATGTGCGAAATTAACGCGCAGCTTTGGTAGTCTTTCAAAAATTCCGCCAAAGATCATCGAGCAGATGGCCCGCGAGGTTTCGGCCGGCATGCCCACCAGCCAGGGCAACCAGTAGCGCTGGATGTTCTTTTCGCCCATGATGTTCCAGGGGTGGATCAGCAGGGCCATACCGAGTTTTTCGCAGGCTTCGAAGATGGGAAAGAAACGTTCTTCATTCAGATTGAGGTCGTTGATGTTGGACCCGATCTGCACGCCACTCAAGCCGATGTTTTTGCTCCGCTCCAGTTCCTGGATGGCCAGCTCGGTGTCCTGCATGGGGATGGTGGCCAGGCCCAAATAGTTTTTGGGATGCTTCACTATTAATTCGGCCAGGTGGTCGTTCAGGAAGCGCGAGACCTCCAGCCCGTCGAAGGGCTTGGCCCAATAGGAAAACATGACGGGTATGGTACAGACCACTTGCACCTGGGTGTGAAACTTCTCGTACTCGCGGATGCGCAGCTCAGGGTTCCAGGCGTTCTCCTTGATCTCCCGGAAAAACTGGTTGCCCCGCATCATTTTGGCAAAGCCGCGTTTGTGATGCTGCACGTAGATAAAGTCACCATAGCCAAACTTGTCACTCCAGTTCGGTAGCTTTTTGGGAAGGATGTGCGTGTGACTGTCGATTTTCAGCATGGAAAGGTTAATGAATTTCGAAATATCGAAGAATTTTGACTGTAGTCAAATGGGAAAGCGCAGCGACTCAGGACCGGCCAACCCGTCGGATACTCGGTTCACGAGTTGAATTGGGTTGGTCGAAGCGGCTTAGGCAGGGTTGATCTTGGTTGGATGCTCCCGTACTGGGAAGAATGGCCTGCTGAAAAGGTATCAAATTTCTCGAATTGGGTTTTTCAACGCAGGCCAACGCGCGGGTTTTTCTTTCATCAAAAAAAGCAGCAGCTCCCAAAAACCACTCTGGCATAGACAGGGAGGGCATATTTATTTGCTTAAAGATTACTTTTTGATTTGTTAACGGCGATCGGTTTTTCCGCTGGCATCAATTTTCGTTATCGCATAAGCATAAGAACCCCTATTCCATGAACCCACTTCTGATTGTCTTTTGCGCGGTGCTTACCTACGGTGTATTCATCGTTATCGCTTACAAACTGAGTAAGATCCTTTTTCCAAAACAGAAAGGCGATGAGAGTCCCTTCGAACGTTCCAACTCCCGGTAAGTTGGTACGTAAGGGTCGGCGCTCACCGAAAGGAAGCGCCTGATAAAAAGAGAAACTGGCCAAGCCTCGTCCTCATCGGCGGGGCTTTTTTGTTTGCGGATGTGTGTAAGGTTTTGAGCAATTCTGCAAGGATAATCAACAATCTGTGGAATTTTTTCCCGTGGGATACCTCCTGTAAACCTGCTTTAATTCACTATAAAATATTGATGATAAGTTGTTTATGAAAAACCGCAACGGCTTGGCATTATTATTTGTGTTCTCTCCGGCAGAAAGTATTGAACAAAAGCATTATTGCCATGAAACTGATACATCAAAACGGAATCACCCTCAATACCACCATGAAAGTAGTGGGCGCGTTCCTGCTGGGAACGGCCATTGGCACCGCCACGGGCTTGCTGGTTGCCCCCAGCAGCGGAAGCGCTACACGCAAACAGTTGAAGAAAAAAACAAAAAAATATAGCCAGGAAGCTCTCGACATGGCCACCGACTACCTGGACAGCCTGCGTAAAGGCTACAACAAAAAAATAGAACGCTATGCCGGCAACGGCAAGACGGCCATCGATTCTTTAAAAGAAAATATCAAACTCTAAATATTTTCTCACGCTCCAAATCCTACCCTCTCTATGAAGCGATTGTTGAAGAATGCTTTTAAGCCATCTCTGTCCGGCACGTTAGCCGCACAGCCGGCAACACAGATCAGTGCCAACGCAAAAAAAGATGAAGAATTGATGCACCGTGTCGGGAAGAGCCGGCAGGAGATCATTGATCTGATGAAGATATTAAGAACCTTTTAATGACCCGGGACGATGAAAACACTACTAAGAATTGCAGCCGGACTGTTATTGACGTATGCCTTGCTTTCCCTCACCTAGTGTGCTGGCGGCCAACGCAAGACGTCTGAACGATTTTGAATATCCTCTCTTGTAAAAGAAACTCGGAGGGAACGTGGGAAAGGTATACGAAAATATCTTTCAAGCATGTGAAGAAGCGCGGTGCGCAAAGTAGAGCGATCTGCTTTTAAGCATCCAACAAAAATTTTCCCTTCGGTTACGAGCCGTCATCTCCGCCTTGATGACGGCTCTTTTTTTTGTGATTTTTTTGTGAAATGTATTGTTGGTCGTGATTGAGCGTGTGGTTCAAGAGGGGGATGCTTGGGGTTGGGGGACGTAACGACCAGGGGTGGATTTGTGACCTTGTGTCCGAAAAACTTGTTGGTGGGACACCAACAAGTGGGGCGTGGCGTGACGTAGTGACAAGATGCAATTTTGAAGATTTATGTCCGAAGGGTGTGGACTTTTTATGACGGCTTTTTTATTGATTACGCACTCCCCAGCTGGGGTGATTTTTGCGAAAATGCTATCGGGACAAGTATTATTTTTCAGGAGGATTCGTTTGCACGAGTAGCCGCGACCAAATGGTCACGCGCTTTTCTCTTTTGGGTGATCGATTGAAAAATGAAGCTGCCCTATGAAAACTCGATGTGTTTTTTTTACGATGGTGTTTGCGTTCTCCTTTTTTAAGGGCTTGTCGCAACGCCTGGAGTTGGAGGCGGTGGCGGGACCGTCGCTGTCGTATGTGAGAACGGGAAGTCGCGGTCCGGATCAGTTTTCCGGCAAGCGCTTGTCGGTGAACGCGGGCTTGGGGTTGAACTATCGGCTTTCAACGTTTTATCACATTACCACGGGCTTGTACTACGAGCAGAAGGGTGCGGTCTCGGTGGATGCCAGTTCGAAGACGCGGTTGAATTATGCTTACCTCACACTTCCGCTGCAGTTGTCGCATCGTTTTGGGGACATCATCAAATACCAGATCGGCGCGGGGCTGTATGTTTCCTACCGGGTTAGCGAGCGCCTCATCATCGCGTCCACGCACCGCCCCGGCCCCTATACCAATGTCAACCTGAACAATGGCAATCCACTCGATTTTGGTCTCGCGGGTTTCGCTGCCCTGTATATACCCATGACGAATGTTGTCTCTATCAAGATCAGTGCCCAGGGAAATTGGGGAACGGTGGATACCCACAGCGTCGTCTTCGATCCGTATGCGAGGTATGCGAAACACAGTTCGCTCGCGTTGTTGGTGGGGGTGAACTATCCACTTCGATAAAGTGGGAAGGTATTGTTAAATAAGAGGCTTGAAGTTGAGCGAGGATCCGGGTAGATCATTATCCAAAAGCACTGGCAAAGATAAAGTACAAGATGATCGCCAGGATCAGCACACCATACATAATGAGATCGACCCGCACATACGGTTTATACTCCCGGTAAAGTTCTCTTAACTTTCGAAACATTAAATTTTTGGGTGATTTTGTGACAAGATTGTAATTAATGCGCCTCAAAAGTAACTATTTGTGCGCATATCCGTCAGAAGAGGTGCTGCTTCGGGGACGATCCAATTTATTTTCTTTTCCGATAGGGGTAAGGAAGGGGTCGGTTGTCTGAAACACAAAACCAACCCAATTACCCAATGATTAGAAGTTTTAGTTTAAGTTTTGCCGTTTTCTTTCTCATCAGCGTTGTGGCCCTCGGCCAGGAAAAAGTTACCCTCAATGGTTATGTACGCGATGTCTCTAATGGTGAGGAACTTATCGGTGTTACGGTCTACATCCCGAAAATGAGCGCAGGCACCGTGACCAACCCGTACGGTTTTTATTCCCTGACCCTTCCTAAAGGTACCTACGAAATCCAATTCAGCTATGTGGGCTACGCCCCCCAAATCGTCACCGTCGATCTTCAGGGTGATGTGGAACGCAATGTGGACATGTTGAGCGAGACTACGGTGATGCAGGAGGTCACTGTCACCGACAAGCGTGTTGACGAGAATGTGGTGTCGCTGCAAATGAGCAAGAACACGCTGGACATGAACCGCGTACGCAAGCTGCCCGCCTTGTTTGGCGAAGTAGATATTATCAAAAACATCCAGATGCTGCCCGGTGTGATCTCGGCCGGCGAGGGTACATCGACCTTTTATGTGCGTGGGGGCAGCGCCGACCAGAACCTGATCCTCATCGACGAGGCACCCATTTACGATCCTTCTCACTTGTTCGGGCTGTTCTCCGTGTTCAACGCCGATGTGATCAAGGACTCTGAGCTTTATAAAGGCGGTATCCCGTCGCGTTTCGGCGGCCGGCTTTCATCGATCCTGGAGGTGCGCACCAAGGATGGGAACAACAAGAAGCTGGGCGTCACGGCAGGCATCGGCACTATGGCGAGCCGTTTAATGGTAGAGGGACCGTTGGTGAAAGACAAAGCCTCGTTCATCGTGTCGGCCCGCCGGTCGTATGTAGACTTGTTTCTGAGAGCAGCCAACAACGACAACCTGGTTCACTTTTATGACATCAACGCCAAGGTGAACTGGAAGTATAATAACAACAACCGCTTCTTCCTGGCTTTCTACAACGGCCGCGACGTGTTCAACTTCGCCAACCAATTCGGTTTTGCGTGGGGCAACCGCACGGCTACCTTCCGGTGGAACCACCTGTTCAACGAGCGGCTGTTCTCCAATACGTCTGTCATCCTCAGTAACTTTGACTACAAACTGGAACTGAAGGACCCGGTGCAAGGCTTGAAATGGACCTCGAACCTGGAGGAGTTGAGCGTCAAGGAAGACCTGTCCTATTTTATCAACACCAACAACGACCTCACGTTCGGCTATCACATCACCGGCAGACGGTTCTCGCCCGGCAAGATCGTGCCTAATTCGGAGGCTTCCATGTTCGAGGAACTCAGCCTGGACCACATGTATGCGCTGGATCACGGTATCTATGTGAGCAACCAGCAGCGCGTTAGCGACCGCGTTACACTCGACTACGGTTTGCGTTTGTCGATCTTCCAAAACATGGGCCCGTCCGATGTTTATCTTTACAACGATCCGCAAAACCGCACACAACCCGACCCGGTCGATACGTTGCATTACAAAGCTTGGAAAAGCGTAAAGACTTTCGTGAACCTCGAGCCGCGTCTGGCCGCCCGCTACATGTTGCAGGACGGGCAGTCGATCAAGGTTTCCTATAACCGTATGGTGCAGAACACGCACCTCATTGCCTCCGGCACGGTGCCCGTTCCCTTCAACACCTGGAATCCCAGCGGCTATTACCTGAACCCGCAGATTGCCGACCAGGTGGCGGCCGGATACTTCCAGAACTTCAAAGACAATATGCTTGAGTTTTCTGCGGAGGCGTACTATAAGAAGATGAAGGACGTGACGGATTTTGCCGACAATGCCGACATCTTCTTCAATAAAAACCTGTCGACCGAATTCCGTCAAGGGAAATCCTGGTCGTATGGTTTGGAGTTGATGTTGAACAAAAAGGAGGGGAGGTTCACCGGATCGGCAAGCTATACGTGGTCGAAGACCATGCGCAAAATACCCGGCGTGAACCAGGGCGTGGAGTTCCCCGCCAACTACGACCGCCGCAACGTGGTGAATCTTCAAGGTGCCTACGACTACAGCGACCGCTGGACGTTTGGCGCAACCTTCACCTACAGCACCGGCCGGCCCATCACCATACCGGAGGGCAAATATCAATATGGAACCTACAACCCCGATATCGTGACCGAACGCAACGGCTACCGGTTGCCCGCCTTCCACCGCCTGGACCTGTCGGCCACATATTCACCCAAGAAAAACGAAACGCGCAAGTGGAAAGGTACCTGGGTGTTTGCCATCTATAATGCCTACAACCGCCAGAATCCTTTCACCGTCTACACCCGTGTGACCCAAAACAAAGACGGCGACATCACGGGCGATGGCTACACCAAAGAGACCCGTATGGTATATCTTTTTCCCATACTTCCTTCGGTTACCTATAACATTAAATTCTAAGACATTACTTGTATGAAAAATATATTCATCGCTCTCCTCTTTGCCGTCGTGTTTGTCTCGTGCGACAAACCCATTCATCTCAACCTCAACGAAAGCGACAAGCGCGTCATCGTCGAAGGACAGGTGACCAACCGCGCCGGACATCAGTATGTGAAGCTGTCGCGTTCGGTCGACTTTTATCAAACCGGTGCCCTGCCGAAGATCACCAACGCCATCGTGTCGGTGAAAGACAACGACGGCATGGAGATCATGTTCATTCACAATCCCAACAACAAAGCCGACAGCATCGGTTACTATCTGCCGCAGACACCTTTTGTGGGTACGATCGGCAAGGACTATCACCTGCGCGTGGACATCGACGGCGATGTTTATGAAGCCGACGACCACCTGTACCCCGTGACGACGATCGACTCGATGGCTTACCGCGTGGACGACGACGAAGAGAAAGATCCCAAGACCCAGGGCAAATTCCGCGAGGTACTCATCTATGCCAAGGAACCTCACCCTAGCAAGGACTATTATCTTTTCAAATTCTATCGCAACGATTCGCTCACGTACTACGTCGAGACAGACATTTATTACACCGACGACGAAGCCCTGGGCGAAAACATCGACGGCATTTCCTCACCCATCTTCTATGCGCCTGGCGACAAGGCAACGGTCGAGGCCTATAGCTTGAGCCGTACCGGCTATGTTTTCTACGACGACTTGCAGAAATTACTCAACAACGACGGCGGTCTGTTCAGCCAACCCCCGGCCAACTCGCGCACCAACCTCAGCAACGGTGCCTTAGGGTTCTTCCAGGCCAGTGCCATAAACTCCGCCTCGATTGTCGTGGAAGAGTAGGCGTTCGTCTCATTTCATATCAGGCAGAAAGCTTCATCCCGTTAAGTGGGGTGAAGCTTTCTTATTTTGCGTCCATGCGTTATTGTATTAATTTGGACGCAGGGTTATGCGAAAAGCTTAACGAAACCTTAAAGAGCTTGGTGCGCTGTGGGATGCCCTTCGCAGTAAGTTGTAAAAACAATAACCGATGAAGAGAATTCTGCCTTTCCTATTTATCGCTTTCGGCTGCAGCCAACTCTATGGACAATACACAACCCCTGCTTCGGTGCTGGAGACCAACCCGGCCAGCATTAAATGGCGGCAAGTGAACACGGCGCATTTCCGGGTGCTGTATCCGGTAGGGTTCGATGAGCAGGCACAGCGGGTGGCGAATACGCTGGAGCGGATTCACGACCCGGAGTCGAAAACCATGGGCTCTTCACCCCGCAAGATCTCCATTGTGTTACAGAACCAATCGGCGATCTCCAACGGCTTTGTGACCATCCTGCCACGGCATTCGGAGTTCTATACCATGCCGCCGCAGGACTATAATTTTCTCGGTACCAATGACTGGCTCAACATGTTGATGTCGCACGAGTACCGGCACGTGGTGCAATATCAGCATGCCACGCGGGGCTTCAACCGGGCCATGTATTATCTGTTTGGCAACACCACATTGGCGGCCTGGGCACAGGTGGCGGCGCCACAATGGTTTTGGGAGGGCGATGCCGTGGCGACAGAAACCGCCTTCACGCACAGCGGCCGGGGACGTATTCCCAACTTCGGCTTGGTGTTCAAGACCAACCTGATGGAAGGGCGCACCTTCAATTATCACAAGCAGTACCTGCGTTCGTACAAGAACAATATTCCCAATCACTATGTGCTGGGCTATCACATGATCAGCTACCTTCGTCGCCGCACGGGCGATCCCAACATTTGGGGAAAGATCACGGCACGTTCGTGGAATGTTCCGTTCATCCCGTTTGCTTTCTCCAACGCCATCCACAACAAGACCGGCATGTATGTGACGGAGCTTTATCGCGACATGGCCGCCGATCTGAAAAAGGAATGGCAGCAACAGCTCGACCAACTGCAGCTCACCCCATTCGAAAAAATAAATCCACGTTCCACTAAGGCTTACACCGATTATCTCTATCCACAAGCGGCCGGCGATGCCGGTGTCGTCGCCATGAAGCGAGGCATTGGCAACATTGAAGAATTTGTGTTGCTGAAGGATGGACACGAGCAACGCATTTTTGTGCCGGGGTTCATCAACGATGCCGGCATGCTGTCGGTGGCGGATCGCAAGATCGTGTGGAGCGAATACGGTTATGATCCACGCTGGGGCGTGCGCAACTATTCCCTCATAAAACTATACGACGGGGCCATCGGCGAGCGCCGCATACTGGCCGGGAGACACGAGCGTCTGTCCGGCGCGGCGATCTCTCCCGACGGCAAGACCGTGGTGGCGATCCGCTCCGATAACGACTATAAAAATTCCATCGTACTGCTGGATGTGGCCTCGGGCCGCGTCATGAAGACACTGGACAATCCCGAGAATTACTTCTTTGCCATGCCCCGGTGGTCGGCCGATGGCAAAAGCATCGTGGTCTTGAAAAATAGTCCTGCCGGGAAGACCATTTCCTTGATCGACCCTGCCAGCGGCATGGGCACGGACCTGCTGCCCGTGAGCCGTGAAAATGTGGGCTCGCCCATCATGCAAGGGAAGTATGTGTTGTTCAACTCGCCCGTGAGCGGCATCGACAATATCTATGCGATCGACATCGAAACGAAAACGCGCTACCAGGTAACGTCCAGCAAGTATGCGGCGTATAACCCTTCCGTTTCGACGGACGGGAGAACGCTTTACTACAGCGATCAGAATCGCGATGGGTTGGATGTAGTGAAAACGCCGTTCGATCCGGCATCGTGGAAAGCGTACAGCATGCAAGCCCCGCCGTCCGTGAAGCCGTTGTACCAGGCGTTGGCCGACCAGGAGCATCATGGAGGATTGCTGGACACGGTTTCGCAGACACCGCTTCCCGTAAAAAAGTATTCCAAGTTGAAAGGAGTCTTCAATCCCTATAGCTGGGGATTGTTTGTGACCAACAACCTGGCCCAGATCAATGCGGGCATCACCTCTCAGGATATTCTGAGCACAACGTCGATCAGTGCAGGGTACCTTTACGACATCAATGAGAAAACTTCGTACTGGAATGCGGGCGTGAGCTATCAGGGGTTATATCCGATCATCGACGTTAATGCTACAACCGGAAACCGCAAGGAGGAAAAGACGGACTTCAATGACAAGCAGAAGTTCACGTGGAATGAGACCGGAGCCGAGGTGGGGCTGCGCTTGCCCTTCCTGCTCACCCGCTCCAAATACAGTCGCACGTTGACCCTGGGCGATGCCGCCGGCTTTACAAAAACCACCGATTTTGTCAATACGGTCTCGCGCGACAACACCATTATCTATCAAGGTCCAAACCGCATTACACCCGTGTCGGACTCGCTGGTTTTCTTGTATAAGGACCAGCTTAACAACGGAACGATGTACTACAACCGGCTCAACCTCTCGTTCACCAACGTCCTGAAGCGGAGTCAGCGCGATTTTCTGTACCGGTGGGGACAGACGGTCGATGTCGATTTGTACAGCACGCCTTTCGGCGGAGACTTTTATGGCAGCCTGTTTGCCGTGCGGTCCACTTTATACTTCCCTGGTCTGGCTAAGCACCATTTCTTATATGGCCGCCTGGGTTATCAAAAGAGTTATCAGAGCATCGAAACCGACGTTTATTCCTTTCGCAACCGCATTCCGCGTCCCCGCGGGTATAGCTACCCCAACGATGAAACCTTTGGGGCCGCGTCGGTCAACTACGCTTTGCCGTTGTGGTATCCCGATATTGCCTTCGGGCCTTTGCTGAACATTCAACGGATCAAGGCCAATTTCTTCTGCGACTTTGGCCAGGGCCAGGGCCGGCAATACTATTACAAACCCAACAGCAACATCGTGTATTACAGCGAGACCGATGCCACCTATCAGTCCGTGGGGGTAGAGACAACGTTTGATTTCAACATACTGCGGTTCTTGCCCAAGTTCGAAGCCGGCTTCCGCACCACCTACCGCTCCGCCAACAAGTTCCAGAACAGCGGTGTATTGGTTGAATTTTTGATCGGGAATATCGGTTTCTAATAGTTGAAAATGGATGTTTTAGTGTCTATTTTTGGACCTTTCAAATAAAGGCGAAACCTTTTTTAGACGAATTTAAAAATCTACAATCGACAATGGCAGAAATCATACGAATGCCGAAAATGAGCGACACCATGACGGAAGGCGTGGTCGCGAAATGGCATAAGAAAGTGGGAGATACCGTAAAATCCGGCGAATTGATGGCCGAGATCGAGACCGACAAGGCTACGATGGACTATGAATCCTTCAATACGGGCACGGTACTCTATCTGGGCGTACAGGAAGGACAAGCGGTGAAAGTGAACGACGTGCTGGCCATTGTTGGCAACAAAGGAGAAGACTATTCCGCCCTGCTGGCCGGCGCCGCCAACGCTGCTGCTTCCGGTGGCAAGACCGAGGCTCCCGCCGCGGCTGCAACGGCCCCGGCTGCTACAGCAACCGCCACAGCCATAGACACTTCCGGCATCAAAGCCGAGATCGTGTTCATGCCCAAGATGAGCGACACCATGACCGAAGGCGTCATCGCCGCCTGGCACAAGAAAGTGGGCGACGCCGTAAAAACGGGCGAGCTCCTGGCCGAAGTCGAGACCGACAAGGCTACTATGGAGTACGAATCCTACAATACAGGAACCTTGCTGTACATCGGCGCAGAAGCTGGTAAGGCCGTGGCCGTCAACGGCGTACTGGCAGTGATCGGCGAAAAAGACGCCGACTGGAAAACGTTGTTGAAAGCCAACGAAGCCAAGGGTGCTGGTGCAGGTGCTCCTGCGGCCGGTCAAGCCGAAAAGAAGGCAGAACCCGCCGCACAAACGGCCGATGTTTCCGCCGACCATTCATCCAACGGCCGTGTAAAAGCATCGCCGCTGGCCAAGAAACTGGCAAAAGATAAAGGCATCGACATTGGTAAAATAGAAGGTTCCGGCGACCACGGCCGCATCACGAAACGCGACGTAGAAAACTACAAGCCCGCTGCCGCACCCGCTACTACCGGCGCTCCCGCTAAAAACGGCCAAGCTGCTGCCGCTCCCATTGTTCTTCCCCAAGTGGTTGGACAAGAGAGCTTTGAAGACGTGCCGGTATCGCAAATGCGCAAGGCCATTGCCCGTCGCCTGGCCGAGAGCAAGTTCAGCGCCCCGCACTTCTACGTCACCATGGAGATCAACATGGACAAGGCCGTGGAAGCGCGCAAGAGCATCAACGAGATCAGCCCGGTGAAAATATCGTTCAACGACATGGTGATCAAGGCAGTAGCCGCCGCGTTGCGCCAACATCCCGACGTGAACGTGAGCTGGCTCGGCGACAAAATGCGCAAGAACCGTCACATCCACATCGGCGTGGCCGTGGCCGTGAAAGACGGCTTGCTGGTGCCGGTGGTGCGCTTTGCAGACAACAAGTCCCTGTCGCACATCGCGGTAGAAGTGAAGGAGTTGGCTCAAAAAGCACACGATAAGAAACTTCAACCTTCCGAATGGGAGGGAAGCACGTTCACCGTTTCCAACCTGGGTATGTTTGGCGTGGAAGACTTCACCGCCATCATCAACCCGCCCGACGCCTGCATCATGGCAATCGGCGGTATCAAGGAAACGCCCATCGTGAAGAACGGCCAGGTCGTGCCGGGCAATGTGATGAAGGTTACGCTGTCGTGCGACCACCGGGCCGTAGACGGCGCTGTGGGAGCTGCCTTCCTCAAGACCTTCAAAGGCCTGTTGGAAGATCCCGTTAGAATTCTTATTTAAGACATCGCATAAAAAATTTATCACCACCCCCGGAGTTAAATCCGGGGGCTTTTTGTTTTTATCGGAATGGAAAAAATGCACGCCACCACCATCATCGCCGTTCTGCACAACGGACAAGTCGCCATTGGCGGCGACGGCCAGGCCACCATGGGTAACACCATCGCCAAGAGCAATGTCAAGAAAATCCGCCGTCTGCAAGACGGCAAGATCCTCGCAGGTTTTGCCGGTTCCACCGCCGATGCCTTCACGCTCATTGAGCGATTTGAAGAAAAGCTGAGCGCCTTTGGGGGCAATATGAAGCGCGCCGCCATCGAGCTTGCCAAAGACTGGCGCACCGATCGCTTCTTGCGCCGCCTCGAGGCGATGCTCATCACGGCAAGCAAAGATGAGATCCTGATCCTCTCGGGCACGGGCGATGTGCTGGAGCCGGATAACCAGGTTGCCGCCATTGGTTCGGGGTCGATGTATGCCCAATCGGCTGCGTTGGCTTTGAGGAAACATGCGCCGCATTTGAGCGCGGAGGAGATCGTGCGGGAAAGTCTGAATATTGCCGCGGATATCTGTATTTATACCAATCACAATTTGGTGATCGAAAAGTTGTAATAGCGCCTTACGCCCCCGTATTGATCAAGCTTTGAACAGTTGCTATCTTTAATAAAAAAGATATGATCAACGGCGCCCACATTATCATCTACAGCAAAGACCCGGAAGCTGATAAGCTCTTCTTTAAAGACCTCGGCTTTCCCCCGGTTGATGTTGGCCACGGCTGGCTCATCTTCGGACTGCCGCCGTCAGAACTGGCGGTTCATCCAGGGGAGAAAAACAATGTTCACGAATTCTATTTGATGGTAGACGACATCGAAGCCTTTGTGCAGCAGATGAAGGTGAAGAACGTGCCTTGCGGGAGCGTTAACGACCAAGGGTGGGGACTGCTCGTGGAGTTGAGTCTTCCGGGGGGAGGTAAGTTGGGGGTTTATCAGCCGCGGCATGCGCGGCCTGAGCCGATGAAGGTTACTAGAACGTGAGGGGTAACCGAAAAATGTTGTTGGTGAAAGGACAGGACTAAGAGGTGGGGCGAACTCTAATGATGGGAGCGGTGGCTGAAAAATTTTTGGTCGTGAAAACACCAACAACGGCGGGGGAGGGCATAATTGTGGGCTGGGAAAATTTCGAGGGTTAGGGCTCCAATTTTATTGTAAGCGAGTCGAATGGTGAGTGCTAGCCCTTTGTTGTTGGTGTCCCACCAACAACAGGCGGCATGGGATTGGCAGAACGCGTTGGGTTCGAACAAGAAACTTACACAACGGAGCAACGCCGAAATGCATATTTTATAAATGGGGCATGGGTTACAGACCATGGTGCGCCATCGGCTGGGGAACCTCAAATTCATAGAATGGTGGCGAAAATCACGGTACCTTGGGCTTTCTAATTTCCAGAGGCCACATCGATTGCTTTTATGATCGCATTACAAGACGCCTCGATCTCTTCGGTGGTGATCGTCAACGGGGGAGCTAAGCGAAAGCTGTAGGGATGACTCAGGAACCAGTAGCAAATGATTCCCAGCTTCTTTGCCTCCTCTACGATGCGCGACACAAGTTCGGCGGATTCAAAATCAATGGCGAACATCAATCCGATGCGGCGGATTTCCTTGATGGCGGGATGTCGTAACAAGGACTCAAATTGCTTTCCTTTCTCTTCGACCGTATCCAGCAGTTTTTCATCTTCGATCACCTGCAGGGTGGCCAGGGCCGAGGCGCAGCAGACAGGGTTGCCGCCAAAGGTGGTGATGTGCCCGAGCATGGGATTGTGGGTGAGGCATTGCATGATCGGCTTGTCGGCTACGAACGCACCGATGGGGAGTCCGCCGCCAAAGGCTTTGGCGGTGGTGAGAATGTCGGGCACGATGCCGTAATGCTCGAAGGCAAACAGGCGTCCCGTACGGCCCATGCCGCATTGGATCTCGTCGAGGATGAGCAGGGCGCCGGTGTCGGTGCAGCGTTTCCGGAGGGCTTGCAGGTAGGTTTGGGATGGGATCCTTACACCGGCATCGCCCTGGATGGTCTCCACGATCACGGCCGCCGTTCGGTCGGTGATGGCCGCCAGGTCTTCCATGACGTTGAAATCAATAAAGCGTACGTCGGGCAACAGCGGGCGAAAGGCTTGTTTCTTGATCTCATTTCCCGACACGCTCATGGAGCCGTGGGTGCTGCCGTGGTAGGATTTCCGGAAGGAGACGATCTCGGTGCGGCCGGTATAGCGCTTGGCCAGTTTCAGCGCGCCTTCGTTGGCTTCCGTGCCGGAGTTCACAAAGTAGCAGCAGTTCAGACTTTTTGGGAGCAGGCTGACCAGCTTTGCCGCCAGCTGGTTTGGGGTGGACTGAATGAACTCGCCATAGACCATGACGTGGAGGTGCTTATCCACCTGGTCCTTAATGGCCTTCACCACGGCGGGGTGCCGGTGGCCGATGTTGCTCACGCCGATGCCGGAGATGAGGTCGGTGTACCGCTTGCCGTCAGGGGAGTACAGGTAGATGCCTTCGGCTTTTTCTATGGCGATCAGGTAGGGAGCCTCCGTGGTTTGGGCAAGGTGGTTGAGGAAAGTGTTCTGGCTGAAGTCCATCCTCAAAACTAGGAAGAAAGGCGGAGGGGTAAAACAAAAAGTCCCACCGGGGGTGGGACTAAGAAACTAAATTAACTAACTCTCACAAATGAACAAAATCTTGTGTATTCAACTTCGACCAGATGGCCGCTGCGTTACCGCAGGTTTACCGCTGGCCGGAGTTGAGATACAGCGGGGTGAGTCCTGGGACCCATTATCTTTAAAGATACCGTGTCGTGGTTAACCACTTACACCACTACCGATACGGAGACGAGGAAGCCGATAACGACTACGAGCGCGAGTACGAGTACTTGTCTCAACCGGGCAGAAAGTCTTGCGTTGGCAACCTCTCTGTAATCGATGTGTCTCATGTAAGCCATATGCAGTTGTGGTCTGATGTGGATTCAAAAGTCGTAAGGATTGACGTCGACTGCTGGAGAAATTTAACTGAAATCCTACATCGGTAGCATAAAAGGAAGGGATACTTCAAATGCAGACGCGGCGGCGGGTGGCTGGGGGGTTAGGGCTTATTGTGTTGATTGTACGCATCCACCAGCGTGATAAAATCCTTTATTATGTCGTTGGGCACCGTGACCGAAAGCTGGTACTGTTCTATTTTCCAGCCTTGTTTGGTCTTGCGCAGCACCCCGGACCCGCGACAGACACCCATCCAAGTTGTTAAAAGTTCAGAAAACCATGCAGTTTTTTCATCAGATGTTACATGGAGGTCCCGGTCATAGGGTTTGAAGTCCCACGCTTTGCCTTTGTCGAAGTAGGGCTTGGCGAAGGCTTCGAACTGTTCTTTGGTCCATCGTTCCTTGGCGTCGGTGCCGATGTATACGCCGTGGTCGGCGATGCTCTCAAAGAACACGGCGGCGTTGGCTTTGCTCGCGGCTTCGTGCCAGCGGTCGATAAACTGGTGCAGGTCCTTTTCGGTTTCCTGGGCCAGGAGGTTCAGGGAGGTCAGGAGCAGGAGGCAAAGGGCTATACTTTTCAAGACGGGTAGCATTTAGGGTTGATAAAAAAGAGGAATTCTCCGTCCCGGCCGAACGGCATATACTATCCATCCAAAACCAGGTAAGTTTGTTTATCCCTCGTATACCTTCAGGAAATCCATGACTTCCTGCCGCACGTTTCGTTCCCCCGACTCGTCGTAGGGTTCGGTGGCGATGGATTTGAACAGCTCGCTCACCACGTTGGCCTTGAAGCCCAGCTCTTCGGCATAGATGGTGGCCACTTCCAGTTCCACGTCTTCCACCACTTCGTCGAGGTAGATCATATAGACCAGGTGATAGATGGCCTCCAGTTTTTCCACTTTGTCGCCGATGGAGTTGAACTTGAGGTTGGAGATGTCCACGTCGGCCTGTTTGAGGTCTTCGGGGTTCAGGTGCAGTTGGAAGCCCCACTTCAGGAGGCATCGCAGGAACCGGGTCTCGATCTTTTCGTCGCCCAGGAACAGCGCCAAAATATTAAAATAGCTTCTTTTCACAGAAACCAGGTGTTCTGTATTCTTCATAACGGAAGGGGTCATTTTTTCAAACTCCGCGCGCGGTGTCATTGTAGTAATTTCGGCAAAAATACAGGATGAAACTCAAATAACAGTTATTTATTATAGAACACGACCGGCACCGGATTGTTGTCATTTTTCGAGGTCCCAAGCCCCGATTTCGTCGTTTAGCAGTCCGCTCTCTTCAACCTAAACCAACGCCTTTACTTACCCGCGAGGGTAACTACCGACAGTATTTACGCCGCAGGACCTCCGCTTCGGTAACGCCCAACGATTGGGCTTGCGCCAGGTCCGTGCAGGCCCGGTCGAAGTATTTAAGCCGTACGGCCGCCAGGGCTCTTATGGCATACGGCGTGCCTTGACCAGGTCGCAGCGCGATGGCCAGGTCGCAATCCTTCAGGGCTTCTTCATAGTTCTCCAAAACAAGGTTGGTGCGACCCCGGTTTAGGAAGATGTGAAAGTAAATGTCGGGCACTTCCGTGGGGTCCATCACCAGCTGGTAGGAAGGGCCATAGACCTCCGTGAGGTTTTCGCCGAACAATTTTTTGCCCAGGGTGAAATAGTGTAAAGCTTCGTGGGGATCTTCCAGTTTTTCCAGGTAGAGCGACCCGATCTCGTAGACCAACTGCAGGTTACGGGGATCCTGGTTGTGCAGGTGCTTCATGGCCAGCAGCGACTCCTTGTAGTTTCCCAGGTAGAACTCGCAGATGGAAATTTGGCGCAGGGTTTCGGTCCGTACGGGGTCTTCGTGTTTTTTGAGCACCAGGTATTGGGCCACGGCGTCGGAGAACTCCTGGTTTGCAAACCGCTCGTCGGCCATGACTTTCAGGGCGGTGAGGAGGCTATCCTGGGCATAGTGGAAGCGGTATTCGAGGGGATCTTGTTCGCCCAGGGTTTGAATGAGCGAGAAGGCGTCGTCGAACCGGCCGGTGGCAAACAAGGTGTCGACTTGCCGGAGCGACCGGCTGGTAGCCAGGTTGTGTTCCAGGCGACGTTCTTCCATCATGTAGTTTGCCGTGTGCAGCAGGGCAAAACAAAAGCCGGCAATGACGGTGAACACCAGGAAGGCCAGGGCCTGGATCTTGAAATATTCCCGGTCGATGACATAGTACTTCCGCTGGGCTTGTTGCCACCGGTAGTATTTGCGTTTGTTTTCTTCGCGCCGGTAATCCGCCCGTTGCTGTTCGTCGAAGGCGTAGTTCAGCAGCGAATCGTAGCGCGACTTTTTCAGCGGGTCGGAGAGGATGTGGTAGGCTTCGTTGATCTCTTTGAACCGCTCTTCGGCTGTGCGATTACCCGGGTTATGGTCGGGATGATAGGTCATGGCCAGCCGTTTATAAGCGGCCCGAATCTGCGCGGCATCCGCGGCTTGGGTGAGTCCTAGTATTTGGTAATGATTGTTCACCGGAGGTCGATGTTCCCTGTTATAAACGAATTCAGGATAAAAAATCTTCACCCCGGCCTTCCTTTATTTTTCACCCACCCCAACGTGACCTAACGGTTGGTCAAAGAAAAAGGCCGCCCTTTGGGGACGGCCTTTTACGTGTATTTGAAAATCGGTCTTAAACTTTGGCCAGTTCAGAAACGAGGTCGATCAGCTTGTTGGAATAACCCCACTCGTTGTCGTACCACGATACCACTTTCACAAAGCGATCGTTCAGGGCGATACCGGCTTTGGCATCGAAGATCGAGGTGCGGGCGTCGCCGAGGAAATCTTGCGATACCACATCGTCTTCGGTGTAGCCGAGGATGCCTTTCAGTTCGCCTTCGGAGGCGTCTTTCATAGCCTTTTTGATGTCTTCGTAAGAAGCGGCTTTCTCCAGTCTCACCGTAAGGTCAACTACCGATACGTCGGCCACGGGAACGCGGAACGACATGCCGGTGAGCTTGCCTTTCAGTTCGGGGATCACCAGGGCTACGGCCTTGGCTGCGCCGGTAGAGGAGGGGATAATGTTTTGGTAAGCACCGCGGCCACCTCTCCAGTCTTTCATGGAAGGGCTATCGACGGTCTTTTGGGTAGCCGTCACGGCGTGCACGGTGCTCATGAGGCCTTCGGCGATACCGAACTTGTCGTTCAATACTTTTGCAATGGGGGCCAGACAGTTGGTCGTGCAGGAAGCATTGGAAACAATGGTATGCTGAGCGGTCAGTTTCTTGTGGTTCACACCCATCACAAAGGTAGGGGTGTCATCTTTTGCAGGAGCCGAGAAAACAACTTTCTTGGCGCCGGCCGTGATATGCTTTTGGCCATCGGCCTGGGTGAGGAACAATCCAGTGGATTCTATAACGATTTCGGCGCCTACTTCAGACCATTTGAGGTTGGCGGGATCTTTCTCTGCCGTTACGCGGATCTTCTTTCCGTTCACGATCAGGTTACCGTCTTTTACTTCTACGGTACCGTCGAATTTACCATGCGTGGAGTCATACTTCAGCATGTACGCCATGTACTCCGGATCCACAATGTCATTGATGCCAACGATCTCAATGTCCTTGCGATTGACGGCTGCCCTGAACGCGAGGCGGCCAATGCGCCCGAATCCGTTAATTCCTACTTTAGTCATTTTATTGTCTGGTTTAAATTTCGAGACCAAAAATAAATTACCTGAACACTAAAACCAACGAAATAAAATACGGTTTTAGAAAAATTTTACTGCACAGGTTTGCAAATCAACATCGTCAATCTATATTTGCACCCTCTTAACGGCAACGTTGAGAGAAACACACAGATCGAGAGGTCAATTCACACTCACAACAACAAACCCACAAGGTCCGTTCGTCTAGGGGTTAGGACACCAGATTTTCATTCTGGTAACACGGGTTCGATTCCCGTACGGACTACTACAAGCAAAACCTGGATATGGAAGTATCCAGGTTTTTTTATGCCGCTAACGTTCCCTCTCAAACGTTATAGAATAGTGGTTACGTTTCTTTCCCAATATCGTATCCAAACCCATGACGTTAACGGAGTTTAATAATCTATATGCTACCCGGCTGAAAGAAACCAAACCGAAAGATTGGTCTTCACTGCCACTGGAGATGAGAACGCACTTTTTGTCCAATGAGACGGCGTTAAGAAACGAATTCTTTGAGGCGAATGAATCGGGCTTAGAACAAAAGAACCCTTGTGTGGAATCTCTTTTGTTGCTGAGCACTGCGCCCTTCCGGGAAGAGGACTACGAGCGGCTGCAGCGATTGGTGCTCACGGCAATGGATACCTTGGAAAAGGAACATGAGCAGGTGAACATTCCTGAACTCGTTAATTTTATCTGGGTGATCCTGGATGATATGCTGCATAACGGGACGATCTATGATAAGGATGTGCTGGTAGACCGGTTGAAAAACCTGAAAGCGTCGTTGGTTAAATTAGAAGCTAAATTTCCGGGTGAGTTTGATGTGTTGGATCAGAAGATCGGTCATTTTTATTGAGATTCCTTTTTACTGAAAAGAGATTCAATGAAAATGTGTGGTTCTTTTGTGGAGCTTAAGCATTGATATTTTTTACGATCTCTCCTTCAATGTAGGCCGCACGGTTGAAGTTTTCATAGGTCAGTTCGACTACAGCCCACAAGTATTTGTTAGTGGATTTCAATGATCCAACCTCTTTGGTCGTCCTGTTGATGCTGGCCCAATGATCGAGTGTATCATCGCCGTGCTTGGCATGCCACGCCCGCTTCGCCTTATCCACGAATAGATCAAAATCTGCATGCTTGAAGTGCCAGCATCTTGAAATATGCAACGCTTTTGCATGGGCAAATTTTTCGAAGCTCTCCAATTGTTGAATTGATTTAGGGTAGCCTACTATCACTGTATCTTGCGTAGAGGTCGGATCAATATGCTGTTCAATTATTTGCTCGATGAGATGGCTTGGGACAATACTTCTGCTTTCGATGTGTTTTTTTATTTCCGTGGTTAGGGCCGAGTCGATGCGCAATTGATTTTGGAGTGAATCCTCTAATACGATTACGTGAGACCGGACGCAATTAACAAATGCATTTAAAATAAGTCCCTTAGGCAAATGAAGATCAATGTAAAGCAGATGGATCAGGCGCATAACGAGGAGCTACATCCTTTGGATTGCCGGGTCGGTTCTCTATCGAGACTCGTTCCCTCTCCTTCAACAATACAAGATTCAATACATTTTATCAAACCATTCTACCATTTTTTGGGGCTTCATTGTTACGGAAGCGAAGTAAACGACAAACCACAGTCGGCCGACCCAATCTAGCATCAGCGGATAGCAATCGTCAATCCTTTGCTCCAGTCTTTCGATTCGTTATTGTAATAAAGATAAGCCGAGTTGGCCGCGCCCGTGTAGCGTCCCGCCACTTCTGCCTTCAGGTCAAGGGCGATGGTCTGAACGGCCGACGGACCCATTTCGCGATAGTAAAATGCGATGCGGTCGCCGATGATCTCATAGAAATCAAACGCTCCCTTTTCTTGGAGGGCTTTCAACTGCCAGGGTTGTGCACTGAGGCCACCGGGGATACCCACCACCGCCATGGTCATGGGAAGGCCCTCGTGTGTTTTGTTGGTGAGCGTCACATTCATCCGCACGGTCTCATTCACGCGCACCGCCGTTTGGAGCAGCGATGTTTTGATGCCCACTTTGCACAGGTCGCTGGACACCGGAGTTTTCGAGCTCCATTGTAATTGAAGGTGAAACGGGATGGGGTGTTGGGTTTTGTCAAAGGCAACGCGGATGGATTGTGGGCCATTGCTGGTCAGGTTCTGAGCGAAATCATGGAGTTCGAGTTTCTTTTGTGTGTCCTTTTCATAGGCGACGAGGCCGCCGCGTTGGTTGTTTACCGTCAGTTGAATCTCGCCGCCTTCTTGTGCGGTGCGCATGGCGCTGGCGTATGTTGTCAGGGCTTGTAGGCATACCGTGGTGGCTTGGGTTGAGCCGAAGCCGCCGTAGCTCCGATTTTGAAGGATGTGTTGAATACAGGCGGTCATCATCGTGTTATGCGAATAACCTTCTTTTGCCAGGGCCTGCACCCAGAAACCCAAGGTTTCCTGCGAGAGCGATATTCCCCAGCTGTAGGTAATGGAACAAGCCGCTGAGAGAGAGGTTAGGCCGCGGGTATGCGCCACCTCCTGGAAGTAATTCACAAAGCGATGATAATCATCCATCGCCCTTAGTGCGAATGCTGCATTGGCCACGAGCGCCATGCGATAGGAATCTTTGCTTTTCCAAGCCTCATCGCGCGCGGTTTCATATTCCTTCCGAATGTCGGTAGTGCCGGTAAGGGCGAGCGCATATACGATGTAAGCGTTGTTCACTTCCGCCGGAGCCGCGGAAAATCCATACTTGCCCCGGTTTTGCTTGAATCCGCCTTTATTGTCGCGCCGGGACAACAACCAATCGCGCGTGCGTTTCAACATCGCGTCATCCACGTTGGGATACACTTTTTTCATCTCATAGAATTCAACAAGCCCATAAGCCGAGAGCGCCTCGTGTGCGGGCGGGTGGCCAAACCACTCAAAGCCCCCGCCGGCAATTTCGTAGGCCGCGAGCCGTTTGTATCCGTCTTTTATAAAATCCAAGGCCCGTGTGTTCACTGCCGGATCGATCTTTTCCGATTGCTGCATAAACTGTAAAGCAAGGATATTGGGAAACGTGCTCGACGACACTTGCTCAAAGCAACCGTGCGGTTCACTCAAAATTGATTCGGCCCCGTGAAAAAGATCACTGATCACATCGGGGAAAGCGGAGAACGTTGCCTGGAGCGATCCTTGTTCTATGTCGTGAACCGAGAAGCGCACCAGCGTATCCAACGTCTTCGCTCCAAAATCAAGCCGCACCGGAAATCCTACCGGGTGAACCTGCAAGGTCTGTCGGATCTCGTCGTGTCTGCCGCTGGCGGCGATAAGGCGGATGGCGATGGGGTACCGCCCGGTTTTAGCTTTCGGTATGAGCGTCACCACCACCGTTTCTGTAGTTGCCGCCCCAACATTCACCGGCAGCATTCGTGTTGACGCCATCAATTCGCCGGGTAGGTCGAGGACCAGCTCGCCGGTCAATACTTTAGAGGTCGTATTTTTTATGCGCACTTGAATCTTGAGCGTATCCTCATACCCGATAAATTCCGGCAGCTTGGCATCGAGCGAAAAGGGGAGTTGGGTGAAATAGGTTTCTTCTTTTCTTCCCAGCAATCCGCGACCGGAGATTCCTTCGGCCGTGATGCGGAAGCTGCTCACGGCATCGGTGTTGTAAAATGAAACGGTGGCTTGACCTTTTTCATCCGTGACCACGGAAGGATTCCAATACACGGTGGTGCGGAAATCCCGGCGCTCGTCGGTCTGGTCTCTCTTTGAATGGAAGGGCACATAGAATTCGCGTGTTGCGGTAAAGGCCCGGGGTTGTACCGTCACGTGCGAATACCGCTGGCGTCGTTTCTTCTGCGAATAGCTGCCGAAGTATAGCCGGGAGCGGGTGTTGATCACAATCACGCCGTTCGTTGCACGGCTGCCATAAATCGCAGAAGCCTCCGGCGAATGAAGCACCGTGATGCTCTCCACGTCATCGGGACTCACCAGGCCGCTGGTAGCGAAATTGCCGTTGAGACTGGTGGACACGGGCACGCCATCGATCACAAAGAGCGGTTCGTTCCCACCCGAGAGGGAACCGATACCTCTCAATTGTACATTGGAAGAAGCCCCGGCATTCCCATTTTGACGGACAACCTGAAGACCCGCCACGCGGCCTTGCAAAGCTCCTTCAATATTGATGACCGGAACAAAAGGAATCCAATCGTTTGTCTGGACAGAGGTAACGGATCCTGTAAGATCTCTTCGCTCGGAAGCAGCGTATCCAACCACCACCACTTCATTCAGCGATTGTACGTCTTCCTGCATACGAAGATCCAACCCGGCGCTTTTTCCAATTTGTTGCGCCGGCACAACGGCTGGCATACCGGTCTCTTGTATGGTCTCCTTTCGTTTAGCGTCGTCTAGGACCGCTTCACCCTGGATGGGCAGGTAAGCGGTGCCAGCACGTGTACTTTCTTTCTGCAGGATGATGTGGTTGGAGCTGTTCGTGAGCAAGAGTACCGGTGTGGTGGCATCGGTATTTTTGAACAGGAAATTCCCGTTGGCGGTGGCCCGGACCTTGATGATGCGCCGTTTGTTGTTGAGTTCTATCAGGGTAACCTCATCGTCCACGCCCCCGTTCTTGGCATCGGTTACTTGTCCAAACAGGAGACCTTCCTTTTCGGGTGTGTAGGTTAAGTTCTTTTCCGTATCCAGCTCGTGCCAGCGGAATCTTCGCCAACCTTGTGTCATCAGCAAATTATCCAACGCCTGACTGGCTTTTGGTTCCTCTTTGTCGAAATAGAACGACGGCTCCTGAATTTCACCTTTCACCTCCGAGGAGAGGAGGAACCAGGAGAGGATATGGTCCTGCTTATCGTTGGCCAGCGAGATCAGTTGGTCGTCGGCTACGGCCAGTGATAATTTTGCGGGAATGGGATGGCCCTTGTCGTCGGATGTTTCGATGTGGAGGGAAACTTTTTCGCCGGGTTGATAGTGTTTCTTGTCAGGCGTCAGCTTCACGGACAATTGCCGGTCGGGATTAACGAACACCACGCGTTCACATTGTTCCAGTCCCTGTGCATCAAACA
The DNA here is from genome assembly GCF_003589925.1 of Chryseolinea soli. Lineage (NCBI taxonomy): Bacteria > Pseudomonadati > Bacteroidota > Cytophagia > Cytophagales > Fulvivirgaceae > Chryseolinea > Chryseolinea soli. The sequence continues at coordinate 6,486,589 of NZ_CP032382.1, read as the reverse complement.
CCGTGAAGACAGCCACACCGGCCGGAAACAATTTTGTATTGACCCGGATGTTGTTGCTCCCTTTTTGAAACGTGATCATCTCGGCGTGGTAGATCTCGCCTTGTACTTGTCCCACGAGATAGCCCGTGGTTGCGAAAGGAGCCGTTATCTCAAAGCTGGTTTCCGATGGATCTTGAGCGGCCTTGTGAAGCGCAAAACCTTCTGGTCGCGACGCCGGAAGCGGCGTGGTGGCGGCAATACCCACCGGCGTTTTCAGCACCGCGTGATACCGCTTTCCTGCCTCCGGACGAAAGAAAAATGTCCCCATGCCCATGTGATAGCTTTCGAAACGGCAAACAAACCGGTCATTCTCATCGCGGATCTCCCCGGCAACATCGGCACCTTTTCCAAACTCGTTCACGGCTTTAAACGCCACCGTGTTCGTTACGGCGTCGACAAGATCGCCTCCTTCGGGGAAGAATTGAAGGGTGATGTGGTTGAGCACGATGGGAATGGCTCGCGAGATGGACTCTTCCACACCGTTGTCGGTGACGATCGCCTGCAGCAATCCATCGGACGTTTTGAGATCCGCGGGGAGTGTGAAGGTAAGAGTGGCGATACCTTGTTCGCTGGCCTGCAGCTCCGAAGAAAAGACTTGTTCGCCGGAGAGCGCGGCCGTGTACTTTATGGTCGCTGCGACGGTTTCGTTCTTTAGATTTTTTGCCGTGAGTTTTGCCTTCACGACATCACCGGGTCCATAGGCTTCTTTCTCGAAATCAAGTTTTAACAACAGGCGCGGTGTGATCACGGTTTGGACCTGGATCTTTTTGCTAAAAACATTTTCCACACCGTCGTTCTTCATCCACTGCGTATAGGCTTTGAGCGTATACAGTCCGCCGGAAGCCTGGTCCGTGAGTTTAAAATCACCCCGGCTGGTTCCATCTTTTACAAACAATTCCAGCCGCGACGCCAAGTTGCCGCGGGGATCGATCAGCTCTACATACACCACATCGCTGATCTGGGTTGGCGTGTTATGGCGGGCTTCCAGCACAAAGGCGTTGAACCAAATGTCTTCACCCGGTTTATAGAATGTTTTGTCAAGATGGAGATACACCTTTTCCTCAGGATAGCGTTGGTTGAAGCGGTGCAGGCTTGCTTTCAACTTTTCGAGGAATGGAACACTGTCGGATGCCTGCAAGACGACGCCGGCCAGCAGGACGAGGGCGATATAAAGAAGACGTTTCATGGTTAGAATTTTAAAGTGATCAATGCACTGTAACTGCGTGTGGCCGGGGTGTTGAAAAGATCGAGCCCCGCCCCGGTACTATAGCCAAATAAAGCCGACGACGGATCAACGCCTTTGTAGGGGGTGATCAACAACAGATTTCTCGCCGTCAGTGCGAAATTCATTTCCTTAATGAACCTGCGTGTTCGCGTGCGCAAAGTCGAATAGGATAGTGTTACTTCATTCAGCCGCAGCCAGGAAGTCTTTTCGATGTAGTCTTCACCCACGCCAGCCCAACCCTGGCGCACCCAGCGGTTGGCTTCCACGGGTTGGTTGGGGTTGGCAAAATCGACCGGTTTTGTGTTGGTGTGACCATTTTCATCGACCCCTTCGAAAACAAACTGGCTGGTGTTTCGCTGGTCGGCCGTGGTGGTCGATCGCCCGAGGTAATCCAGCATGCGGGCGGTACCGTTCCAGGCGTCGCCGCCTTTTTTGTAATCTACCAAAACGGAAAGCGTTACGCGCCGCCAGCGCACGTGCGCGCCCAGGCTCGACACCCAATCGGGAATGGGATTGCCGATCATTTTGAGGGAAGGATCCATCACGGGATATCCCTCGCTATCAATGATCAGTTGCCCGTTTTCGTTTCGCTGATAGGTTGTTCCATAGATCGCCCCAACGGGTTTGCCCGCCGCCAGCACGGAAGCCACAGACGCAAAGCCCGCCAGCGGAACGAACGCATCCGGAGTATTCAAGGCTTCGGTCACATTGCGATAGGAGCTCCAGCGCAAATTGAAACCCCATCCCAGTTCTTGTGACGAATACATCGGTTTCGTGTAGCTTAGGGATACCGTTGCACCGGTGTTTCGAATGGATGCTACATTCTGCAGCGAAAATTGTCCCTGTACCCACTGGGGTGCGATGAAGTTGCTGGTGAGATTGTTGAAGTAGGCAAAGTCAAAATTGAAATAATTGAACAGCACCATGGAAAGTCCGGTCTCCATTTTTTGCTCGATTTCGGGAATCAATCCCCGCCGGAAAAAAAGCTCGGTAGATTCGAAAAAGCTGTTATAATTTTGCAGCGACTGCCGTGTGGAGAGATAAGACCAATTGTTGTACAGCAAAGGCGCTTCATGCAAACCGCGGGATAGGGTAACGTACGGCTCAAGCTTATTGATATCACCCATGTAGATCGGCGAAGCCAGATTGGCGCTGATCGCCGCCATAGGAAAGAGATTGGTGTAATTTTTGGCGCTCACCGTAGAAGAGAAGTAGTTCCGTTCTGAGAGCTTGATCAACAAAAAATCATGGTAACGATATTGGCCGCCTACCGAAATTTCCTGCAGGGTCCGCGAGAGCGTGCGTTGAAGCAGTGTGCTACGCGTGGCATTTTCGAGGTCCATATCCTGATGATTGAAGTCGAACCCGTCTTCGCGATGGAGTGCACGTTGCGTGTAAAGGAGCTGATACGAAGCCGAGAACTTGAAAGCATAATTGGGACTCGTGTATTCCGGAGACACGAAGGCTTTTGCCACGGTTTCGTCGTCGCCACGGTGGGTAAGTCTTCCCGCCGGGTAGGCCGCATAGCCCACCGGGAATCCATGCACGATCGTGTTAGCCTGCTTTTCAAAACTGGCATTGCTCGTAAGATTTATTTTTCGGATGGCGCTGCTTTGCAGGGTTAGGGTGGAGAAGAAACGGTTTTGTTGTTCGTGGTCGGGCAAGGTGCTGAGCAGTCCGTAGGGATTGTCAACCGCCCCCGGTGCATGTGTTCGGGCGGTGCCATCGGCAAGTTGGTAGGCATCGGTGGTGTGCAGGGCCGACCGGCCGTGTCCGTTCGTATTGTCGAACGTCGCCGGGGTGCGATAGATCGAACCGATCACGGTGGCCAGGTTGGCGCCACGATTCATCAACGTTCCGGCCGAATGATTGTAGGTGACCATCCCGTCGATCGTGGTGCGGGAGGTGAGACGAAAGCGTTTTAACGCAATGGAGATATTCTGACGTTTGTAATCGGTGTTTGGAATAACACCCAACCGCGTCCGGTTCTCCAGGTCCAGCGAAAGCATCCCTTTTTTTAATGCGGGGATCATCAGCAAGAGCTCGGCCGACGTGGTCATGCCCGTGCGAAAAATAGGGGAAGCATCATAGGCCTGTGCGGCACTTCCGTTTCCCGTTCCTGCGGTGACCAAACGCCCCTGACGATCGAAAGCGTAATGGCTGCCATCAAACTCCAGTGTTCGCATCAGCGGCCCCCAGCTAAAGATCTCCTGTTGGTCGGGGCCTCGCCAGATCGTTTGTCCATTCTCGGGCCGACCTTGTGCAAAGGTGGTTTGCAGGTGAGGGAGCTTGTTCACGCGCTCCAGGCCAACGGATAAGGTGAGACGCCCACCGGCAACCTCCGAGGTACCCTGCGACTCGAAGGTGGTGATCGCATATTTCTTTCCGAAGAGCCGGATGGATTTGATCTGGTCGGGCTGAATAGACACGCGGTTGGAATAGGATGGGGTTTCATCCGTGAGCACGGCCACACCGGGTTCATTGATCTGTGTGGAATCTTTGAACAGCATGGCGGAAAGTGATCGTGTGCTGGTTTTTTTTCGTTCCGGTGGAATGCGCTGTGGGGGCTTACTGAGATTGTCGGCCGTGACGACCACTTCGCTGGTTTTCATGCCGATAAAGGAGAATACCAGGGTGGCACCAACGGGTACATCGATGGAGTAGTATCCGTTAGCATCGGTTGTGGTGCCGATGGCCGTTCCTTTGATAAGGATGTTGACGCCGGGCAATGGGTTTTCGCTTGAGTCAACCAACCTTCCTGATAGGGTACGCAATTGTGCTTTCGCGTAGCCGGCGCAGGTTAGAAATAGGAGGATAGTAAAGATTCGCATCATGCTACTTGGGTTCAGGTAGCATGAGGATGCGGTGGGTATAGGCTTTCCATAAATGATTGTGGGATTTTTTTTGAAGGGGTGGAGCGCTTCAAATCAACGATACAAGGATTGGCTTTGGTTATTACAATACCCATTTCGGTTAGTTTTGGAGGCAGTAACGCCGTAAAGATCAGCTTCGCCTATTTCACCATTTTGGCTTGGGTATCGGAAAATGCTACCATACCTGTTCAAAAAAGTTTTCTCCAGGCATTGTCCTTTTTTCGTTATAGCCAGTTTTTCTTTAACTTCATTTCTTTCTTTTCTCCTCTTACCTCGATGACAGAAGAACAAATTAAAGAAGCCCTGTCCAATAACTATATCGGAACGCTGGCTTCCGTTGAAGGGTTCAAACTGACCAAAGCAACTGATACTGGGGGAGTGGACTACAGTGTTTCCAGGGATTTGGTTGTTACTAATGCATTCGGAGAAAAAAGATATATACAAGCGGGAAATTATATTGACATTCAATTAAAAAGCACCACTACAAAAAGAATCATAGAATCCGTGGATACTATTCAATTTGATCTTGAAGCCAAGTCCTATAATGATCTGATCATGCGCAGAGATCATGGGGCCGCACCTTTGATTCTCGTTGTATTCATTTTGCCTCAGGCAACCCATGATTGGGTAGAAGTGGATGAAATGAACTTGATGTTAAGACACAGGGCGTACTGGTACAGACCTGCGCAAGAAGAAAGAGAGACGTCCAATAGAAGTAGCATCAGAATCACCATCTCCAAACAAAATCGTTTTTTAAGAGATACATGGCCCAAATTATACGAGCAATTCTTTAAATAATGACTGTTGAGGACATCGTAAAATTTCTTAGGAAGAAAGGATGGATTGAAAGTACAACGGAATCCGGCGCTGTTCAATTCAATTCACCCGACTTTTTAGGGTTTAACCCTACCATTGAAATTAATATTCCAAGGATCGTGCATGCCGTTGATCTCGACCGGTATACTTCCAAGATGCTCGATACCTTGGCTGATATATACGATTTGTCGGTAACAGACTTAACCTATTTAATAAAGCCGATCATCAATTGTCACACACAAATCTATACGGCTGATCATGTCCCGCCTTTTTTAGCCAAGTCATTATTGCCATTTCCATTGTATTTTTTATTTCCGTTTTCTCTTTCGACAATGATTTTTCGGACTTATTACGCATATCCATATCGCTGGCACTATCAAAGGTGGTATAGGAAGGCAAGCGAAATAATATACCGAATCCGCCGGCCCATCGAACGTTCTGGATTGGGCCCGTATATAGGGCTATTAATTGCTATCCAGATTTTTTTTGTTCTGTTACCCTCGACACCGGAGTTTGAACAGCTGCGGAAATGGTCTTGGGAACACCATCTTATAGTTATTCCGCAAACTGGCCCCGGGAAAATTTTAGCAATCATTATTCTTTTGCTCCTCTTCAAATCAATCAGAAACATGGCAGTTGCCGTTCTAGAAAAGCTATGGTCACTGTTGGCCATCTTGCCAGAAAGGGAAGTCAAAGAGCTAATACAACGATATCTCTATCTAGGACGCTTTTCCTATATCAAACAAGAAACTCTGTTTCGTCTCCTGCAACACCAATACCCTGAAGGCACAGGATTTGTGGTACTCCCGATGGATATGGCATACATGGGGGCGGGCGGCTTAAAACACCATGCTAGTTATCACCGGCAAATGGATGAATTGGCTGCGATTAAGGAAAGGTTCCGCGATGCAATCTATCCTTTCGTCTTTGCCGATCCAAGAAGAATAGCCGCGGAACCGGACCAGTTTGACTATGATGTAATAGATGGTGCTTTGGTTCTTCGAGACTGTTTTATCCGAAAGTATATTGAGGAGTTCCGATTTAGCGGATTTAAGATATCCCCCGCACTTGGTTATTATCCGTTTGATGAAAGATTACTTCCGCTCTGGAAATATGCCGCTGATAATGCAATACCCATAATGACAGATTGCAGCAAAGGGGTACTATACTACAGGGGGACTAAAAGATTGGAATGGGATCGGCATCCGGTATTTGTAGAACAGGTACGTGGAGATTATTATAAGCCCTTATTAATGCAAGAAATAAGCAACAGGGAATTTACAAGCAATTTTACGCATCCGCTAAATTACTTGTGCTTGCTTGAGGAGTTATTGTTACGTCAACTGGTAAGTAATTCAAGAGATCCCCGCATTCGTGAAATATTTGGTTATACCAACTCAAAAACCCCTCTGAAGCATGATCTCAACCATTTAAAGTTATGTTTCGGTCATTTTGGAGGTGATGATGAATGGATTCGTTTTATTAGAAAGGATAACGATAATTTTGCCTCTGAACTGCTTAGGAACCCTAACATGGGGATGTCATTTTTAAGCAACAAGGAAGGAGAAACAAGGCCGGGAAGACTTGCACAAATCTGGAGATATGGCGACTGGTATTCTGTTATTTGCAGCCTGATGCTACAATTCCCGAATATCTATGCTGATGTGAGCTATATTTTACACAACCCGGACATTCGCCCCTTACTTAAACAAACATTGCTGAACCCTAGATTAAAGACGAGAGTATTGTTTGGGACGGATTACTATATGGTACAAAAGTATAAATCCGAAAGAACGTTAATGGCAGATCTCGCTGACAGTTTAACCAACAAGGAATTTGACCTTATGGCGAGGGTAAACCCAAGGGAGTTTTTATATAATAAACTGTATGGAGCGATCAACATATAAGGTGTTGTTTTTCTCCTCTGAAAAACGGGGCAATTTGTGCGTAATGCATTGGTCCAAAACGGCCGCTCACCTGTTGCCGTATACCTATACCCTCAGAAACACATTCTTCCGATACAAGAAATACAAAAACACCCACTCCGCCACGAGATAACAAATCGCATACACCAGCAGATTCCAAGGGTCGCCCGCGAGTTGCAGCAGCCATCCAAAGATCGATCGGGTGGTGTAATCCCAGTTAATAAAATCTCCCGACATGTAGATAAGAATGGAGTTCATGCCGATGATGCTGAAGAAGAAGGCCCATTTTTTTATGCCTTTGATGTCGATGATGTAATAGAAGAGCGACAACAGCATCAAGCTTAATCCACCGACGTGCAACACGAACGAACTGGACCACAGGTTTTTGTTGATGGGGAACACCAGGTTCCAGATCTGTGCAAGAAGAAGCGAAGCAACTCCCATGATCAACAGCTGCAGCGCCTTTCGCGTTGCTGTCTGGGCTCCATACTTCAAAAGATTGCCGGCATAGATTCCCAGTAACGCCGTACTGATCGCAGGGATAGTAGAGACCAATCCCTCGGGATCGTGGATGCCTTTGTAGAGTCTGCCGGGCATGATGAGGCGGTCGAGGTAGGAGGCGAAGTTGCCTTCCATGGTGAGATCGCCTGCGGCAAAGCCCGGGGCTGAATTGAAGAGCAGCAACAACCAGTAGCCTACGAGCAGCGACCAAAACCAGATGATCTGTCCGCGTTGTTTGGTGTAGAGGAAGATGATGTTGGCAAACATGTAGGCGAGGCCGATGCGACCCAGCACGCTTCCGAAGCGGATCTCGGCAATGGGTTTAAGCTCCAGTCCGTTGTTGTGAATAACGCCGAGCACGACGAGGATCAGTCCGCGTTTGATGACCTTGAGCAGCAGTTGCTGGCGGGTCTTGCCCTTCTCCAGTTCCTTGGCCATGGAGTAGGGGGTGGCTACGCCGGCCAGGAAGAGGAAGAGTGGGAAGATGAGGTCATAGATCCTGAACCCGTGCCAATCGGGGTGGGTGAATTGGTGAGCAATGGCTTCCATCGCCGGTGAGCCGGTGATCTTGGAGAGGGCGTGAAAAATTTCTTCGCCGCCCATGATCCAGAACATGTCGAAGCCCCGGAGGGCATCGAGGGAATAAAGGCGTTGGGTTGGGGTGATGGAAGCCATGCTGGGTATCGGTTTATTTAGACAGGTCTTTGATGCGGATGTTCTTGAATTTCACTACGGTGCCGTGCCCTAAAAAGGCGATGTGACCGTTGTGACGGTTCAAGCCCGGGTGATCTTTGTGATCGAGGGTTCCGTTCTTGGAAGCTTTCTTCATGTCGCCTTCCACGATCACCGTGCCGTTGAGGGTCACTTTGATGTAGTCGCCTTTCACCTGCACTTCTTCCTGGTTCCATTCGCCCAGGGGCTTCAAGAACTCGCGTTTTGCCGGTATGATACCGTAGACGGAGCCGTGATATTGGTATACTTCCAGTTTGGAGTATACCGGCGCGGTGTTGTCCAGGATCTGGATCTCTTTTCCAACATAGGCTATGTCGCCTTCCAGGGGCGCGTGTATACCCAGTCCGTTGTTGGCGCCGGGGGTGAGCTGAAATTCAAAGCGGAAGATGAAATCGCTGTATTCTTTTTCCGTGTTGAGGTTGCCGTGGCTTTCGTTTGTAGGATAGATGGCGATCGTGTTGTCTTCCACGACATAGTCTGTTTTGTTGCCTACCCATCCGTCAAGGTCCTTGCCGTTGAAGAGGACATCAAAGCCTTGTGTTTTTTCTTCCTGCGTGAGTTGATACGGTTTGGTGTTCAGTTCTTTCACGTACAGGTTGCGGAAGGCCAATTCGGTGCCGTGGGCCTGTAGTTCGATGGCTTCTTCGGGGAAGATGGGAAGAGTGCGATCCCAGTAATTCTCCATGACCACATTGTCGACTACCAGCACGCCGTTCAGGTGTACCGTGACACGGTCGCCGATCATTTTGATGTGGAAGGTGTTCCATTCACCGATCGGGTTGTCGGCCACGACGAGCGGGGTGCTTCTTTCCTTTTGATTGTTATACAAGCCACCGGAACCTACCTGTGCGCCCACGTCGATGCGGGCCAGGTCCCAGATCTGGATTTGCGGGGAGCCGCGAAGGTAGATTCCGCTGTCGCCGTTTTTGGAGATCTTCCAGTCGACGAGCATTTCAAAATCGCCATAGGGACGTGCCGTGCAAAGGTTGGCGCCGTCGCCTTGGAAATAGATGCAGCCGTCTTTCACACTCCAGTTGTTCTTTACTTTGGCGTTGGCTTCCAGCTGTTTTTTGGCCAGCACTTCTTTGGTCATCTTCGCGCGTGCGATCGGGTTCTCTACCAGGCCTTGCCAGCCGGAGAGATCCTTGCCGTTGAAGATCGACTCGTATCCTTTTGTGTAAGGCATCTTTTCGAGATAGGTGCGGATATCGATGCGTTCGTATTGACTGTCGGCACCTGTGAGTTTGTCCAGCATGTGTTGCAGTGTGTTGCGCACTTCAACACCCGTGAGACCAGGCTTGGCGTCGGAAGTGGGCAAGGCGATCTGCATGGCCGAGCGGCTGGCGGCGCTGCTGAGGTTGGCATCGTCGATGTATTGGGCCACGAACATGAGCGACAAAAATGTTCTCACACGTCCAGCGGCTTCGATGACGGAGGTTTGCTCGTCTTTATTGGCGGCCAGGGGCATGATCTCGCGCAGCAGGAGCAGCTTCTCATCGTCGGGCCAGGAAGAGGCAGCCACTTGAGAGATGAAAGCGTCGAATGCGGCGGCATGATATTTCTTTAAACTTTCATCTTTCCGGATGCTGAGCAATGTTCTGGCAGCATCGTTGTTCTGCCAGTTCGCGAGTGCTTCAAAGGCAACTTCCTTTTCTTTTCCTTCACCTTTATAGAATGAAGCAGCGACTTTTTCCAACGCTCCGCTGTCTTTTACATAGGGAAGAACGGGAAGCAGCTTGGTTTTTTCTTTTGCGTAGGCGGCGTCCAGCAACGCAATGGAGTTTTTATCCAGGCCGGAACTCAGCGCGGACTGTATGGCCTTTATCTCTTTCTCGTTTTCAGTGGCTGCAAGCATCGTGAGCAAGGCCGGTGTGTTGCTGCCGGCAGAAACGGCGGGTAATGCCTCGAACGCAGCGCTTTTCACGGCGGCATCATTGGAAGCGGTGAGCTTGGCGACCACATCAAATTGGTTGGTGGCCCGTCGTGCTCCCAACGCTTGAATGAGCGCAACTTTGTTCTTTGGCTGGGCGGTTTCTATTTTTTGGGCGATCAGTGCACCGCTCTCTTTGTCGGCCAACTGAAGCACGGCTGCTTTTGCGGCGGCGAGCTCGGCATCATCCGTTGAGCGGAGCAGATAGTCTAACAAGGCGGGGACATATTTTTTGTCTTTGCTCACGGCAATTTCGGCAGCGGCCGTCATGCGGGTTTGCGGTTCTTTAGAAGCAAGCGCGGGCAAGAGTGTGCTCTCGATAAAGCCGGCGTTCCGGTTTGCCTTCGACAACATCGCCAGGATGTCGGCCTGTGCCGCACCCGTTGCTTTTTTATATTCCTTTGTCCAGCTCTTCAGCGCATCGGGCCGGTTGGCCGAAAGGACGGCGACTTTCAAGACCTCTTTTTGATATTCAGCATCAAACAAGCTGCGGTCTTTGATGAGAAGTTTTACGGAACCATCGGGATCGGTCAGTGTGAGGCCTTTTAATGCGGCAAGTCTGAAATGTTGTTGATCCGGTGCCGGGGTGTTTTCCAGCAGGGCATTGCTGATCTCTTTTGCCAAGGCGTTGTTCCCATTCACGGTAACTTGGTGCAGGTATTCTACCAACGCGACCGTGGCTTCCGTGGGCTCATATTTGAAGCCGACTTTTTTAGCTTCTGCCAGCAGGAGGTTTGACGAAGTAGCATCGGCCAGCAAGGCCAGTGCCCACAACGCTTGCTTCCTCACCAGCGGATCGTTGCCGGCGGCAAGTGTAGTGATGGATTGCAAAGCGGGCTTATACTTAAACGTACCCAGCGATTTGATCAATTTGATCTGTGTCGCTGCCGGCTGACCGGTCAGTGCGTTGGCGATGGCCTTGCGCGCATCGTCCGTGTCGATGGAGGCCAAGGCAGAAACTGCTTGATTGAAGAGATCTTTGTCGGAGATGTAGGGCGTCAGCACGGACACGGCGGCATTGGAGCCGACCAGTTTCAGGTTGTCGATGAAGTAAGCCTTCACTTCCACGTCGCTTGTCTTTCCCAGCGCGGCCAGGTAGGCCCGTTCAATTTGTGCCTTGTCCTCTTTGGAGGTGGCATAGTGGGTGAGGAGGGATACACCATAGCGATAAGGGATGCCCGCGGCATTGCCGTTGGGTTGAACCCCTTCGGTGAGGGCGGTGATGCCATCATCGCCAAAGCCTATGATTTCCTTGTACAGGCGAAGGGCCTGGGGATTGTCGGCAGCGGGCAGCAGGGCCAGTACATCCGCTACTTTTGTTTTCATCAAACGCTGGTCCTGGGCCCAAAGCAGATGGGGGATGAGCAGGGACAGGAACAGGGTGATGCGTATGAAGGTAGTTGGTTTCATTTTTTCGATAGGTTCTTTACGTAATGACTAGATTTTCCAGGCGCCGCGCATGGGTTGATGGATCAGGCGGTTTGCCGCTTCATCGTTGATGAATTCCTGTTTCACCGGGTCGAAGTCCAGGGACCGGCCCAATTGCAGGGCGATCTTGCCCATGTTCACGATGGTGGCGGAGCGGTGGCCGTTCAATTCGTTGAGGGCGAATTTCTTCCGGGTCTTCACGGCGTCGGAGAACAGGCCGACCTGGGGTTCGGGGTCGGGCAGGGTATCGATCACCTTGAGGATGTTGGGAATATCGGACCGGAAGCCGCGGTAAATTTTTCCTTTGGGGCCTTCGATGTAGGGCACGGACGTGTCTTTGTTTTCGCCGTCGAGGATGATCTTGCAACCGTCGGCATAGGTAAACTCGATCCTTCTCCAGGTTCCGACGGCGTCGTCGTGTTGCTGGGGGGCGTCCACATCCACGCGGATGGGGCTGGTGTTGTCTTTGCCCAGGAAGTATTGCACGGGATCGATGTAGTGTTGTCCCATGTCGCCGAGTCCGCCGCCGTCGTAGTCCCAGTAGCCTCTAAAAGTGCTGTGCACGCGGTGGGGGTTGTAGGGTTTGTATTGCGCGGGGCCGAGCCACATGTCATAGTCCAGTTCCTGGGGTACGGGGGTGGGTTCCAGGTTGGTTTTGCCCACCCAATAGAATTTCCAGTTAAAGCCGGTCACCCCGCTGATGGTGACTTTGAGGGGCCAGCCCAGGATGCCGCTGTCCACGGCCTTTTTCAGGGGTTTCACTTCCGTGCCGAGGCCATAGAAGTTGTCTTTGAAACGGAACCAGGTGTTGAGCCGGAACATGCGGCCGTATTGTTCCATGGCTTCCACCACGCGTTTTCCTTCGCCAATGGTGCGGGTCATGGGTTTTTCACACCACACGTCCTTCCCGGCCTGCGCGGCCATCACCGACATGATGCCGTGCCAGTGGGGAGGGGTGGCGATGTGGACAATGTCGATATCGGGTTGTGTGATCAGTTCTCTGAAATCGGAATAGCCCCGCACATTTCCGCCGGCCAGGGCGATGCCTTCCTTCAAATGGACTTTGTCCACATCGCACATGGCGATCACTTTTGTGCCTTCATAGGGGATATGGCCGCGTCCCATGCCGCCGACACCGATGATGCCTTTGGTGAGGGTGTCGCTGGGAGCGATAAAACCTTTGCCCAGCACATGACGGGGTACGATGGCAAAAGCGCCCAGGGCCAGGGCCGATTTTTTCAGGAAGTCTCTGCGGGAGCTTTCTTTTAAGCTGACGTTCTTCTTTTTCATTTCAGTGGTATAGGGTTAGGAGCCTGCGTTAGAGGCTTTCTTTAAGACTTGGTATGCAATAAGTATATTAATCGAGTTTTTTAAAAACATTTTTATAGTCAAAGGGAGAAATTCAACCCTATTATTTGGTGTGCGGAAGGCACACGGAAAAACCTAACGGTCAGCAGGCTGGGCACCGGGGAATGTTAGTCGTAAAGTGCGTAGAGAAATGCGTGATATGGGTATCAGCTTGTTAATAAAGTGCCGTGGCAAGAATCGGGGCGTTGGCATCGTAGTTTTGGAGCCGATCGACCATTGGACAGAGTCCTCCATAAGGGATCTACCGTTGCGCGGTTTGGATAAGTTTGTTAGTTTGGTTTTTCAAAATCAAACGTTGGACACAATTTAAAAAAGATAGAATGTTGAATTGGTTGATAATACCGAAAAAGATCCCAATCAAAAGAGAAGAGGACTATCACACACATTACATTGGAAAGACGAGTGACGGCCGCCAATTTTTTGGCTACGAGACATTTGTTTTCCCGAAAGGTGTTCCCCTTTCGGATGACTGGACAAAAGTCAGACGAGAGTATGTTGTTTTGTACATCTTTGATAAAGACGGCAATTACCTTACCACCAATCATTGGTTTGCAGGGACGACTTCTGAAACGAACGACTCCTTAACCCGGAAGAAACTTGAGGAGTTGATAAGTGAACTGGGAGATGTGAATTATACCGACATCCTCGTCAGGCCTTTCAAGACTATCATTGACGGACACGTTTTTGGACTCGTGCCAAACAGGATACTTAGAACCGTGGATTTAGAACCCAGCTCGACGATCTCCTTTCATTGGCCATGGGACGGTGAATATGACACCTAAAAACTGCGCTCGACATGGATTTTGATTTTTCAAAGCGATCCGAAGAAGTAATACTTCACGCACATAAAGAAGCCACAAGGGCTGAATCCGCCGAGATCACTCCTGGGCATTTATTCCTCGGCATTGTCAAGGTAAATGATCAAACGAGAAGGGCCCTGCTTAACGTTGGAATGGATATCGAGGACATGATCAGTACCCTTACAAAGAACCACCATGAACGAGGAGGCCATCAAGCGGACAAAACCATAAGACTTTCAAAGTCATCTGAAAAAATCATGAAAATTGCTCCTTTAGAAGCAAAACTATTAAAACAGGAGTTGGTGGAGCCTCACCATATGCTACTTTCGATTTTAAGGGACCCTTCGAATTTAGTGTACCGGGAATTTGAGAAGCAAAACATGATAGAGGATACCAGAAAAGAAATCGAACGCCAGGTTAGTTCCGGCTTTTTAAAAGCAAAAAAAGGATTCTTTGCAAAATGGTTTTGATATAAAAAACGGCCTGGCTACCCTCATAAAGTTCCCGCAAACGTGATCATTGCCTGCCTCTGCGCCGAAATGAGGCCCGATCCAATGTTTCCTTAATGTTAAGTCCCTGTTTCCGGTTTAATGATTTAGCAACACCGAATATCAGGCCCCCCTTAATTTTTTTGTGACCTTTGTATCGTAGATTCTGAAAAGATGAAAGCATTCTTGTTCGCCCTGATCATCTTCGTTGCCGTAGACGCCAGTGTGCTGAACGCAGATTTCAAACAGCGTACCGAAGAGGACGAGGTTGAATTTTCAGATGTGGCAGTGGAAATGCCACACGGGATCGCTGTCCAAATGGTGAAAAGGCCATGGGCACGGGTGATGCACATCAGCACCGGCAGGGCTGGGCAACCGAAGTTGAACTGCCGGTACACAGCGTTTTGGAGCTACAGCACGACGCCCGCCGAGGTGGCCGTGAACTCGGACGCGTAAGATTATATGATCTAAATTCCTGCACCTTCCTGCAGACGACTTAATAACATCTTTTTATTCTAGTTCAAATCCGTCTTCTATGAAAACGATACTATCGATTTGTTTATTTTTATCTATTCCGTTCTTTATCCATGCCCAGGTGACCACCAGTTCGGTCAGCGGCAAGGTCACCGACGCCAAGGGCGACGATCTTCCGGGCGCAACGATCCAGCTGGTGTACAAACCCACCAACACCGTTTATGGTGTTGCCACCAACGTTGACGGACGCTATGCGTTGCGCAACCTGAATCCGGGTGGGCCCTATGAAGCCACCGTTACTTTTGTGGGCTACCAGGTCGAAAAACTTTCGGACATCAACCTTAAACTTGGCGAAACCCTTAAGCTTGACTTTCAATTGAAAGAAGAGTCCACCCAGTTGCAAGAAGTTCAGGTGATCGCAGGAAACATCCTGGACCTCAACAAGACCGGCGCCAGCAACAGCGTGAGCAAAGAACAGATCCAATCGCTGCCTACGCTGAGCCGTAGCTTTTCGGATTTTACACGCCTCACACCCCAAGCCAGCAACAACTCATTTGCCGGCACGAACTTCCGGTACAACAACATCACGCTCGACGGCGCCATCAACAACGACGCCATCGGCTTTAGCCCTTCATTAGGCGGCGTGAGCGGCACGGCCAACCAACCGGGCAGCAGCACGCGCACCAATTCGTTCAGTCTCGATGCCATCCAGGAAGTGCAAGTGCAATTGGCACCTTATGACGTTACCCTTGGAAACTTTACCGGTGGAAGTATCAACGCCGTGTCGCGTAGCGGGAGCAACAACGTGACGGGTTCGGTATATGGCTTTGGAAGAAATTCGGCCATCACTGGGAAATATAAAGGCGACGACAAAATAGGCGATGGCTCCATCAGCAAAGCCTATCACGATTATCAGACAGGTTTCCGTGTTGGATTTCCGTTGGTAAAAGACAAATTGTTCTGGTTCACCAACGAAGAAATTACCCGCAGCCAGATACCGTTGTTTTTCCCTGCCGGTGCTCCCAACTATTTCATGACCACGGACATCGCCAACCAGATCGTCAATAAACTGAGCACGCTTCCGGTATCGACTTATAACCCCACGGGAGGCTACGATCCTGGTGCGACACAAGACTATAACATCTATTCCAAAAGCGTGAAGTTCTTCAACCGCCTGGACTGGATCATCAACAAAAACCATTCGCTGGCCATCCGCAACAACTCGGTTATTTCCGAAGCCAGCAACCTGGAACGTTCGACGACCGAATTTCAATTTGGTAACTACGATTTCATCCAGAAGAATCACAACATCAGCACCGTGGCCGAATTGAAAAGCCGTTTTGGCAACGCCACCAGCAACAGCTTGATCCTGGGCTACACCGATATCACTGACAGCCGCAACCCTAACGGCGCTCTCTTTCCTCAGATCCAGATCAATGGTATTGGCAGTGGTCACGCATTGATTGGAACGAACCGCGAAGCGGCCGTTTTCAACATGCACCAAAAGACCTTCGAAGTGACGGACAACTTCCGCTGGTTCACCGGCAACCACTCCTTCACCTTTGGTACGCACAACGAATTCTATAAGATCGACTACACCTTCATCAACTCCTACAACGGACGGTTCGACTACGCCAGCTTAGCCGACTTCCTGGCCGACAAGCCTTCGCGGATGCGCGCCATCTACAACCCCGGCGACAACAGCCTGGCGAACAACATGGCGAATTCACCCGCCAAGTTCAATATCTCCCTGAACAGCCTTTATGCGCAGGATGAACTTGCCGTGAACTCCAAATTGGTGGTGACCTACGGCTTGCGCGCCGACATGACGGTGATGCCCAGCACGCCTTCTGCCGATTCGCACGCCTTGTTCCCCAATCCTCCCGCCAATTACGGAACATCCTACACCTATGACCATCCCGTGGCTTCGAATACCAACAAGTTCTTCGGACAAGTATACGTGTCACCCCGCGTCGGATTCAACTATGATGTGAAAGGCGACAAATCGTTGGTGTTGCGTGGCGGTAGCGGATTGTTCACCGGCCGGATCCCCTTTGCCTGGTTAGGTTATGCGTACGTGAACGATGGCCAGACCTACGCCGCTTTGGATTTGAACCCGCCGAAAGCCGGAACACCGATCCCGACCGATCCCACCCAATTCAAAAACTTCGCGGCAGCCAATGGCTCGGCCAACCGGAACGAGTTGGACCTCATCGACAAGAATTTCCAAATGCCGAGAATGTGGAGAAGCAACCTGGCGGTAGACTTCGTGCTGGGCGACGGTTATAAATTGACCCTCGAAGGTCTCTATACCAAAACCATCAAGGACGTGCAGATCAAACAGATCAACCTGAAAGACTCTGTATATTATGCGGCGACCGATGTGAATCAGCAACAGCCCCTGTATTTGTCCGGCGGCACCACGGGTGCGCGGGTCAGCAATGCTTTCTCCAGCGTATACCTGATCACGAACACCTCGAAAGGTTCCCGCTATTCACTGACCGCCCAACTCTCGAAACAATATGCCTTCGGCCTGGGCTTTATGGCAGCGTATACGTACGGACAATCGAAAGACATCCTGAACGGTATCCGCAATTCGCCGGAATCGGGATGGCAGTTGAACCAGGCGTTGAATCCTAACAACCCTGCGCTGACTTATTCCAACTTCGATATCCGTCACCGGATCGTGGCCACGGTTCAATATAGAAAAGCCTGGAATGAAAAATTGACATCCTACATCTCGCTGATCTCGACCAATCAGTCCGGCTCGCCGTTCACCTGGGTGAACACTGCGAACAGCAACCTGACCCGCTCCGGCCAGCAAATCGACCTGATGTTCATTCCTGCCTCTGCAGATCAAATCAACCTCGTCGACAGAAAGAACGCCGATGGTACGACCACGACCGCCGCAGAGCAATATGCCGACCTCGCCGACTTTATCAACAAAGATCCTTACCTGAGCAAACACAAAGGCGAATTCACCGAACGCAACGCAGCCCGCACGCCTTGGAACAATTTGTTGGATCTCCGCCTCATGCAGGACGTCAACTTCAAAGTAGGAGAGAAGACACACACGCTGCAGATCACCTTCGACGTGATCAACTTCTCGAACATGCTCAACAAGAGCTGGGGTACAGTGTACTTCACACCGAACACACAGAACTCTTCTGTTGACATGGGACTTCGCGTGACCCGCGCCAACAACTCCACCGCGCAACCGACGTATACGTTCACACGGCCCACGTCGTCGTATTCAATCGACCAATTCAGCTCGCGCTGGCAGGGACAATTGGGCGTGCGTTATAGCTTCTAAAAGGACCCGAATAAAATGGCAAACCCATCGTCACACCTGGCGATGGGTTTTGTTTTTTAGCTACCTCCAGGCCGCCTTACTCGAACCTATTCCGAGCACCATTCGAACAACATTGCAAGGGGATTCGAGCAACATTCGAACACCATTCGAGCAACATTGCAACAACAATACGGAGGAAGAGCATCCAGGATGAGGGAACCTGACGGCGTGATGTCCCCGATCCCTCACACCGACTTCCCATTCTTATAATACTCATTCCGTATCGCTTCCAGCAAATCTCCTTCCGAGATCGGACGATCCTCCGAAAGCGCCCGGATGGAAGCAGCCTGGACAATGTTCAAAATCGATGCTCCTGTCAACTCATATTTGCGGGCCAGGGCCGGTAGCGATATGGTTGTGTCATAGGGAATATCCGCCGGCATGGTGTGGTTCCACAGCAAGGTGCTTTCCTGTTCGGTCGGCAAATTGAAGGGCACCACCGTCTGAAACCGGCGGATGAAAGCCTGGTCCATGTTGTTGCGGAAGTTCGTGGCCAGGATGACCAGCCCGGGATGTTCCTCGATCTTTTGCAGCAGGAACGAGACTTCCTGGTTGGCAAACCGGTCGTGGGCCGATTGCACGTTGGTGCGCTTGCCAAAGAGGGCGTCGGCTTCGTCGAAGAAGAGGATCCAGTCCTGGGCTTTGTCGAAGACCAATTGGAGGTTCTTTTCGGTTTCGCCGATATACTTGGAGACGACTAACGACAGGTCTATGCGGTACACGTCGAGACCATACTCTTTGCCCAGCAGGCTTGCCGTCAGCGTCTTGCCGGTGCCCGGGGGGCCGTAGAAGAGGGCGCGGTAGCCGGGTTTGGTGCGCTTGCCCAGGTTTCGGTCGGCGGTCAGCACGGGGTGGTAGGCGAGCCAGTGTTTGATCATTTGCAGCTCGCGCTCGGTTTGGGGTGAGAGCACCACGTCGTCCCACTCCATTTTGGTTTCCAGCAGCGTCGCGGGGAAGTTGCTGCCAAACGTGGGCTTCCATTTTTTTTCGGTCAGGAACTCGGTGATCTTTTCGGGCGACACCAGCAGGCGGCCGCTCATTTCGGGTTCACCCCCTTTCATTTCTTCCAGGGTGACCACGCCGTTTTGGAAAATAGTTTTTCGTGTCGCGCCCTGGCCTGGCGCGTCGAGTGCGTCGCCTTTCAACCACCCGGCGTAGCGCATGCGCGCGTCGATGTTGAGGCCGGCCAGGATGAACAAGGCTGTTTCACCGGTGGGGATGATGCCGCGATAGTTCACACCCTTCACGCCACCGAACTCGGCAAATTCGCCACCCTTGGGGAGATGCTTGCGGATGAGCGCCGTGAAAATGTCGGCGTGCATGTGGGGCGACAGGGCGAGCAGGAGCGTGATGTATTCTTCCACCGTCAGCTTTTGCTCGATGACATAACGCGCAAACAACGAACCATCATCCACGATCGCGAACGTCGGTTGGACAAACGCATCGATTTTTCCGAAGTGATGGTTGAGCCGGGCTTCCACCACGTCGGTGAGGATGGCCACGGAGCGCGAAAGGAACGATTGGCCTTTCGGCGGGTCGCGGTGCTCGCTTTGACCGTTGCTTTCGCTATGGCCGTTGTGCCCATTGCGTTTGGGTTCGGCGGTGAGGGTGAGTTGATCTTTCTTGTTCCAAAACATACGATCGATTTTGAGTGATGTTAGTGCTTACAAAACGATGCCGGTTTGCCCACGCATTCTACAGCAGCGGTGTCGGCGGCCTCGATGGCGTCTTTATAATCATGGAGCGCTTTGTCGAATTTCCGGATGGCGTCATTGTATTCGGCGACCGTCATGCCCACTTTGCCTTCGAACGCTGGCAGGGGATTGTTCTGCACATACCCCATGTAGTCCAACCCATGGCTGCCCTCGTGAAATCTCAACGACGTGTTGCCCGCGGCCTTGTCGGCCTCCGTGGTGCCCCGGCCATACGCCGACGTGACCTTGGTATCGGCCCCAGGACGATATTGCGTGCGGATGGTGATCAAAACCGTTGCGTCGCCCGTTATCGTCGCTATTTTACCTTTTACGATCGTGCGCTTCGGGAGCGACGGTGTCATGTCGAATGAGGTATGGCCCTGCGAGCCCGCTTCGACAGGGCCGCGGGTGTCGCGCTTGATGATGACCGTAACGCCGTTGATCTTGCCTTGCGCACTTTCGACTTCTTTCTTTTTGTCCAGGTTCAGGGTGAAGTCTTCGGGCACGGGCGTGGAGATGTTGGACACATCTTTTTTCTGCACCTCGTCGGGGCCTTTCTGTTGCACGACGTGGGTGAGCTCGTGGGCTAGCAGCCACTTGCCCGCCTCGGTGTGGGGATTGAATTTGTCTTTGTTGAAATACACATCGCCGCCGTGTGTGAAGGCCTGCGCCTGGAGCTGTTCGTTGAGCTGGTGTGCCTCTTCATTCTTATGAATGCGCACCTTGCTAAAGTCAAACCCAAAACTGCTCGACATCTCCGCCTGGGTAGACGGTGGCAGCGATTCGCCACCGCTTTTCGGGATGGCCGGTTTGCCTACGGGGGCGTGGGCGCCGGGTGAAGCTTGTTTGGTGGCGACGTGCTCCTCTTCGTCTTTTCCCTTTTTGTGAATTTTCTTGTCCTCTTCGTCTTTATCTTTTTTGTGGATCTTTTTTTCGTCTTCGTCCTTTTCCTTTTTGTGCATTTTGTCGTCTTCCTCTTTGCCTCTCCGGCTCATCTTCTCATCGTCTTTCGCCACGCGGCTCACCGCCGCATCGGTGGATCTTTTGTGGACGACTTTATCGGCCATATGATCGGCTTCCATTTCCTGGGGGTCGCCCGGTTGGCTCACGTTCAGCTTGGCCTGGATGCCTTCTGCCGGGTGGAAAAAGGTATTGCCTTCGGCATGGTCGTGTTGGGAGCCTTCCGCCTGGATAAAGGTTGGTGTGGCGCGTCCCTCTGCTTTGCGTCTGCGTTTGCGCAGGTATCTTCGAACAGCCATGGTGGTTTAGTTTGTGTTTTTCAGCAATTCTTTTTGCAACAAAAAGTCTCCCGGTTGCCCGAGGTCTTCCCGCATGGCCCACAGGAGTTTCTGCCGGGCGCTGTGGGCGGCAGGCGTATTGAGTCCATCCGAACCCAGCGTCTTTTCGCATTCATAAAAGGCCTTGATCACTTTTGATGACGACAGGAGCACGACGAGGGCTTCCAACTCTTTCAGGTGAACATCGAGTTTCACGGGTTGATCGCCCGGGAAATCATTTTGGATCTCCAGCCAGGCGGTGTTGTATTTTTCGTACAAGGCAAACCGTTTTGCAAATTGGTGTGCCCGCAAGGTCTTGTCTCCGGCGTTGCTGATGGCCAGGGCGACCATGAACGCGGAAGCGAGCGCCACCGCGGCGGCGATGATGAGAATGGACCGGGTGGCGGCGTCCAGCCCGAGGTTTTGTTGTTGCAGCAATCCGTAGCCTTGCCACGTTGCCCATCCCAGCACCGCGAGGGTCATCACGGCCAGGATCATTTGAAGAAGGTTGCGCATAGTCTTGGGGTTATCGTTGTTTTGTTAGTCATTTTATTTTCCTTTATAGAGCTTCACAAATTCATAGGCCGAGGTATTGAATTTTTGGATAATACCTTTTTCCCGGTCGGTAAATTGTTCACGACCCGCTTTGTAGTTTTCCAGGTCGCTATAGGTGCGAATGCCCGTGGCCATGGCACGCACGATCTTATCGGCCATGCCCTGCGTGATAGCGGAGTCGATCGAGCGGATGAGGTCGGTATCGCCGCTGTCCAGGTACACTTCCTCACGTTTGATGCCGACCAGGTCATAGGCCTTGGGCGATTGGTCGATGTTGTTGGGGATCGTTTTACTGATGATCTGCGTTTTGGAATCATTCGTGGGGTTGAGGAGATTGGCTTCGCAATTCAGACCAGTGGGTACATATTGTTCTTCCTCGATGATCTCCTTCACTTTGTCTTTGTCGCCAATGTTGGACTTCTTCACCGCGTTTTTCGCTGCTTCGACGTCGCGTCCATAGGTGGGCGTAACCGTATATTCCACGCGGTTTCCGTTGTCGACGGC
Organism: Chryseolinea soli; assembly: GCF_003589925.1. Classification (NCBI taxonomy): domain Bacteria; kingdom Pseudomonadati; phylum Bacteroidota; class Cytophagia; order Cytophagales; family Fulvivirgaceae; genus Chryseolinea; species Chryseolinea soli. The sequence goes on along the minus strand of NZ_CP032382.1, from coordinate 6,464,608 downwards.
GTTTTTGATGTTGTGTTCCACCAGGCTTTCGTGCGTTCCGTTGGCGCTGCGCGTAATGGGGGTCAGGTTGTCGAAGGTGTTACCCGGTCCACCGAGCTTCTGATTTAGCAAATGACCCAGCACGTAGTACGAGCCGGTGCCCGATCCGCTTCTGCGTTGATTGATGACGTTGAACTCTTTCCTGCTCGTGCTGGGCGGGGTGCCCGCGGGCTTGCCTTTTTTAGCAAGGCCTTCGGCGTGCATGCTCTTCGCATAGCGGCTGTCCTGTAGTCCGCCGTAGTTCACCTTGCCGTATGTTCCGGTTTTGCCTTCGAACAACGGGCCCACGAGTTCGGTCAGCTCGTCGAGCAGGTGTTTTATCTTTTGTTCTTTCGCGTCGTCGTCGAGCGTGCTGTCCTTTTCGGCTTTGTGGATCTCGGCGGCTTTTTGGGTGGCATCGTGTTTTTTCTTGGTCAGCTCCTTGCCCTCTTTCGAGGTGGGGTCGTCGATCTTCACGCCTTTGATCCAGGTGGCAAAAGGTTGGGGCTCGCTCGCGATCATGAGTTCGGCGCGCTTCTCGCTGCCGCCGAAAGAAAGATCATGTCCTTCGCCATCTTTCGCCGTGAAGTGTTTGGTCAACCCAAACCAACCCAAAACTTTTCCCACCGCGGCCTTGCCCATGTTGATGATGGAGTCGATCACGTCCAACGCGCCGTTGATGAGGCTGTCGATGGCACTGTCCACCACATTGCGGGCGTCGGTGATGATCTCCTTGATCTTGTCGGCCACATCGCCCAGGATCACTTGCACGGCAAAGCCGACGGCCACGGGTACGGCCTTGTGCAGCAGTTCCTCCAGCAACTCCGAAGCGTGGTCGGTATTGCCCAGGATGATCTCGGCCAATTCATCCATCGCGTTGTTGATGATGTCCAGGATGTCATTGGCATAGTCGATGCCGGCGTGGATGGAATCGTAAACTACGATGATGGTGTTGATGGTGGCGCCGATGCCCAGCGGGTCGGAACTGGTGGCGAGCCGCTTCATGATCTCGGCAGAGACCTTGGCGGTCACCCACGCAATCACACCGTTGATGACGATGTTCTTGATGTCACTCAGTTTCTCTTTGGCCTTGCGCAACAGGCCTTCCGGTCCTTCCTTGATCCACACGGTGATCCATTCCAACGCATCGGTCAGGATATTCTCTATTTGCCGTATGCGTTCCACGCGCTTTTTGCCGATGCGCGGGTTCAACTCCATGCGCTTATACACGTTCTCTTTGTTGATGCCAAACAGGTCGAGGATGTAGCCCAGGATGCTGCCGAGCGTAAAGTCCTTCGGCGGTGCCACGGCCACGGCGCCTTTCACTTTGCCAAACAACCACTCCAGTGCACCGGTGAGGAGGTGTGTGCCTATTTTATCCCAGAAGCGCTTGAAGCCGCCTTTGATCACCTTCCATACGTTGCTCAGGAATTCACCGGGCTTGCTGATGATGTCAGAGAAATTCTTCGCCGCCTTGGCAATGATGGAGGTGATGAGCTTGGGATCGATGCCGATGATGTCGAGCAGGTTCTTAAAGAACGTCCACAAGCCTTTCAGGAACTGGCCGTCCACAAACACTTGCTTCAACACGGTGAGGGCCGCGGTCTTGATCTGGTCCCACTTCTCGGCCAGCACAAGAAAGTCGCTGATGATGGGGATCTTTTTCAGGATCACTTCCGTGAACCATTTCACAATGGGATCGACAATGCACTTGGGCACTTTCTTGAGCGGCCCCAGGATGAAGTCGGAGATGTGATCCACGATGTTGCCCAATACGCCCACGATCTTCTGCAACATGTCGAGCACGGGTTGGATGAAGGTGCGCAGGTTGTCCACACCGGTCACGATCCAATCGAAGATGCCGTTCACTTTGTCGACGGCCCAGTCTTGCAGGCTGTCGACGGTTTTCGGGATCCAGCTCACCAGCGAGGAGAGGGGGCTGAGGAATGAATTCTGCTGGATGCCCGTAACGAAGCCGTTCACCTTGTCGGCGATGTTGTTCACCTGATCGGTCACCCAACTGCCGGCGGCGCGAATGGTGCTTTTCAATTTATCGATGGCGTTGTTGAGGGCGGGCAACAACACTTCGCGCAAGGTGAGTTGTTTGTTGGCCACGGCATCGTCGTCGCCGCCCATGGCGGTGGCCGTCTTGGCCACTTCGTCGAGCCACTTCTTGGCGTCCTCCTGGAACTTGCGTACGGCCTCCAGGTTTACCAACGATTTAACAAAGTCCACCACTTGGCCAATGGGCTCGATGACCGGGCGGAGTTGTTCTTTGATATAATCCCAAGCCTCACCCAGCTTCTTGCCCACCCAGTCGATAAATCCCGGTTCGTCCGATTGACCAAAACCCAGCTTCTTGCAGATCCAGTGCCAGGCGTCCACATACGGTTTGATCACCAGGTCGTAGAATTTGTCCCAGATCCAGCGGCCGAGTTTCTTCAGGTTCTCCCAGACTTCGCCGGCAAAGGCCTTGATCTCTTCGAGGGCGGGCGCGAGGTACGTGTTCCAGATCTTGATGAGCCATTGGCGTATGGGTTCGATGGCCTCCATCAGGTTGTCCCACACGCGGCCGGCAATTTCCGACATCAGCGTCGACAGCAGATCGAGTGCGGCAAACAACGACTTGCAATCGCCCTTGCCCAGGTCGTCGACGATCTTTGGCAGCTGGTCTTTCAGCGTCACAAAGACTTTGATGATGACCATGATCTCGGCGTCGGAGAATCCCAGCCCGCGGAACAGGCCCACAAACAAATCGAACAGGGTTTCCTTGACGTAATTGAGCAGGCCGCCGTTCTTGATTTTTAGATAGAACGACCAGATGGGGGCGGGTAACACCGTTTGCAAGACCGTCTCCGCGCCGCTCTTCAGTTTGTCCCACCACGATTCTTCCTTGGGAGGTTCGGGCTCGGCGTCGCGTTGCACGGTCTGCGAAGCGCCTTGCTGCAGGGTGTGCGTCAACTCATGGGCTAACAGGAATCGGCCTTCGCTGGAATCGGGTTGGTATTTGTTGTCGTTGAAGTAGATATCGTTCTGGTGGGTGAACGCCTGCGCGCCGATCTCGCTGCTGAGGGTCGATGCTTCGGTGCCGGTGTGAATCTTCACACCGCTGAAGTCGGCCTGGAAGGCGCTTTCCATGTTTTGCTGTACGGGTGCCGACAATGAGGAACCCGACCCCGCGGAGTTGAGCCGGGCACTAAATCCGGGGCTGGTCTGCATGCCGCCGTTGGGACTGCGCTGCAAACCGGGCACGGGCTTGGTCTGTACGTCTTCCATGCCCTCTTCCTCCATGCGTTGTATGGCGGCATTGCCTTCGGGGCGCACACCACCGCCGGCGGCAAACGACAAGAGCGGCATGCGCATCACGTGCTCGCCCATTTGATCCGCTTCTTTTTCAAAGGCGTCGTCGGGCGCACCCACTTTTAAGGAGGGCTGCACGACGGCGGTCTGATGTGCCGGCGATGCAGACAAAGCCGGCGCTTCACCGGTTTTATGAGCCGGGCTGGAAGCAGAGAGCAATGCGGGAGATGGCGTTGCAGGCGATTGGGGCGCGCGATGGATATCGGCTTCGGATGCGCATTCCTCGCAGGGTGCGTGTTGACTTTTTTCTCCCGGCGATGCAGCCTGCTCTTCTTTCTCGCACTCGGCACATTTGGTCTGAATATCTTCTTGAGGAGAACGTTGCAAAAAAGTCTGGACGGCGGGTTCATCCGCTTCTGCGTGCGACACGTTTTCGTCTGGCCTTCGCTGAACGGTGGTCTCTTCCTCGCAGGAAGCGCATTTTGCCTGCACCGCTGCGCCGGAAAAAAAATGCGGACCGGGGGCAAACAGCGATTGAATGTCGGGCATGCCCGCTTCTTCCGATTGTTCTTTTGGCTGGAGGGCGTTGCCGATAAACGCGCTTTGTTTTTTCCGGACGTGCCCGTGCCCCGGCTCTTCCCTGCGATAGAGCTTGCCTGCCTTCATGCCCCTAGCGGGCGCTGTAGCCGTACTGCATTCGCTCATGAAACATCGTCTGTTCGTTCTTTCTCACCACTGCACAAACAACAGGCAAGGCATCCACGCGTAGCGAACCACCGAAACCTTGTCGATCAATATATCTTCTGTGCGCTTGTCCACTTCCAACTGCCAGTGGCCATCGGGGCGCTTGTAAAGTCTTCCTTCGCGATTTAGAAATGTGGCCCTGAACCAGCCTGGAGAAAACGTCCGCCCTTTTTTCCAATGGGCCAGGTAGCGATGCAACATCTGGTCGGCGGCAATGCGGTCAACATCGCCGGGGAGCAGGGTGGGGTCGACCGGTTCGTTTTCGGGCCAGGCGCAAAGCACTTTGTTGAGCAGCAGATTGTCTTCACTGCCTTCCAGGTTGCCCGTAGTGATGTAATGCAGCAACCAGATGGCGCGCTGCCGGGCGTTGTCGTCAGTAAATTGTTTGTTAACCACATAGCCCGTCGTTTGCAACAGTTGTCCAAAGACGGCCCATAGCAATACCGTGCCCGCATTTGCAATTTGAAACCCCGACCGCACTTCCGCTTCAAAATCGGGCGTCGAAAGCGCTGCGCGGCGCACGCGTTGTGGCGGTGCATTTTCTTTCGCGGCGGTTTTTCCGGCCGTCAGGGCAACGGTACCGGTATGGGGTTGACTTGGGATAGCGTCGACGGATGTTGGAGGTGTTATTCCGCCTTCTTCGGGGATGTAGGGTGCGAATTCAGGTTCGCGTAATATTTTTTGTAATACAGGATCATCGGTTTGAGATAATCCTTCCAAGCCATGAAATTCTTTCTTGTTGGCATCGCGCAGGCGCTTCAGTACGGAGCGCATACCCTCGGCACCGAGCAGGTAGGACAATCTTTTCCACAGCGTGGTATTCCGACGCCCCAGGGTCATGATCACACGTTCCAGTTTGGGTTGGGGATTTGTTGGAAGGGCTTTCAAGGTCTGTTGAAATTCCGCCAACACCGGTTTCCCATGCTGGAGCGGACAGATCCCGTATTGCAGAAAGAATTGCTGCACGTAATCGATAAACGCTGCGCCCTTCATCACCTTCACCGCGCTGCCCGACGATGTCTTGATCTTCTCCTGGAGCGCTTTGCCAAAAGCTTGTAAGAACTCCTTTTGGAAAACTTTCTCTCCCGACGTATCAAACTGGATTTTCAGCTGAGGGATCTCCACATACTCATCACCGGAAGTGATCTGGTTTAATAGCGATTCAAGCTCTTGAGCGAAACCCTGGGTATGCAATTGATATCCCAACGCTTGTTGATAGTGTGCCACGGCCGCACGCCGTGCGCCCATCACCTCGATGCGCATTCGCCCGATAATATGGTTTTGTTCGTTCATGGATTCACGGGAGCGGGCGGGGGAGTTTTGGCCAGGGTATAAACCGCCGGCGCACCAGCCGGTGGGGTGCAACACATAAACCGATAGGGCAGCACAAAATCTGCGACCACGCAAAGCGGCGGTATTTCCGGCGTGGTATCTTTCTTGCACTCCTGCAATTCAATTTGTTCGCCCGCGTTATGAAAGCCATCGCTCGGGGGCTCGTCTCTTTCGACGGCGTTCACAAAAAATAAAACCAATGTATGCCCTTGTGGCAAGGCCGGGCGATGTTCTAATCCACAGAAATTTTCCAGGCCTAGCAACGTTTCTCCGCCGGGCAGCCCAATGGCAATCACGTCGACGCACAGGTTGTATTTTTCGAGGTACTCGAATAATCCATACGTGTTGAAGATAAAGGTGTGATCGACATCATTCGGAGTGAGAATTTTTCCGATGTGACCTTCCGGCCGCAGGAAAGGATAGGGTTCAATATCAAAAGCCAGTGGCCAGATCACCTCCAGGCGCGTTGTGTAACAATCATTCACCGGGTCGGTCGATGCTTTTGAGGGATCGCCGGGATAGGCGTTGTAGGAGAGGTGCGTATCGATGCGGCGCAGCACGGTCGTTTCATAATCCCAGAATTGATGGACAGAATAGATGCTGTTGCTGTCGATGGGATAATAATACGGGATGGCGCGTTTGCCCAAGGGCGACAAGCTGCCGCGCGTGGGTGTGAACTTGATGGGGAGTTTGTTGTCGCCGGCTGTGTTGTCCTGACTATTGAAATATTCCCAATAGTCCGTCGAATCGAGTTGCTCTTCGATGCCTTGATCGTCCGAAGGGCTTTCCACCACTTTGTTGAGGTGAAGAAACGGTAGATCGAATGTGCGGATCATCATGAGCAAACGCCAATGCAAGCATCGTACTTCACGGATCGTGCGATCCGTATCTGCCGCCGAGGCCAGGTCGCGAAAGATCAGCGGCTGATAAGTCGACCGGCTTCCCATCACCGGTCCCAGCAAAAGTATTTCGCCTGCCGGTCCTTCCGGGTCGACCGCATCGTTTTTGCAAGGGCATCCGCTTCGGAACCCATTCAACTTCGACACCAATTCGTTGTAGGCCGTGGTGAGGTCGCGCAGCCAGTCGTAGATGTATTGAATATTGTAGAGGTGCTCGCCTTCCTCGTAGAACATTTTTACTTTCAGCAAAAGAAATTTGCGATACCGCTCCAGGTAGTCTTTGCCTTTGTGCGAAAGCACGGGCCCGAAGGCGCGATGAAGATTTTTTAGCGCGTCGCGAAAGACCAGGAGGTAGTCGTCGATGATCGCTTTGTATTCGAAAAAGATTTGTGCGTAGGTGGTTACGGGCAAGAACGGGTTTCGGATGTTATCATCTTTCAGCCCCTTGGGAATATCCAGGTAGGCGAGGCCCTTGTACCCAAACCGGGGAACAAACAGCACCGGAAGTTTCAACAATGGGCGGAGAAACTCGTCCACGGTGACCACGTCCACTTCTTTGCGGGTCAGCGGCCGGGTGAACAATCCTTGGCCGTCGGCAGGGGAGGCGCCGCCGATCTTGAAGGCCTCGGCCAACGCATTGCGCGACACCAGCACCCAATAGTAGGCGGTCGTTTGTTTTTCATTGTCTTTGAAGGCCAGCACCACCAGCACGTTGTTCCACATCAGGTTGTGTTTGGGAACATCGCCCGGGTGTTGTTGCTTGAGCGAGTCGATGGTTTGCTGATCGGCTGTGTCATCGGCCAGCTGCCAGAACTCCAGGGTGTCGTCGGCCGTTTCTTTCAGTTGCAGGTAGGCGATCATGTAGGCCTTCACCTGGGCGTTCATGTTGGCCGGCTTCACATAGTAGCGGAAGTGCTGTTTGGGGGAATGATACAGCGCGCCCCCGGTAAAAATGAGCGTTCCTTCATCCACTTCGATAGAACAGTCGGGTGCCACGTGAACTTCGGCACCACAAACTACGCCGTAGCCGGAAAGGCAGGTGTCGGTTTCTTGTGTCATGGTCTGTTATAGTTTAACCCTGAATAATTTGATCTTCTTGCCAGCCGTTCATCAATTGCACCAGGTCGTTGGTGGCCTGCGCCAGGCCATCCTGTTTCTCGGAACACAAACAGCGGAGCCATTCGTGATACACTTTTTCAAACTGGAACATACCTTCCCGCGTCACACTGCAGAAGCGCACTTCCAACTGCGCCGGCATTTCACGCAGCACGGTTTGAACAAAAGCCTGCCTCCGCGCTTCATCGCTGAAGCGCCCGCTCCAGCCGGGAATGACCACCGTGACCCAGAACGAATACGGGTCCAACCATTCCAAATTTTCCAGACAGCAGAGCATCGGTTTTAACAATTGCGTATAGGCATCGTTGCGGGGGCGCAACAGGATGTGCTCCAACAGGTGGAAGCCATCTTCTTCGCAATTGCGCGAAGCGAGGTCCTGGATGTATTGCAGGCGTTTTTCAATTTCTTCCGGATCGGCCTTTGGCTCCAGCATCAGGGCGTTGTCGGTCGTGCGGGCTGTGGGCTCCACGCCAACCCAGAAGCCCACCCGTCCGTCGACGTGGCCGTAGTTGTTTTTGTCCACAGCCATATTCAAAAAGTCTGCGCTGGCATTCTCTGCGCCCTGCGAAGAACTGAAGGCCATGGTGCTCACCAGCAGCCGGGAAGTGCTTTGGTCGTCTTTGCGGATGTAGAACTCGTAGCGTGTGCGCCCGGTGGTGTGGCTGCCGGGCGTTGTCCGGGGGCCTACTTCCACCACGAAGCCCGGTTCGCAGGTGAGCGTGTGGCGCGTAAAGTCGTCGATGCCCAGTTTCACACACACCAGCTTCTTCACGCCTTCCACGGCATCGGTGTTCCAATAGCGCGGCGGTTCCTTGGCGTTGAAACGATAATTGAAACCTTCTGCACGTGACGCGGCCAGCGAGGGCATGAGCGAAAGGAAACGTTGCTTGTCTTTGATGCTTTCCTCCAAACCGGCATTGGCTTCCCAATCGCTGGTGTTGTCGAGGGGCCGCTCGATGCGGAAAAGCTGGAGCGCATAGTCCGTGAACTGTTCGCCAAAACGGGCCAGCAGGTGATCCAGCAATTGATCCTGGAACATGTTTCGCGCCGTCGGATTTCCTTCCGACAGTTGCTGCAGGATCTTGATATACGGATCGTCGGCGCCCGGCACAAAATTATCCCACGACATATCCACCGCATAATCCAACAAAACTTCCCGTATGAACGGAATGGTGAACAACGGTTGATAAGGGTCGGTTTTGGTCGGGGTCACCGACAACAGGTTTTTCACACTGGCCAGGTGCGAGAGCGCATTCGCCAGCAATTGATCATAAAACAGCAGGTAGCCTTTGAGTTGTTTCACTTCGCCCTGGCGCAACTCGCTTTCCTTTCGCGAAATGCCGGTGTTGCCCACTTTATAGGTGCGGGGAAGATCCTCCTGCACACTGGTGTAGTCGGTGAGATCGGAAATGATGCGGCCTTGCGGAACAGGCAGGTCGAGGGTACCTTTCCGGTTCAACTTGGTGGTGCTTTCGGGGTGCGATTCGATATACTCAATGAGTTTTTCGGCCTTGAGCGGGATCTCCACGCCGTGCGAGCTGACCGTAAGTTCGGAGCATTCCAGTTTCAACTGAGGAAGACACCGGCATTCGAACGAAAGACACCAGTCGGGTTTTTCCGGTTTGTCCATGCCGCATTTGTAGATCTCAAGCCGGTCGATCTGGAGCACGCCTTCCACGGCGGCCACTACCTGGTAGAGATCCGAGCGATAAACCGTTTGACGCGGTTGGGCGAGGAGCAGTTCCTTTTCTTCTATAAACCCATGCTTCAACAGCGGTCCGTTATAGACGGGATCGGCGTCGTATTGTTTTTCGGCGGCCAGGAATACATCGTCGTAATAATCTTCCAGGGCGGTCTCATCCCAAACCTTCGCCAGTTCTTTTTTCAGGTTGGTGTCGCCAATAATTTTTTTGTTCAGCAAGGGGCTTAAGGCATCGATCAGATCTTGCGGGAGATTGGCGCCCTGAAGGGCGATAAAGCTGTCGACGGTCAATGTGAACGCGGCGTGGCGGTTCATCATTTCCTCCAGGCTGTAGAACCGGATGTCCGGCGACAAATAATGTTGGATGCAATGATATATTTGTGCCATCACTTCCAGCGTATCCCATTCCGGGTCGATGGCCACGGACAAACGGATACCCATGTCGATGTATTCGACAATGTGAACTTCGGGGTGGATATCTTCACACAGATTCCGGTGGCGGTGCATTTTCCGGAGCGCAATTTCTTTGATGTCTGCCTCGTCGCCGGCACGGTCGGGCTCCAACTGAAGCGTGACGGAATAGATACCTTGTGGAATAAAAATGTTGTAGCTATTCGCATCGGTAGGATCGCCGACCGCGCGAACCTGTAAACTTCCAGCGAACAGCAAGGTAAGCAACGTCTCTCCAAAGACGAAGTCGCTAATTTCTGGAGGACCGGCTTTAACGAAATCAACTAAAAGTTGCAGGGCTTCGAGAAGCTTGGAGTCATCGGCTTTCTTTAGGCCAAGCGTTGCGAGTTGTATGCGCATCAACGCTAGCTTTTCGGTATCGTCCGCTGAGGAGAGCTGGTCGGAGAGAAAGGTTATCCATTCGGGATAATAGCGGTCGAGGAAATAGAGCAGGATCGCTTTTCTCAAATTTTCAGCTAAAGCGCTGGTGTTGCCGGATAAATCAACTTTATTTAAGAGTGATTTTTTGAATGCCATTTTTTTACTTTCGCGATCTTTCTCCGGCTGACATTCATTTATTTCTCTAATGAACAGGGGTATTCCCTTTTCGATGATCGCTATGAGCGCGTTCAGGGAATTTTCGATATCACCGGCATTGGCATCAATTTTTTCAAAGTAAGGCGAAAGTGTATCGATGAACAGCTTGACGTTGATCTGAAATTGAAACCACACCTCTGCATCGTGCATTTGTTCCACCCACGCATTCTTGACACCGGGAATGTCGATGAGTATTTTCCGATAGTCCAGCGCGGTCACCGGACCACACGGCAACATTTCCACGGCCGTGAAAAACGATTTGCCCTCGGCTTGTGCAAAGAGGTCGGCTGCATTCATATTGCAGCGGTAGCCCACATCGGTGATGGCATAGCACAACGCTTCCAGGAACGTGATGCCAGGGTCGTGCAGGTTGTAGTCCGTCCAGATGTCGGAGGTCAATTGCTCGATGTGCCGCATGCCTTCGCGGCGGAGAAAGAGCCAGTCCATCGAGGGTGGATACTGGGGGTTCTGGGGTATGGTCAGAGAGGTGCTCATGCGTCAGGATTTCAAGGGTTAGGTTTGGTCACTTCAAACGTGGTGAATCGACCAGGGCTTAGGGCCACGCTCACTTTCAGACGCTGGATCAGCCGGCCGTCTTTTATTTTTTCGATCTTATAGGCGTCGGTTGCTTCGACTCCGTTTTCAGGATTGGCTACCGTTTTCCCTTTCAGGTCGCCGCGTTCCACCATTTCATTCAGTGTTGTGTGAAGCTCACGGAACGCGGTGCTGGCGTCTGCGTTTCTCCAGCTCCTGACCACGCTTTTTGTCAAGTCATCAATCCTCCTCCGGTCTTCGGTGGAAAGATCGCCAGGTTGCACCACGACTCCATCGGGTGGAGCAGGGGGTGCCACCACGGGCTCCTGATCTTCTGCGCAAGCTTCACAAGCGCACTTCTCATGGGTAGCCACGACGTTGATCACGTGATCGATCACGTTGGGGTTGTCTTCGTTCAGCTTGTCCAGGTAGGTGGTCAACACCGATGCTGCCGTGAAGGGAACAACCTGGTCGGCCGCGTTGGGAATTTCCCAATCCACATTGTCTTCGAATTGTTCTGCGATCTGCTGCGAACTGAAATGTTTTAGCCGCAGACTTAGGATGACGTCGACATAAGTCAGGTTTTCCAGGAATTGCAGCAGCCGCGTCACGCTGATGGGCACGCCGAAAAGCAAGGGCTTGTTGTCGTGTGCCCACGGCGCCAGGAAGGTTTTCAGTGCTTCGTTCAGTTCCTTTGTGTAATACGGAATATCCAATCCTTCGCGGAAGCGGACACACAACCGCAGGCGCACGGGCTCGAAGCGGGCGTTGATCACTTCGAGGTGGTTGTGATTGTGATCGCATTGGCAATCGTCCTCACAACAACAAAATCCCGGATCGCCATAGCCGCTCACAAAATAGCTGTTGCGGGTGCTCACAAACTTGTTGATCCGCGTAAGCTCACCGGCGTTGAACGTGGGATGATAGATGCCATTGGCGACCATTTTATTGGGGAACGGGATCACGGCCAGCGTGACATAGCCCGGCCGTGCGGTATAGATCCTGCGGGTGTGCGTCAGGCATTTGATCACCGACACTTCGGGGAATGCCTCCAGCACCAGCCGCTCATAATCCCACAAGGTGACGGCCCGGTTCCGGTGACGAAGCCGTTCGTGAACGCGGCGCCAGTAACCATACTTGTCGTCCTTCTCCGAGCGTCTGCCCTGGAAGGAGACATACGGTTGTTGAACGGTCTTCACGTTCACATCGCGAAAGCGCAGCGCGGCGATGGTGCCGGGCAACAGTCCGGCGTCGAGGTGCTCTTCGGTGTTGTCGTTGTCTTCGAAGAGGGCCTCGGCGGCGTGTACGCGGATGTCGATGAGGTGGGGCAGGGCGTCGACAAACACTTGGTCATCCGGTATTTCTGTAGCGGACACGCGAAGCCAGTAAAGGTCTTTGCGTCCATCCTTGCCCACGATCGCCGTGTTGTTGTTGGTGATATCATCCGGTATTTGGAAGAGAATAATGCCGGTTTGCTCCAGACCCTCCGTGGTATCTTTCAAAATGAATTGCGGCGGTATTTCCTGCCAGTGCTCTTTGGTCAGGTACGACCACGTCACCACCGGCGGATAGTGATCGGGATTGCTGGTGCCGTCGGCCATTTGAAAAAGAACCGACAGGGTTTGGTTGGGCACCAGGTTTTCAAAACCGAGGAACAGGTTGCCGTTGGCATCGTCGGGCGTGACGTTCTTTTGGGCGTCGTCCAACATTTTCTCGCCCAGCACGGGTTTCAATGCGGGCTGCTTGATTTCTGGAATCGGCCGCAAGGCCCTGTTGGATTCCCCGCTGGCATTCCAATTGCCCAGCGAGCTGAAGTAATCGATGTGGTGCAGCCGTGTGGACCGGTCCGGAGCGCCAGCTAGTGGAATTTGGACGGGGACAGATTGATAACGTAAGAATAGGTCGGAAGCCCGTAGGACTACTGCGGGCACATCCTGAGGCAAGGTCAGGTCAAATTCAATACCGGACCAGCCGTTTCTATTATTTTTTAAAGCGTTGAAGTCGAACGCATCCGGTATGCTCAGCGTCCCCGTCCCTTCGGTATAATCCGGCAAGCCGCCGGCTGCATTGGGATTCTGCCGAGTTCCGTTGAGCACCATGACCGCATCAGTGGTCAGATTATTGGCGCTTTGATTTTCGATCTCCAGCAGGTTGATCTTCTTATAGAAGATCTCGGGGATCTTTATGGCCATGAACTGACCGTTTCCTGGTTTTATCAGGATGTTGGCTCCCGAGTCGATATTGCCATCACTATTTTCAAAGAACATCAGGTCAGGCGTTCCCTTTTGCAAATTCGAGAGCGTTCCATTCGCGGTCGTGGAGATCAAAATGGAGGTTATCGCCGGCGCTATCCTTCCTTCTTTCGAACGGAATCGAAGAAACGGTGGCAGGTCATCGTCAACGGGAAGCACCGAGGGGAAATCGTCAAAAAGCTTGATGTGGTACACGGTAAGACTTTCGCGCGCAATGATGCTCAAACCACTATAGTCCTCCGCGGTGTTGGTGGGCTGAGACGGGACGAATCCTACGGCACCCTCCGAGTCGATTTCGGACATCGTGCCAAAGGTTAATGGGACCAGCCCTTTCTCCGTGGACAACTCCACAATAAAATCATCGAGGATAGAGTAGTCGGCTGACGGCGGATTGGTTTGGGAGAACGAAAAGGTGAGTTCAACGTCGCGGTCAAAGCCTGTGTTCATCCAAAGTTCCGCGCTGCTCACGCTAAACCCCGAAAAGTATTCCAGCTTTTTCAACCAGGTCTGATACTTCTCTCTTTCTTCCCGGAAGGCCGCCGGCAACACTTCTCTTTTCCGGGCCAGTTTTTGCAACTGACTCAACTTATACACCACCCGTTCATACACCGGCATACCCGAAAGGGCACTCCAATTCTTGGTACCCTCCGGCCACGCTTCTTCAAAACCATCGCGCTTGTCGGCCGCTGGCAAATAAATGCCGAATTGGGATTGGGCTTGCGTGGTGGCGTCAATGGTTTTGATCACATACAGATTCTGTTGCTCGATCAATTTTGCATTGGAGATCACCAATTCATCCTCCAACGCATACATCATGGGCTTCCCGGCCTTGTCCACGTTGGCTTTCAATTCGGTGCCGGCGGGAATTTTATAACGCACCAGGTTGGCGGCGATCTCGAACACCACATGCACCTTGTCCGGCACCAAACGTCGTCTCTCCAGGCGCAACACGTCGTGATAGAAAAACATGAGGTGTTTCTCCAGCAAGCCGTTCAGGTCCGATTGGATGTATTTAAAAAGCTGGAGAAAGGTAATGAACAGGGCAACGTGTGGTTGATGATCGTGCCGGATGCGCAGCGCGGTTTGAAACGCTTTTTTCACTTTTCCCAGGATGACCGTCAGCGCCTTATAGAAGATCAGGAACAACTTCCACAGTTCTTCGATATACTCGTAAGGCAGCACAAAGTTGATGCATTCAAACGCTGCGTTGTTGGGCATGCCCCAACTGTCGGAACATGCGCCGCCGCCGATAAACATGCCGTACTTTTGGATCGCTTGCGGATCGATGGCCTTGTGAAAAGAGATGAGCCGGCACAGGGGATCTTTTAGTGTGCCCGCAATGAGATTGCAGATGTCGGTTTTCAGCGGATGAGTGGGTGGAACTTTCTGACAGATGTTTTGGATCAGGAGGGCCAGCCCATAAATGCCATACTCCGGGTTAGTCACCAGGTCGTCGATCACGGCGTTGGGAGTGACGTTGGCGCCTTGCTCTTGTTTTCTTTTCAGCTTATAATATTCCAGTTCGCGGGCGCGATAATTTGTGCGCGGCCCTTCCAGGTCGGTGGCCGCGAGAATAGCGAGCAGACTGGTGAGATCGTACTCCCAGAAGGGAAGCCAGTCGCCGCCGTCCTGGTTGGCGTCGTTCCAGTAGCGCACGTGTTTGGATAGGGTTCCGGCAAAGGCGATCAGTTGCTCGATGGAGCGATCGTCTATTTTCAGTTGCCCGGGGATGAGACTCAGCAACAAGCGGTCGCGCTGCTGCGTGCCGCTGTGCACGAGGGAATGGGACAGGGTGTTGCAGTGTAGGATCATAATTCAACGTTTGTGCCTTCTTGCTTGTAGAAAGGATACACACGGTTGAACCGCGTGTTGGTGCTTCGCACGATGTAGTCCAGGACGATCTCCAGGGTGCCTTCCAACTGGCCGGTCACGATGGAAAGCGTTTGCAGCTTGATGCGCGGTTCGTTCTGGGCAATGTTCTTGCGGATGAGGTCTTCGAGGTAGGTGAGGAACGACACGTTCAGCGACGTGAACACATAGTCCTCGGGATTGCAGCCATACGTCGGCTGTAGTACGCGTTCGCGGATACTGGTGCTGAACAGTATCTGCAGGCTCTGCCAGATATCTTCTTCATACTGCACCATCTCGGCTGTGCCCGTGGCGCGATCGAAGTGTGGCGGAAATGCCCATCCCTTTCCAAGAAAAGCTTTTTGTTCCGTTTGCTGGTTGTTGAATAAATAGTCCATAGCACTCGTTTTAATCGCCGATAAAAACATTGAGAGAACCCAACATAATAAAGCCTCCAGGGTTGTGCGTCGTCGGGTCCAGTTGTCTCGCCGCAGCTTTGCTTTTGAAGAAGACCGTGGACGACCCCTGCTTGATCGTGTTGCCGGGCTCCACACAAATACACATGTCGCCTTCCACCGCCGCCATTTGTTGATTGATATACACCTGCGCCGCGCCCGTGGCGGTGATGGTGCCCGGCCCGTGAACACCGGTGCCACTCGATAACGGCTGTGGACAAACGTGTTTGTCCATATTTCTTGCTGCGGGTTTTCCAGGCATAGTGATGAGTTTATGTGGTTGATCTTTTAACTGTTTTTACACGGGTTAATTTTTAATTCAAGTCGATTCGCGTTCCCTTCACCGTCACGCCGGAAGACGACAGTTCGATGGAGTTGCTGCTGTCGCAGGCGATGGTGACCTTGCTGCCTTTTCCATCCAGTTCAATATGCGGCGCCGAACTGTCGCCGGCGCTCACCGTGATCTTCTGCGCGTCGTCGTCGAAGAGGAATTGCATGCCCGATTTGGAGATGAAGCCCTTCTTCTCATTTTTATCGCTGGCTTTGATCTCGGAAGGGCCCACGTTCTTTTCGCTGTTCATGGCGGCCAGCACCACGGCATCGTTGGGATCGTTGTTGATGAAACCGACGATCACCTCGTCGTCGATCTCCGGCCGGAAGATGAAGCCGCGTTTGTCGCCGGCATAGACGTTGGCGAGACGCGCCCAGATGCCATCCGCCTGCGAACCGTTGGCATTCATGGCCACAAAAGGAAGCCGCACCTGGATGCGGAAATCGCCCGAGCGCGAGTCGCCTTCCAATTTCGACACCACCCCGACGTGCAATCCGCGAATGCCCGGCACGAGGCCCGACGCGTCGGGTTGGGATGAGGTCCACTCGTCGGCCACGAAGTCGCGCATCCAGCCGAACTGGATGTCGGTCTTCCAATGGCCGCGGGCGTATTGGTGCAACACGCCGGTGACCAGGTGTTTGCCATTAAAGCGCGAACTCACGCCATTCACTTCCAGTGTGTCGCCGGGCAAGATCTTCGCCCCGTTCAAGGCCACACGTCCGCGAATGCGCGAAAGCTCGCCACGCTTCATCTTTGCGTCTACCCATGCCGTTAATGCTTTTGAATCGACGTCGCCGCCG
The DNA here is from genome assembly GCF_003589925.1 of Chryseolinea soli. Taxonomy (NCBI): domain Bacteria; kingdom Pseudomonadati; phylum Bacteroidota; class Cytophagia; order Cytophagales; family Fulvivirgaceae; genus Chryseolinea; species Chryseolinea soli. The sequence goes on along the minus strand of NZ_CP032382.1, from coordinate 6,448,230 downwards.
TGATAGAGCTCCACCGTATTTTTATCCGAATACAACACGTCCGGAAAATCCTTTTTTGCCGCGCCACCACCTCCGATGACACTTGCAACCTGGCCGACCACACCACCCAGGCCACCGCCACCACCTCCGCCGTCCTTACTGGCTTTCTCTTCGGCAACTTCTTGTTTTGAAGCATCCCATGTGTGACCTTTTACACTAGGATAATGATTGCGCACATCGATCTCCGATTCAAACTCCTGGAGCGAGAGCCCGCTGCTGCTCATGCCGAACTGTACTTGCAAGTCGGCGGTGCCCTTTATTTCGGGTTTCAGCAAGTCCACCGACCCGCCTTGTGCGCGCAGGAACATGCCGTTTGCGTCGGCGCGCATCACCATGAAATCCCAATCGCTCACATTGTATTGCACCAGTGAATCGTGTTGCGTGCCTTCTTCTTTCATGTCGCCGGATTTCACGTCAGGGTACGTGCCGAGAATGTCCTGGATAATCGCTTTATCGGTTTGTTTATAGTGATACAAGCTTTTTTTTACGACTGTAGCTTTCACTACGGGGTCTTTGCACTCCAGCTCCAGCCGGAAGGGCGCATTCGGCATGATCTTCACGGCATGGCGCGTGACCACCCCTTTGAAGATCGTATCCTTGTCCTGGCCATAGCCCATCAGGATCTCCACGGTTTTACCGGGCGAGAAGGTATCGGTATCGCTTTTTTCGAATGTCTGCTTTTCCACGGAACCGTCGGCAAAGATGAGGCGAGCCCAAGGCACTTTGTTTGCTTCCAGGCCGATCGACACCGCCATCAAGCCACCGGGGTCCATCGTCACATCCTTGCCGTCGATGCGCACGGTGACCGCTACGGTATCCGTTTTTTTATTTTGCTCTTGTGCCGTGCCGGGAATGATCATGATGCCGGAGTTTTTTCAAGCGGAGGAAGAATGAGATTCGTCAGCGGTTTCAGATTCCTGAAATTGGTCAGCCCGTTAGCCTTGGCCACTTCCAGGTAATATTTTTCTGCCTCGTACACATCGTCGCAGATGCGCAGGATATTTTCGCCCGCCACCACCTGGTGACGTCGCGTCAGGTCCGGAGAGAGCAGGGAAAGCAGCGCGGCGCTGTCCTTGAAAGGCGTGTGCGCTTTCAGGTTCAACGTTACCTCTGCACGCAACGGAATGCCCGAGGGGCTAAAAAGATTGTAGTTTACCGACATGTTCATGAGCAACCCCATAAACACCAACTTGCCATATTGCACCAGGATGAACGGTGTGCGATGCTTCTCGTCGATAAAATCATAGACGGCTGCTTGCAGCTGCAGGACCTTCACGGGCACATAGGCCGCTTGCGCTTCCGCCGGCAAGGCGTTCAACAGGTTGCCCACCATGTCGGGCGAGGGCATGTTGTTTTGCAGCACGGCGCCCGTTCCATCCAGGATAAAGCGAAGCTCCAACTCTTCGGGGTTCACCTTGTCAAATTGAAACTCCGAACCGTTGGCCCCCGGCGCATTGGGCTCGCGATACTTGATGCCGAAGTTGCGCGTGATCTGTTCGGGGTTGATCTGCACTTCGAAGATCTTCGTGAGCAACGCCCCGGCTATAGCACCCAGTGCCGCCGCCGGGCTCCCGGCCGCGCTGGTGTCGGGCGAAGGCAAGGAAATGATGCGTAGTTTATTGATGGTGGTGTCCATAAATTCATCGGTCTTTTTGACGTTCCAGGAGCTCCATAACCTGTTGCACGGCGGCGTTCACGATCTGGAACCGCATTTCTTCATTCAGCGTGGCCCCTTGGGTCGATGCCTCGCGCTGGGCACCGTCTTTTTTTTCGGTGCTCTCGATGATGTGGGCCAAAACGACCAAGTCGCGAATAACAACCGGCATAGGCTTGGATTAGGATGATTTGGTGAAGTAGTTGTAATTGATCTGGATGGTCTCCACGGCCACCTCGCTGTTCATGGCGTTGAGCCCCGTGATCTCCCACTTGGTGGGAAAAGCGTGCACGAGATACCAGGCCATCAAAGGTTTCGGTTGGCCATTGGCTCCACCCTCCACGTCCAGGAGGAATACATGGAGATTTTTGGGCGAGAACGTAAACTCCTCGATCGCTTTGCGGCACCATTCGATGAGCGGCGAACTGATGAGCAGCCCGCGTTTCAATACCAAAGGCTCCGCCCGCGCCGGCAACGGCAATTGGTGTGTGAACCGGTTTTCGCCCGCTTCCTTGACCGATTGCAGCTCCAGGCTCATCGAAAGGCCCGTGAGCTCCTGAAATTCGGAGTCGCTGTCGGGCATGCCGTCGATCTGGATCTTGAAATAGAAGCCCGCCGGGGGGTACTGTGTGTCCGCTGCCATCGCCGTTTATTTATATTCGACCGCGAGATCTTCAATCGCGAGCTCGAGGCTTTCCACAGCCACCTCGTTGGCGTCAGCTTTCATGTCGTTGAAGGCTACTTTCACAGGCCAGGCGTTGGTGAGCGTCCAGGCCACCACGGCGTGACCTTCCTCGTCGTTGAGGGTGATGACAATGTTTCGCCGGTAGCCCGACCGTTTGCGCACGGTGCCGTCTTTCTTGCCGTCGCCGATCCAGGTAAAGAATTCGGCGTTGGAATCTTTGAACCCCTGGATCACACCTTTCTTCAATGTCACGTTGCTGAACTTGCGCAAGCCGGGCAACTTGATCTTGGAGAAGTTGATATCGTTGCCGTGGCGGTATTCGATGAGATCGATCTGATAGTCGAGGCCACTCACTTCCGTGAAGCCGATCTGGTCCGCGCTGCTGAACTCCTGTTCGGGGCGCGACACCTTGAAATAGAATTTGGGAATGGGATAACCTATTGCCATGATCTTGATGCGTTTAAGGGTTAGGATTCGGTTACTTCAAACTTGTGCTCGTATTGCAGCACGATAAATTCGGCAGGGCGCGCCACGGCCACTTTTATATAGATGCGCATGATGCCGTTCAGCACGTCGTCGACGCTCATCGACTCGGGCTCGCTGGCGATCACTTCATAGGCATCTTCGGGCGTGTTGCCAAAGAGACCGCCGGCTTTCCACAGGCGGTTCAGGAAGCTCCGGATCATGGCCCGCACCTTGATCCAGGTTTGTTCGTTGTTTGGCGCAAACACAAAATCCTGCATAGCCCGTGCGATCGAGTCCTCTATAAAACAGAATGTACGCCGCACGTTCACGTAGCGCCACTCCAAATCGTTGCCGGCCAACGTGCGCGCACCATACACCAGCAGACCACGGCCGGGGTAGGCGCGAATGACGTTGATGGCCTTTCCACTCGACGGTGCGTTCAACTCGGCATGCAGATCGTCGTCGATCTCCAGCGCCGGTTTGATGCCGCCAAAAACGCTGACATTCGCCGGGGCGCGCCATACCCCTTGCGTTGCATCGGTACGGACGTAGATGCCTGCGATCCCTCCGCAAGGGGGGAGCCTCACCGGATAGTTCGCGACGGCCTCTTTTATTTTGTTGAACAGCAGGTCGTCCTTTTTCTCGGCCACTTTCGCCATCGATGTGTTGGCATACGAATAGAGTTTTTTACCCCCACCTAAGTCCAGCCCGCCGGCAGCGGCAGTGGCGGCCGTGTCCATCGCTGTTTTTGCCGTGGTCACGGCGGTCTGTGCGGTTGTGAGCGCAGTGGTGGCCGTGGTCACCGCCGTGGTCATGATGGCGAGTACATCTGGGTTGGGAAGAGCCAGGGCGTCGGTCACGGCTTGTGGCAACGGTTTGCCACGTGTAAATTCAATGAGCTTGGCCTTGAGTGTGTCGGGTGTGGAGCCGGGATTGTCGGTGTTGAATTGTTGCAGCGCCGTATTCAGGCCTTCTATAAATTTCTTCTGCGCTAGTGGCGCCTTCACGCCATTCAAGGCCGTGACATATGCGTTGATCGCACCATCCGTAGCATCCGTCAGTGCTTTGAAGGCAATGGTGGCCGCAGCCGTGGGATTGGGCAAGGTTTGTTTGTGAAAACGGATGTGCACATTTAGAGGATCATACGCATAGCTGAATACGGTGTCGATGTAGGGATAGTAGGCCATGCCGTATTTTTTAAACTCGATATCCGTAGCCATTCCGGTTTGAAAAACCTCGAACGCATCAAGATCTTCGCCGTTGTCTTCGTGCACATCGATGACGGTGACACGATTCTTCATTTTCTGACAGTGGTCGAAGGTGGAATTGATGAGGGTGAAATATTTCGGTTCCTCCAACGACGTGCCGTCGGGATAGACGATGATGGTGACGTCTTTCACTTTAGACAGCGTGGCCAACCCTTTCGCCAACTCGGTGTCGCTCGGCGTCGCGGGATTGCCACCGCTGGTATAGCCGCCCACCGAAACGATAAAACACGGGCCTCCGCCGTTGGCGTAGTAGAACAGCATGGAGTGATACATCTTGAATGTCATGCTCACCGGATAGACCACGTTGATGGAAGGCTTTGGTGACACGCCTTCCGAATCGTCGATGTCTACCGTGAGCTCCACTTTGGGGGCGCCGCCAAACCAGCTCTCGAATTCTTTCATGGATTTTACCCGCGTGGGTTTCAGGAGCAACGATTCGCCTTTCTTGTCGGCCTTCTCCGTGTAGCCGATAAAGACGGGAACGGCGCTGGGTATCACGCCTACCGTGGGAGGAAGGGTGGGAATTTCCTGGGTGTACACGCCAGGCATTCTAAGGTCTAATAAGGCTGCCATTGTATAAGGGTTTTTAAAGTTTGTATGTGATGATTGCGTTGTTCATGCTCCGGCGCGGTATGGTAATGCGCCCGGCAAGGTCCACGCCGTTGTGAATGATCTTTACTTCGGGTTGCTCGCCGTCGAATAGTTTCAGCTTGCCCCCGGTCTCGAACAGGTACACATCGCGGATGTTCGCCGTATCTTCTTTGATGCCATCCACAAATTTTTTTGTCGCCGTGGAGTAGGCCCCCGGATCGATGCGGCTCATGGCCACATTGACCGGGTAGCGCGAGGTCACGGCCGCCGTATATTTCAGCGACAACTTTGTGGGGTCGAGCGTCGTAGCGCGATGCTTGGATTCCACCAAATAGTATTGCCACACGGCTTCGCGCGGCAACAGCGGGATGGTGTAGGCTTGATTGGTATCGCCGGGTTTGATCTGTAAGTGGAGTATGGACCACGCTCTCCCAGCCGCTGCGAGGGCGTTGTGAAGGATCATCTTTTGCTGCGTTACGCTGTTGTCGGTGAGCTTTGTCTCCAGCAGGTACAGTCCCCCGGTATTTACGTCCAGCTTCAGGTCGGTCATTTGGGCGTCTACCGGGTATTGCTTCACGGTTGTCCAGCCTACGGCCGCGGTGAGCTTCTTTAGGGTAAAGGTGCTTATTGTTCCCAGGGCAAAGTTCAACCCCTTCACCTGGCCGCTCACGTCGGGAAGGGCGTCGGCCAGTGTGAGCGTGGCGTTGCGGGTGAGCACATTGGAGTAGGTGCCGTCTTCTCTCAGGTTCGAGAACCAGTAGTGCGATGGGGGCGGGGTTTCCATGATGTTCAGCACATCGGTTTTGGGCTGCACCGTGAAGTACAGATCAGCTACGGCGTCGATGGCTGTGAAGGGGATGTCGTTTGCATCCAACTCCTGGTAGAGCACGAGCTTGCCGTCTGCGTTGCGTGCGCGCAGACCCAGGCTGGTCAATGTCTGCAGGGTGTCGGCGTCGGCCGCGAACACAAAGTCATGACTGGTATTGTCGAAGTAGAAATTGTGCAATACCGTGACCGATAGAAAGGGTTTGTACTTGAAGTGTAGCATCACGGTATGGCTTCTTGTTCCTGGATATCCACAATGGCTGAACCGCTGACTGGCGGCGATTGCTGGAACATCAGCACGCGCGCCTTGTAAATGACCGAGGGCAAATAGCGTCCACCCAAAACCGTCCACAGGTTGTTCAGATTCTCGAACCCCATGTTGTGCAGGTTCAGCACCGACTCCTGGGTCTCGTTGTCGAACACAAAGAAAACCCTGCGGATCGTCTGGAAGCAGGTGATCACCTGGCTCAACGCTTTCAGGGCGGTGTCGTAGTTGTTGTACTTTGCGGCAAACAACAGGTACACATTGATGTAGACCGAACTCTTCTCCTGCAGAAAACTCGAGCCCACCTTTCGAAGCGGATAGTTGTTCTTCAGGGCATTCTCTTCCTCCACCGAAACCAAAGAAAGGATGATGCTCTCGACGATCTCGTTGTCGCCACCGGCTTCGTTGTTCTTGTCGTGAACGGTCACGTCGCCGACGGTGCATTTATACAGGTCGTCCATGCCCTTCAACCGGAGATGATCGTTCAATTGGCTGCTGACTTCGTCCACTAGTAAATCAATCATGGCGGTAACATTTTTCAGGCGACCGTCCAGGGCGCCTCGTCCGGAAAATATGCTCTATACTTTTTTGAAGACCAGTTGAAAATCCCCCTCCACCACCATCGCCTCGATGACCGGCATCAGGTCTGTTTCCCGGAGGTCGTTCACAATGACTGCGTTGAAGATCTTGTAATACGTTTCCGAGTCCCGCTCCTCCGACGCGTTATGCAAGGCAATCATATGCTCCAGGTTGCCGATCGAATAGAATGTGGCCACGTACAAGTCATTGTTCCCAAACTGCACAATCACATCCGAACCACCGGGGCCATCTTCCTCGCTCAGGTCGTCGCTTAGGCTTATTTTTTTTATGACATCATTCATTTCCTGCGGCTGGAAATTTTATATAAGCTTACCACAAACCCAACCCAAAACGCAACCACCATCTGACCACGACAAAAGTTCGTCCAACGATCGGTAGACTACGAACCGTTATCGGTATAATGGTTTACATGCCCATCACAAAAAAATGAAAGCATCAGGCGTCAATGACTCACAGAATATGGCCAGGCGGGATCCAACAACCCGATATGTATCCTTAACATACCGTTCATCGTCGAAACGTTTTGTTATTAATCTGGAAATGTCTGAATGTATCTGGAAATGTCTGAATGTATCTGGAAATGTCTGAATGTATATATAGAGCGCGCAAGAAGTCCCGAAAGGTTGGCGGAACTATCAGCGGCTCCCCGAGCCCGGAGGGCTCACCCATCATAACCCCGGGTGAAACCCGGGGCCAAAAGAACAATACATCTCAACCCCGTAGGGGTTCCCCTTTTGGACAACGAAATCTAATCGCAAGGGCATTGTAAAAAGTGAGCAGCACGCACAGAAACATGAAACACAACCTCCTCACAAATGCTTCAACATCTGAAGGAACTCCAATCGTCTCCTCCGCGCCAAGGGGATCGCCGTATTGTCGATCAAAAACACAAATCCCTCCCGCGTAAACCGCCGCACATGCATCAGGTTGATCAGGTGCGATTTGTGACACGAAAAGAAACCATATTCCTCCAACAACTTCCGGAACTCCCCGACATTGTAGGAGCTGATGAGATTATTTTTACGCGTACAGACAATGCGCGTACACTTCTGAAGACCCTCACAGCGCACGATCTCATGCGCATACAAAAAGTCGATCCCCTCCAACGTGGGGATGCCTACTAACTTCGTATGGGGGAGTAGCATGGGAACCGCATCCGGCGCCAGGCTCGGAAAAAGACGTTGCGAAAGCTTGCGAACGGCGCTGCCCACCGCGCCGACAATATCGTTCACATCCAGGGGCTTTAGCAAAAATCCACAAACATCTTGCCGGATCGCCCGGATCGCATCTTCCGACTTGTCGCTCAGATAGATCATCTCATAACCGCCATCACCGTGGTTCGAAGATTGCGCTGTCGTATTTTTTGTGAAAATATTGACATCCGAAAAAATAAGATCGGGATGGATTGTTTTGATGAGCGCGCACGCCTCGCCATAGTTCGATGCCTCGCCCCGGATAACGATCTCCGGAAACTTCGACACCAAACATTTCTTCAGGTAGGAAGAAATACCGGGTTCGCGATCAACGATGATAGACTCAATCTTCATCTCACCATACGGGTTAAAAATAACGCCAAACAAAACAAGCCGGAAAAGGAAACAGAATAGGTCAGGAAGAAAATGAATGCACCGGCAACAGGAACTGGACCGACGGAAATTTACGATGTGAAGGTACGCAGATGAGCCTAATTCTGTCCCCGTCCTGGCTTGTTTTTTTTATATGTTTTCAGTGAGATGAAACCGGGTAGGGAGTAATGCTGGAATAATGTTGGAACAAATACGGTTATGAACATAAATAAAACAACACCCATCGCCATCCGGATGACAATGGGTGTTGTTTCTAAAGAAACATATGGATTATTTTTTCTTTTTCTGAGCCTCTGCCTTTGGGGGCATCGCAGCGGCCTCGCGTTTTTCCATTTTTATCTCGTCGAGGACTTCTTCTAAAATCGTCGCCGGGTTAAAACTCGGTGGAATTGAGCGCGGCGGAAACTCCTTGAAGGTGTCGGCAAACTTGAAGACCTCGGCCATTACGCCGTACATGGATCCAACGTGATTCAGATTCCAGTCCCAATAGGTATTCGAGGTGAAGTCGGCCCGTTCGTAGGGATCCTGATAGATATTATACATCTTCTGAAGACGAAGTTTTGTGAAGGGCTCTGCCCACAAACCCATTGTACCCGCCAGGCGTTGTTCTTCAAAAACGTATTTGTAGTCGCCTTGCCGCAAGGCTACGAGGGCGCCATCATCATCGGCATAAAAGAAAATATTGCGGGCGCTCTTCACGGATGGTGTGTTGCCTACGGTGCCGCTCACGGTCTTGAGGAAGGTCGATTGATCGAAGCCGTCGAGATGCACTTTGTAGGTCTTGCCATTGGCTACATATCCTTTCAAGCATTTGTTAACGATGTCGGGCTCGCCGGCAATGGCGCAAAGCGTGGGGATCCAATCGTTGTGACTCATCACCTCGTCGGTGACCGTTCCGGGTTTGATCACGCCAGGCCAGCGCACGAGGCAGGGCACGCGGAAGGCACCTTCCCAGTTTGTATTCTTCTCGCTGCGGAAAGCCGTCATGGCAGCATCGGGCCATGTGTTCATGTGAGGACCATTGTCCGAGGAATATACGACGATGGTATTGTTGGCGACACCCATGTCGTCTAAGGCCTTGAGCAAAGTGCCGATGGTTTCATCGTGTTCGATCATGCCGTCGATGTATTCGCTGTCGCCGTGTTTGTATCGTCCACGGTGTTCGGCGCGCACGTGGGTGCGCAGGTGCATGCGCGTGGCGTTGAACCAGCAGAAGAAGGGTTTGTTGGCGGAGTGCATCCGCTTCATGAAATCGATGGCGGCAGCAGACGTTTCATCGTCGATGGTTTCCATGCGCTTCTTGGTGAGCGGACCGCTGTCTTCGATGGTTTGCTTGCCGATCTTGCCAAAACGTGCATCGGGGATGGCGGGATCGTCACGGTCCGTGGCCTTGCATTTTAACACGCCACGCGGACCAAACTTGGCCAGGTAGCCGGGGTCTTTCGGGTAGTCGGGTAGTTCAGGTTCCTCTTCGGCGTTGAGGTGATAGAGGTTGCCAAAGAATTCGTCAAAGCCGTTCACGGTGGGTAAGCTTTCGTTGCGATCGCCCACATGATTTTTGCCAAACTGACCGGTGGCATAGCCAAGCTGTTTCAGTAGGCCGCCGATGGAAGGATCCAGTTGGCTCATACCCATCGGCGCGCCCGGGAAACCCACCTTGGTGAGGCCGCTGCGGATGCCATGCTGCCCCGTGATGAAGGCGGCCCGGCCGGCCGTGCAGCTCTGCTCGCCATAGTAGTGTAGAAAACGAATGCCCTCGTTGCCGATGCGATCGATGTTGGGCGTTGTATAGCCCATCAGTCCATCGCTGTAGGCGCTGATGTTGCTGATGCCGATGTCGTCACCCCACAGGATGAGGATGTTCGGCTTTTGCTGCGCCTGCGAAACAGACGCAACGAAGCTCACTGCAAAAGTGAGTAATGAAAACAGTTTTGTGCTGTACGATACTTTCATGATGATAGGGTTTACGTTGTACAGTGGTCTTGCGGCCCAATAGCGTAACACCTATGGGTTTCAAAACCGTTGGCTAGTTACACTTCGGTTGTTTTAAAAGATAGTTAAACACCGTTAAACACCGTGAAAGGGTTAACGACGTACCGTGCTCAATTTTTTTCTCAAGGGCACATCGCCGGTCAGGGTAATGCGCCAGGTGTGATTTATGCGTTCACGCCCGGGTTCGCTTTCCGGTGCGTTCCACATCGAATGAAACATGTAGCCCGTCTCGATACGCCAGTATCGGTCCCGGTCAAGGGCATAGATCAACCCGGCATAGATACGGTTCTGGTCAAAGATCTTTTCATCGCGCTCTTCCGAGTACACCCGCAGGTGGACCTCGTCATAAACGGCCACCCCAACCCGGGGCTTGATGTACCATTGGCTGCGCAGCATCAGGCGGAGGGTGGTCTCGAACTTATAGTAATCATATCCCTCGTCCGTCGGATCATTTTTTCTTCCAAACCATCGTTCCTCCAACCGGATCCTGTACACCCATGCGTGCTCTTTGTTTTTTGGCGATACATGGCGGATCATGTATTGTTGCCAGATGCGCCAGTCCGTCCACGGGTAGGGCAGGGCGGCGGCGTCATACGGATAGTTGTATTGCCAGGCCAGGCCACCCGAAATGCGATTGCCGTTTTTTAAATAATAGCTTCCACCGAGGCGCCAGAAAAGGCCTTGAGGATCTTTTAGAAAATGCACACGCTTCACATAGCCTTCGGCAAACAATCCCCAGCGACTGTCTTCGCGAAAGGGGAGAAAAAGCTCGACCCCTGGCCAGACGGCAAAGTTGTGTGGCACAACTTCCTGAGCCGTTGCCTGGAAGGCCGCGATGAGAATGCCTGTCATGATCGTGATCGTCTGGGAACGCATGCGCTTTGGTATTCCTTGTTTTTTTGGTTTAGGGCTTGGGAAAAACTTCTCTCCAATCATTCTTCATACTGATGACGCGCCAATGATTTTTATTCGCTGCTTTGAGCGATGCAGAGTCCGGTTCGCTATACTCAAATTCACGGGCGCCATCATCGTGGTTCACCAGCAATTGCAGCGAAGGATATTTACCGGCCTGGCTGAACGCTAGCATGGCAATGTCTCCCTTGCCGCCTTCGTTGCCACAAGCCAGCACCGGATGCTTTCCGATCGCCAACTGGATGCCTACCGGCTTTCCCTCTTTGTCGTTGAAGTGGTTCAGGATGGGCTCGCGGTAGATTTTGCGCGAACTGTCGGCATAAACGTATTTGAAGGATGTGCCGATGATTTGTTCCGGAGGTATGCCATAAAAATCCCGGGCCATGCTCCGCACCAGCTCGACGGTTCCTCCGGTACATATATAAATTTTAAACCCGTGTACACGCAGGTAATCCAACAGTTCCAACTGTGGCAAGTAACGGATCTGTTTTAACGGCACATTTTTTCCGGGATAGGTGGCCGAAGAAAAAAATGTTTTCGCGCTGGCCTCGAATTGATCTTCAGTCATGCCGGTATGGGTGGCACCGACCGCCGCGATGAGGGCTTTGTCACCACCTTTGGCAAAAAAGGTTTTGTCTCCTTCCACCATCGCTTTGAACGGTTGCTTCTTTGCCAACGCGGGTTGTTTGGCCACCATTTGTTTGGCTTGATAGAAAGCAAAAAGCTCCTGCACTAAGGGTCGCTCTGCCCACAAGGTGCCGTCGTTGTCGAAGGTGGCGATGCGGTCCTCGGCGGGAATGTAGTCGGCAGAGGAATCTTTCGTTACACGGTTCACGTAGTCAATGATCGCGCGCTTCACTTCCCCGTCGTTCCAGGAGGGAAGCGGATCGGTGTCGACGACGGCGGGCACGTCCGTCTCTTCCCTGTCAACTTTTCGGCAGGATGTGGCCACCAACAGCAGGAAGATGATTACAAGTAGATTTTTTTTCATCATGGTAAGCAGTTAAAAGTTTTGGTCCAAGATTCCATTATTTCAACTCCACCGTCACCCTCTCCACCATTCCAGTGAATGCAAAGGGAAGTTTGTAGCTGAAGTCGACGGCCGAGCCTACATCCATACCGACGTCCAACCCTTCGCCTAAGCTGAATTGGATCGGTATGGTTTTCTCAAGTCGTCCTTCCGCAATTTTCTTTCCATTGGCGGTCATGGTGATCTTTCCACCTTTGCCCATGCCACCACCGTCATAAGCAAAGTCAACCACGATTTTATTTTTTCCTTTCGCCAGCACTTCCTTTGATGTAAAGAGCGATCTTTCGATGGCGAGGTAATTGTAAACAAAAACAGGCTTGCCGTCATGCAGATACAAACCATAACCTCCCTCAAGACCACCGTGGGTTACGATCATTCCATTTCCTTTCGCAGGCACTTCGATGTCGGCCGTGATCGTCCAGGATTTATTGGTCATGTTGGGTGATGCGGCATCCGGAAGACCGATGGTTCCGGAGTAATAGGTCATGGTTTTCCGATGGCCCATCAAGGTAGGACGGCCCATGGCTTCCGCATTCAATCGTATGCTGGCGCGCCAGTCGAGTGGAAGTACGTTGTAGGCCGATGCCTCTACCCACCAGAGGTCTTGCATCTGGCGAAGCTTCTCTGGATTTTGTGCAGCGAGATCGTTCGCCTGGGAGAAATCTTCATCGATGTTATAGAGCTCCCATTTTTGTTTGTCTACATCAAATTTTTCGCGATTAGGTTGCCAGGGGGGAAAGGAAAGTGCAGACGCCATCCAGCCGTCGCTATAGATTCCCCGGTTGACACCCAGTTCGAAATATTGTGTTTTCCGGGTAATCACCTTAGCATCCGAAAACGAAGAAGCAAAACTGACGCCTTCGATTGGTTTTTGATGGACACCATTCAACTCGAGCGGCGCCGTGATACCGCACACCTCATAGATCGTTGGCACAATATCGATGGTGTGAATAAACTGACTGCGCAAACCGCCTTTGTCTTTTATTTTGGCGGGCCAGGAAATGATCAAAGGATTGCGCGTGCCTCCAAAATGACTGGCTACTTGTTTTGTCCATTGGAAGGGAGTGTTCATGGCATGTGCCCATGCGCTGGGGAAGTGATTGAAGTGTTTTGGCCCTCCCAGTTCATCAATCACTTTTAAATTGTCCTGCCACTTCTCGGGAAACCCGTTGAAGAAAAGATTTTCATTCAATGATCCTTCAATGCCGCCCTCGGCGCTCGATCCGTTATCGCCGGCGATATAGATGATCATGGTATTGTCAGCATCGGGCAGTTGCTTCACCGCGTCGACGACACGTCCCATTTCATAGTCGCAGTGTGCACCGTAGGCGGCAAACACTTCCATCATGCGGGCATAAAGTCTTTTTTGGTCTGCATTCAAGGACTCCCAGGCAGGCAATCCTTCAGAACGTGTCGTCAGTTTTGTGCTCTGCGGAATGACGCCTAGTTTTTTCTGACGCTCAAATGTTTCTTCACGATACTTATCCCAGCCGCCATCAAACTTTCCTTTAAACTTTGCAATCCAGTCTTTCGGTGCTTGATGGGGTGCATGTGTGGCACCCGGCGCAACATATAAAAAGAAAGGTCGGTCAGGAGCGATGCTCTTTACTTGCCTCACCCACTGGATGGCGTGATTGGCAATGTCGGTAGTCAGATGATATTGGGGATCGCCTGACGCGGGAACCAGGTTATGATTTTCATACAAGATGGGATTCCAATGATTCATGTCGCCGGCATTGAAACCGTAGAAGTAGTCAAAGCCAAGTCCATTCGCCCATCGGTCGAACGGGCCGGCCTGGCTTGTTTCCCAAGGCGGCGTATTGTGGTTCTTGCCGATCCAGGCGGTCATGTATCCATTTTGTCGGAGTACTTCGCTGATGGTTCCGCAGTTTTTAGGAAGAACGCAGGTGTAGCCGTCATAGCCGGTTGCCGTTTCCGTGATGACCGCGAAGGATGCGGAGTGATGATTTCGTCCGGTGATCAATGCTGCCCGTGTTGGTGAGCATAATGCGGTAGTATGAAACCGGTTGTAGCGCAATCCTTCTGCCGCCAACTTATCCATGGTAGGGGAGGGTACGCCACCTCCAAAGGTGCTGAACTGTCCGAACCCCGCATCGTCGAGGAGGATCAGCAACACGTTGGGGGCCCCTTTAGGCGCCTCCACCGGTTTGGGAAATTGAGGCGGATCAGATTCCAGATAGGTCCGCCCAACGCTACCGGGGAAATGAAAGTCAGGCCGCGGCAACACGGACGGTGTACTGTTCTTTTCCTGCGCTCTCGTGACGCGCCCGAGGCATCCGCCAAAGAAAATCACGATGATCAATACGAAGTTTTTAGTTTTCATGATTCAGCAGATTAAGGAGCTCATTGATAGTACTTGCTCTTTCAAAACTGACAGTTAATGCCACCAAAGAACTGCAACGCCGGCTGACCTGCACCCTCGTGCAACACGGTGAACTGCGGCTCTAAGAATATGTTGAATAAAAGATTGCCCGCCTTGGCCACATGCCCCGCGCCAACGCCAAAGGGCACGTTATAAGCATTGTTATATAAATTGAAATTCCACAACGCTGTAGAACGCAAGTATGCCCCCTTGCCCAACTGAAAAAGCAGGATGGGCTGCACGACCAGCAACGCCGTAGACACCCGATCTTCGTCGCCAGCAATGGACGTTTGATACGTGATGAGCCCTCCCCACTGAAAGGCCGGTGATGCTGCGTTGAAGGCAACGAACGCGCCCCCCAACTGCCACTTGCCGGCACCGAGCGCATCAGCAGAGGCCGTGGGAAGAACCACTTGGGGGCCTACGCCCAATAATGTTTTTGCGTCCGGCTTGGAGAAAGTATACGTCACAAAGAAATTGAGATCACCCAGTCCCGAGCTGTATTTCGGCGATCCGTTTGGCGAATATCCTGACGGCGTTGTTCCCAATGGCAGGGTTGCACGCATCAACACCTTGCCATCGGCAAACGGCATGGCGTACCGGATGAGTGCCGTATTGGCTTTCAGGTTGGGATTGTCGTAAAGCGTGGGGATATAATAATTCTGAAGGTTGAGCGCCTTGGAATTGGCCAGTGGATTGTTGGCCTTTTTCACTTCCTCTTCAGATGGACCTTGGCCGTGTGCAAGCTGCGATACCAACAACAAAATGGACAGGAGGGTAGAAATGAAGGGGATTTTCATGCGGCATGGATTAGGGTGGACACACCAGGCTCACCGCAAAAACGCAAAGGAGACGAGGCGTGCATGTTTCTTTTGGCGCCTTTGCGATGAACATTTATCTACTCACGACTTATGATTTTTAAAAATTCACCGTCCGCTCTATTTTTTGACTAGCGTTCCATCAGCGTTGTAGGTTAACTTTTTGCCATTGGTCAGGTAGACTTCATAATAATTTTTCTTCTTACCATGATCGGTGATCTTGTAATGCTTGTCTTTTTTGAGCGGCACGCCTTTGTAGGGGCCACTCTCATAGGCGGTCAGGATCGCCTTAGGCAAAGCCACGTTCTTTTCTTCTTTGCGCGACATCAGCAGCTTTCCATTCGCATCGTACAGGGCGTGGTAGTAAGAATCCTTTCCCCGCATCTCTACGCTGTAGTGGTTTATTTTATCGCCTTTCGAAAAGTTCTGTTCTTCTGTGACTTTCCAGTCCTTAGACAGCGTGGTGTCGCCTACGGCATAATACTGGAAGGGACTGGCCCCTGGGAAATCGACTTCTGCCTGCTTGACAACCGGACCGGGCGCATCGGACTTCGAAATTTTCACGGCGTCCATTTCTTTCAACACTTTTTCTTGCGCATACAAACCCATGCCGCAGAGGGCAATCAAACATGTTACGATGATCTTTTTCATAGGATTGTTTTTAGGGATGAAGTATATAAGGTTATGTTTCATGGTATTTTCTTTTCGTCGTTTTTTACCGGAACCACGAGCTGCCAAACACGATGTAATACGCCCATTGCTCAGGCCCGCGGGCGAGGTCCACACCACAGCGCAATTTGAATTTGCGGGCAATGAGATAGCGAACCCCGGCGCCACCACTCGTCTCCCAGTCGGCTTCACCAAAGGCACTCCACGTATCGTAGGCCTTGCCGGTGCCGATAAATCCTGCGACGCTCCATCGCCGCACAAAATCCCATCGCCATTCGGTCTCCACCAGTGAAAAGATGTTGCCCTGGTAGCGTGCCATGGGGATGCCGCGCAAGTCGATGAAGGGGAGCAGGTAGAAAGGCGGTTCGTTGAAAACCTCCTGCATCTCCCACCGGAACCCGCCGATCAGGTTTTTCAATACCGGGTAGTAGTAGTTTACATAGCTGGTCAGCTTCACATAGTCGTAGTCGCTGCCAAAAGCGTTGTCCGACCATCCCACGCTGGTACGCCAGCGCAAGCCTTGGTTGGGTGTCAGGATATTGTCGCGGTTGTCGTATTCGATCACCGCGCTGGGCATGCTCACAATGCTGGTCACTTCTTTGCCGGTCACAAACGCAGGGAGCGATTCGGAGTCGGTCTTCAGTTTGGTGTGGAGCATCATGTACTGCAGCCCGACGCTCCAGTTCGTTCCCCGGATGCCCTTGAGCAGGTAGCCCATAAAGGGGAAGGTCCTTAGGTTGAAGCGGAATTGTTGCTCGGTGTTATGGAGCGTGCGGTAGAACGAAAGGTTCACGTTGGCATAGCCACCGGCAATGCGGTATTTGCTGCGCGCTTTTAGCCATGTGCCGGACTGGAAGGCAAGCAAACCCCAGGTCTTGTTCAGGGTATAGAATGCAGCCCCACCGGTCATATCGGGTGCTGTCGGGGTTACTTTGATGCGTGCGGCCAGCGTGTCGATCTGGGGCGGACGCTTTTTCAAAAACACCGGCGCGACGCCCAACCCAAACCCGCCAAGGGCCGGCTCCGTGACGATGACGGGCACGGGAACAAAGCCGCGCATGGTGATGAGAAATGCACTGAAGTCCAACGCCCCATCCAGCGAATCGCGGAATACGTGCATGTCAAATTTCTTTGATTGCGATTGACCGCGAACGATAATGAAGAAGAAACAAATCAACATGACAAGCGTACTGAGCGATTTCATTCTCGAGAAGTGTCGTTTGCAAAAAGAAGGTCGGAACGGAGAGCGGTGACTCCAGTTCCCGCTTCCGTTCCTTCCTACCTTAACTACTATGAAAAAAGAGAGGGTCCTTATTTCATTAGAAGTCAATGGCCATTCCGATGTTCAACGATAGGTAGGATTGCGTATCCATGTAGGTCGTGGAAAAACTGTTGTTGTAGCGCGCGCAGAGGTAGCCGTTGAACCCCGGCTGAAATCCGATCTTAACGCCGGCCTCGGGCGCCAGCGTGAACTGCCAGTCGTCGTCACGGAATGTGAACTGGCCCATGTCTGTGTCCTGGCGCGTGTAGGTGGTGCCGATGCCCAGACCGGCGAAGGGCTTCATCTTCTGCTCGTCGCTGCTAGCGAAGGAGTAGTCGGCCAGGATGAGGATGGGCACGGTGTTGATGTAGCGGTATTGCTTGCCGCTGGCTACCGTGCTTCCATCAGAAGATGTGTAGCTGTTAAAGCTTCGGTCCTCGTAGAAGTTATACCAGCCCACGCTGGCCCCGATTTGAACATTGGGCTTCAGCGCATAGCGCCAGTCCACGGTGGAACCCCGAAAGCTGGTCTTGGATAAGAAGTCGCTGGTGGAACCCATCGGGAAGGAGATGGTATACGACAGGGCAAACGTGTTTTGCTGTGCCCTCGAGACAACAACGGTCACGAGCAACAGCAGGAAGATGGGGAGTGCTTTTCTCATGGTCGATGTCTTTAGTTGTTGGTCAATTTTAAAAAGGGCGATTGCGTGAAGGCCTGGTCGATGCCTGTAGCAATACGGGCGTTGATGTTGGCCGTGCTGCCTTCCAATAGTCCATTCAGGACCCCCGACCAAATGACGGGGATGTTGCCGGCGGCTGTGATGCCATCGGGGTAGGTCATCTGGATGAATAGGCTTCCCGTAGTGTAGGACCCTCCGTAGTATGGGTAGTAAGGATAATACCAACCCCAGGGATCGTAGGGATAATACCAACCCCAATACCACCAGTCGTAATAGTAATAGATCACGGTCGACGACATGGAGGTAGGTAGAATGATCACATCCGGATTGGCATTCTTGTCCACCATCGCCCAACCGTAGGCGTCAAGATTTTTCTTGATGTTGTCCAGGATGACTTTCGCATACACATCGCTGACAAATTCGAGATCATCGCCCTGCACTAAATTGCCGGTGATCTTGACAACCTTATCGGGGATGGCATAGGTGTGAAGCTTTTTGAAGTCAAATTTTGTGTCATGTTTTGTCACGACAATATCGAAGTCCTCGACGTAGTCCGCACCTCGTTCATAGCATCCCGCAAAGCTTAACATGACGACCCCAAGCAGTACGGAACCGAATCCTTTTTTGTAATGTCTTTTCATGATAACATCTTTTGTAGAACCTGCATTTCAATTCACGGGCAAACGTGCGCAACGCATAGGGTATGCTTGACACAACGCCCTGTCTTCGGGAGACATAGTTACCATGACACGATTAGAAATGATAGTTAAACACGGTGTTACACCGTTAAACAGCGTATGGGTTTGCCGTGAAAAAAGAGGGGAGATGTCCGAAACCGCCGAAGGGGATCAGTAGAAAATGAAAGGCAGGATCAGGATGAGTACGATGCCGAACACGCCCGACGACTGGTGTTGGATCAGTTTCTTTAATCCTTCGCGTACCTGCAGCGCGAGGGTTTGAGGGGTGAAAAAAACATTTAGCCGGTTCAGGTCCAGCAGTTGATCGACAGGCAAGTCCGGGCGATCCATGGACAACACGTCGAAAGCCATACTATAGTTTTCGAGGAAGGCGTAGGAGGCGGCTTTCAGGATGGAGATCTTTTCGGTGGTCATCTCGATGCGTTCGGTCCAGAAAATAGCGTCCTGGTAGTGTTCACGGTTAAACGCGTAATAGGCAAAGGCCAGCACCTGCCACCAGGGTAAATATGGATCGCGCTGGAAGGCCTCATCCAGCAACTCTTTGCCGCGTTCGTAAAATCCACTGTAGATAAGCGTCGCGCCCATGAAGGCCTTGTAATCGTTGGACTTCGGGTTGATGCGTATGCCCTGCTCCAATAGCTGGGCGGCGTCTTTGTAATGCTCCCGCAACATCTGGTTGGCCGCCAACGCCTTGTAGGCCTCCTGGCAAAGGGAGTCGCGCTTTAGCGACAGCTGCCCATAGGTGAGGCCGTCGTCCAATCCTCTTTCAAAGCCTACGTTGACCAGGACCCTTTCGCTGGTGCAGACCTGGCTGAGGTAGGCATAGGCCAAGGCATTGTTCGGGTCATTCCGGACGATGTCGCTGTAGGCTTGCTTGGCTTGTTGAAGGGCGGGCAGATCAAAGTTCTTTACGAGGTGGAAGTACCAGTAATGGATCGGGTACGACGTTCGTTCTTCCGGTCTCAGGTTGTCGGTCTTATTGATGTAAAAATGCGAGAGGATCCCGTACAGTCCCATGATCTCGGCCAACACCTGGTTCACGATCTCTTCCTGGAATTCCCAATAGCTTTCGAAGGAGATATGCCGCTCGAAGGTCTGCGCCCACAACTGCTCCTGTGTATCGAAATGCGTGAGGTGTACCCAGGTTCGAATGCGGCCGGTCACCCACTGAACACTTCCCGTAAGGACGAAGTCGCGTGCCTTGGAAGATTGTTCACGGTCCGGGGTGATGACCTTCACGTTTCTGAAATGGGTGAGCTCCGCACTCATGTATTCGGTTAGCCCCCGGGCAAAGAACTGGACCTCCTTTTGCGAGGTGACGTTTTTGAAGGGGAGTACCTCGATAGTAGGTTTATCCTGGACGGTGACCGCTGGTGCGGCCGGCGATGAGAGCTCCGGGTCGAGAGGATTGCTGGTGAACTCGTCGTGACTTTGATCGGTCAAGACCATCATGTCTTTGTCGGACTTGAAGGAGAAGACCGGGGTATAGCTGCCCTTGGGGATGTCGATGACGATGGGATCGTTCTGGCCGGCCTCATAATAGTACTCCTTGAGCGCGCGCCGCAGCCGGCCGGCATGGATGCGTACGATGGAGTCGATCTGTGGGTTGAAGTCGGCGTCCTTCTTCAGGGCCTGCACACCGATGGTGTATTCCTTCAGGCTGTCGCTCCGGCCCGCGAGCGTTTCAGACACGACGAAATTCAGGAACTGCGTGAGCACACTGGAGTTCATGATGGGGGCAGAATTGAGAATTCTACGAAGTTGAATGGAAACTTCTTCTCTTAACATCGGGTCAGGTTTAGCGACTAAACAGGTTTTACTGTTAAATACGGTTATTCACTTATAGTTCACATCGGAAGCCTCTACATTCGTTCAGGCACTTTGAATATACAACCGTAGGTACTTGCATATACAACCGAAGGGAAGGTACATATTTCTTATCAAAAAATTATGAACGAGGAGATTATTTACATGCTTGACCGGTTTCCCAAGCATCGGAAAATAATTCTTAACGCGTACAACACGAACGACGAGTTTAAAAGCTTGTGTCAGGATTTCTACTTTAGCGCGAGGACGATCGAGAACTATAAGAACGATATGATTAAAAATCTGAAAGGAGAACTAGAGTATCAACGCGTTTTCGCCGACTTGGAGAAAGAGATCGTCGAGTACTTGAATTCAGACGGTAGTAAGAGGATCACCCCTTGAGTCGTCGATTCCCGTTGTTATGCGGGATGAAAGCTATCCTCTTGGTTGCGGTCCTTGGCAACGCTTGCGCCTTCGATAACGATAAATACCAAGAAGTCCAAGCAACAGTTGACGACAGTTAAGTCAGTAAATATACTTACGTATTTTCAGTGAGCTGAGTCCAAAGGCATAATGCTTGTTTGAACGCAGAAGAGGGTTCGTAAAGCAACCCTGCAAAATGACGGTCGTTACACCAGCACCCGGCCCTGTTTTGATTTTGGTCGATGCCTGGTCATGTTATCCTGCGAAATATCGGCCCGACGATTATTTCAATAATCGCTTGATGACCTTGAAACATTCACCACTCAAAAAAGGATTGCTGAAAAATTGGATTCCTAAACATGATAACGTAATATTGCGTTATAACGGTATGGGAATAACAAAATCGGAACTCTTCAAGAAACGTCAGAACCGGGTGGCCAACCTGGCCAAGGCCTTTGACCATCCTGCCCGGGTAGCCATACTGGAACACCTGTTGAGCAATCAAACTTGTATTTGCAACGACCTGGTTGACGTGCTCCCGCTTTCACAATCCACCATCAATCAACACCTCAAAGAATTGAAACAGATCGGCATCATAAAAGGAGAGATCGAAGGCCCCAAGGTGAACTACTGCATCGACGAGAATGTGTGGGAAGAAGCCAAAGACATCTTCATAAACATGTTCTCTAAATTTGTAAAGAAGAACGATTGCTGTTGATTTTTTTGACTAGTGCTACCGTAATATTACAATAATACATAACCATGTCAGCGACGCGAACCGCCACACTACTGTCTCCCTTACAAGGAACTGTCGAACAACTCACCCGGGAATTCGATCAGATTCCGCCGGAACGAAAACAGATTCTCAACCAACTGACGGCTTTTGTTCAAAACAAGATCGACGCAGGTCAGAAGGCATACCTCAACTTCATTTGTACACATAATTCAAGGAGAAGTCATCTTTCGCAAATATGGGCACAGACCGCTGCACATCGCTATGGTATACCCAACGTCGTTTGCTTTTCGGGTGGCACGGAAGCGACGGCCTTCAACCCCAGGGCCGTGAAGGCCATGCAGGATGCCGGATTTTCGATCGACAAATTTGACCACGGTGAGAACCCGGTTTACAACGTGCGCTTTTCCGCTGATGCTCCCGGCATTAGAGCCTTCTCAAAAAAATACGACGACCCCTTCAATCAAAGCAGCAACTTCGCGGCCGTGATGACCTGCTCACACGCCGACGAAAATTGTCCTGTGGTGCTAGGAGCCACAGCGAGAATCGCCCTGACCTACGACGACCCAAAAAACTTTGATGGAACGCCCCAGGAGGCGGCCAAGTATGCAGAAAGGGTCCATGAGATCGGCCGGGAGATATTATATGCATTCTCACAGATAAAAGTCTAACCCCGATGCCATGAGCAATAAAAAGCAACTTGGATTCCTGGACCGCTATCTGACCTTCTGGATTTTTCTGGCCATGGTGATCGGCATCGCCCTGGGCTACTTCCTGCCCATCGAGCAGCTCATGGCCCACTTTCAGGTGGGCACCACCAACGTGCTCATTGCCGGGGGACTCATCGTAATGATGTATCCACCACTGGCCAAGGTCCGGTACGAGCACCTGGACAAGGTGTTCAGCAACGTCAAGGTGATCAGCCTTTCCCTGTTGTTGAATTGGATCGTGGGGCCGTTACTGATGTTCACGCTCGCTGTCATCTTTCTGCGCGACAAACCGGAATATATGGTGGGCCTCATCCTCATCGGTCTCGCCCGTTGCATCGCCATGGTGCTGGTTTGGAACGATCTGGCCAAAGGCGATAAAGAGTATGCCGCAGGGTTGGTGGCACTCAATAGCATCTTTCAAGTGTTGTTCTATAGCGCATTTGCCTGGTTGTTCATCACGGTGCTGCCGCCTTATTTTGGGGTGGAAGGATCGGTAGTAAACGTGAGCATGCGCGACGTCGCAGAGAGCGTGTTGCTCTATCTGGGCGTGCCGTTCGTAGCCGGTTTTCTGACACGCTATAGCTTTAAAAAGATAAAGGGAGAGGCGTGGTATGTAGAACATGTAATCCCTAAGATCAGCCCATTGACGTTGATGGCCTTGCTCTTCACCATCGTCATCATGTTCAGCTTCAAAGGCAAGATGATCGTCGATATTCCATTGGACGTGGTCCGCATTGCCATACCGCTGATGATTTACTTTCTCATCATCTTCGTGTTGAGTTTTATTTTATCAAAACGATTGGGAGCCAGCTACGCGGAGAATGCCTCGGTGTCGTTCACGGCCACGGGCAACAATTTCGAACTCGCCATCGCCGTAGCCGTTGGTGTTTTTGGGATCAATTCGGGGCAGGCATTTGCCGGGGTCATCGGCCCCCTCATCGAAGTGCCGGCGTTGATCCTGCTGGTGAACCTGGCCTTCTGGTTCAGGAAAAGATTGTATAAAATAGCCGTTTGAGCATGGACAATACGTTTGACGTGGTGGTGATCGGCGGCGGGCAGAGTGGCCTGGCGATGGGGTATTATCTCCGGCGCACAGGCTTGTCTTATGTCATCCTCGATAACCAAAAACAGCCCGGTGGCGCATGGCCCCACACCTGGAGATCGTTGCGCTTGTTTTCACCTGCCCAGTGGAGCGCGTTGCCCGGCATGCTCCTGACCGGTGGCGGCAGTGAGTACCCGGCGCGAAATGCGGTGGTCGAGTATCTGGCGAACTATGAGTCAAAATACAACCTGCAGGTGAGGCGCCCGGTTTCGGTAACAGACGTTTCGAAGGAGGGTGAGGTATTCAAAATAGAAACTGCGCAAGGCACATACTTTGCAAAAACCGTGGTCAACGCAACGGGTTCTTTTTCTAACCCGTTTATCCCCAAAATAGAAGGACAGGATTTGTTCAAAGGACGGGTGTTGCATTCCGCCCAATATCGTTCGCCTGTGGAGTTTGCCAACGAGCGAGTGGCTGTAGTGGGTGAAGGGAATTCGGGTGCGCAAATTTTGGCAGAAGTGTCCCTCACTACCGAAACGCTGTGGATCACACAAAAAGAACCCAGGTTTCTGCCCGATCATATCGACGGTCGTTATCTTTTCGATGCGGCCACGCAGATGTATGAAGCGCAGAAAGCGGGAGTATCCTATAAAGCACCTTCGCTCGGCGACATCGTTATGGTCGATTCGGTGAAAGACGCCAAGATCAGAAACGTGCTCACCAGCCGGAGGCCCTTCGAAAGGTTCACGGAAAATTCAATCGTGTGGTCCGATGGACAAGAGGAGAAGATCGACGTGGTGATTTTTTGTACCGGCTTCAACCCGGCGCTCAAACACCTCTCATCGTTTCATATCGGTGCCGACGACAAAAGACCCGCCACCGAGGGAACAAGATCCAAAACCATAGAGGGCCTTTGGTTTGTGGGCTATGGAAACTGGACCGGTTTTGCGTCGGCCACATTGATCGGGGTAGGGCGTTCTGCAAAAACCACTGTCGAAGAAATCGTGCAATACATTTCCGGAATCGGTAAAGACAAATCCTATGAAAGCACCAGCAAGTATTCTCTGGACTGAAACCCAAGCGGCATTAAAAGCCTTTGTTCATCGTCGCGTAAGAGACAAAGCCGTAGCCGACGACATCCTGCAAGATGTTTTCGTAAAGATGTATACCCGCATGGATCAACTCCACGACTCCGAAAAGATCACGGCGTGGATGTACCAGATCACCCGAAACACGATAACCGACTATTTCCGGAGCCAAAACAAATCCGTCACCCTGCTCGACCTGGACTGGGAAAGCGACCACACCAATCTCAACGATTGCGTCTCGTCGTGTCTGAAAGAGATGCTGTTAACCCTTCCCGCCAAATACCGCCAGGCCATCGAGCTCACCGAACTGGAGGATCTCTCACAACTGCAATTAGCCGAAAGGCTCAACATTTCTTATTCCGGCGCCAAATCAAGAGTTCAGCGCGCACGGCAAATGTTAAAACGAAAAATGGACGAGCACTATACCATCAAGCTCGATGCCTATGGCAACGTGACGGTTTGTGAGAACCGCGGCCCATGCCATTGTTAAACCCTTGCAGCACTTCAAAAAAGGGCATCTGAATGCCTAAGGCATCAAGTTCAACAATCAAAAAAATAGGAGGGAGCCGCCGTTGTTGGTGTCCCACCAACAACACGCGGCGTGGGTTCACACGATCACATGGCGTTCGACCAAGCGTCTCACGCAAAGAACAACATCAAAAATGCATCGGTCAATTTTACGGATAACCCGCCCTACACTTGGCGATGGAACACCGACAAGGCGGGAAGAGCCAACAACGTGAGTGGACAAACGCGAAAGTGCGAAAGCCCCAGGGATTATAAATGAAAAGAGACTGCCGTTTCAGACAGTCTCTTTCGTTTTAGCAGCATCCGCCAATCAGACCACCGCAGCAGTCATCGCCACAGCAATCGCCGGGATCATGTTGATTTACCATACATTTATTTGTTTTAGTTTGACATGATGAGTGAACTCTCACTCGCCTTATGGACGACGTCACCCGGAAAAAGACGCAAATCTTTTTTACGACTTTTTTAAAACTTCTTTTGCGTCTTTTTAAAGCCCTCGCCGTCTCCCTATCAAAAACGAAAGCATGAAAACAGTTTATTCACTTCTCTTACTCGTTCTTCTACCGGCAATCGCCATCGCACAAAAAAGTAACTACCGCGAGTTGACACCCATTCGCGGTCATTACAAACAGTTGCTCCAATTCAATCCCAAAGCCCGATCGTCACAAGAACCCATCGACAAACAAAAATTCATAACCGATCAGGAGACGGTGGACAGAAGGATGAGCCTCACCCCGCAATACCTGACCAGCGTCAAGGTCGACGATTTCAAAATTCCGGATGCACCCGCCAACAGCTCCGAACAAACGCGGGCAGAGATCAACTACTTGCTGGCTCTTCAAAAGTACCGGACCGAAGAAGACATTCGCTCGAGTCTTTACATGGCCGATGTGTATTATAGCCATCGCATTCAACCGGGCGATTCTTCCTATGCCCGCTATCGCCGGAACCTCTTTCACATTGGCCGCTCCATCGGTTCGTGGTTCAATCCCGAAACCCTGCCGGTCACCGCCGATTTCATGGCCAAGGTATGGCGCGACGCCAGCTTTTTCATCTGGTCGCTCAAATTCAAATATGCCCGCATTCGCCCCTATGTTATCGACCACGACTTAAAAAACCTGCAAGACACCGACTGGGCAGCCTATCCCAGCGGTCATGCAGCGAACTCCTACATCAATGCCTATATCTACCAGGAGCTTGCTCCCGAATTCACCGACGTCTTCATCAAGGATGCCTACGACATGGCACACTCCCGCGAGATCCTGGGTGTTCATTATCCAAGCGATTCGGAAGCGTCAAGGATCTTTGCCCGGCAGTTTGTGAACATGTTGTTTCAGAACAAAGCCTTCCTGCAGGATTTTGAAAAAGTAAAACAAGAGTGGGCAGCAAAGGCAAAAGAAAATTTCAAAAAATGATCATGGCCATTCCCGGGGCGGCCAGAACGTCGCCCCGGTTTTCCTCAAGTATGGTAATAAGTTGGTATTTTTAGATGGATCGGATAGAAGGCGCGATCCTAGCATGGAAGAGGAAACCATTTTATTCGGTATACCGATACCGTCCACCAGTAAACTATTTTTAGCCATAGTGGTAGTGCACATCCTGTTTGGACTTCTTTGCGTTCTGGCCGGACTTGCCGCTATGCTCAGCGAGAAAGGCGGGAAAAGCCACACCCTTGCAGGCAAGACTTATTTTTGGTGCATGGTGTTTGCCTTTGTCACCATTGTAGTGCTCTCGGCAATGCGGTGGCCTCACAATATTCATTTGTTAACCATTGGCACCGTTGCGTTTGCATTGACCTTTGCTGGCCGGAGACTTGCCCAAAACCGTGCAAGCGGGTGGACCCGGCTGCATACCCTCTGTATGGGGCTATCGTATATTTTTCTTTTGACGGGCTTTTATGTTGACAATGGAAAGAATTTGCCTTTTTGGAGGCAATTCCCGCAGACTTTCTTTTGGGTTTTTCCTTCTATTGTAGGGGTACCGATTATAGTATATACCTTGTTAAGGCACCCTTTGAATAAGAAAAAGTAAAGTCACTTTTAGCGGTATGATACTTACCTTTGGACTCTAAATCATTTTAGGAATGGATCTCGTGGTAGAAAAAACCTCGCTAAAGAAGTATTACAAGATTGCCTTTGCCCTGGGTGTATTTACGATCGTCTATAATGTATTAGAGGGATTACTTTCAACGCATTTTGGCTATGAGGATGAAAGCCTTGCCTTGTTTGGCTTTGGGGCAGATAGTTTTATCGAGGTAGTTTCAGGATTGGGCATTGTGCACATGATCCTGCGCATTCAACAGAAACCCGATAGCAACCGTGATGATTTTGAACGGACGGCGCTCCGCATTACGGGGTCTGCTTTCTTTGCTTTGGTATTGGGACTCGCCTCAACGGGAATATTTAATTTATGGACCGGACATAAGCCCGAGTCCACTTTTTGGGGAGTCGTCATTTCACTCCTTTCTATTTTGGTGATGGGTTTTCTTATTTATGGAAAAATCAGAGTAGGGCGACAGCTTAATTCTAAGGCCATACTGGCCGACGCGGAATGCACCAAAGTGTGTATTTATATGTCGATCGTTCTGTTGGCATCCAGTGGAATTTATGAGCTTACTAAATTTGCTTATGCTGATATCATCGGAACATTCGGCCTTGCCTATCTTTCTTTCAAAGAAGGGCGCGAATGTTTTGAGAAGGCCAGAACGGATAAGAACTGTTCATGCGATCATTGCTGAATTTTTGCGAACCAGATCCGGATTGTCTTCCGGATTAACCAACGCGTTTGCCGGCTAAGGTCGTTTCAAGAGGCCCATTATAGCTACCTCCAGGCCGCCTTACTCGAACCTACTCCGAACACCATTCGAAGAACATTGCAAGGGGATCCGAACAACATTCGAACACCATTCGAAGGGGATTATAACAACGATACGGAGGAAGCAATAAATTCCTGGAATGGCCATTGCCGTAGCCGTCGACGGTGTGGGATCAAACGGACAGCGGTAGGGTGGCGGGCAAAGTGGCTTGATAAGGAAGTTTAGAGGAACATTTTAGATACAAGTCACATTTGCCTATATTCGTTCGTCTATTACGTTTGGCTTGTTATGAAAAAGTTGTCGTTTGGCCTGATCGTTGGGTTGGGTTGCTTGTTTTCCTGCGATTCTGAACCGGAAAAGGAATATTTTAAAGAGGTTCCCCCGCCGACACTTAACGGCGTGACCATCGCACTTACCGGAAATGAGGGGGATACCATACTTGTCTTGGCCTCACAAAAGTTCTCCGTAACCAAATATATCGGGAATCGTAAGCCGTTGGGCGCGAATCTGAAACTGGATGGGAAACCTATTCCCCTGTACAACGACGGAACGTTTAATATCGATACGTATGACTATCCCGACGGTTATTACGTCCTGGACCTTGTCATTGCTACCACCTCCGGTAGCGGTAGCCTATCCGATAAACTTGAGGGAGAAGTACAAACCTTCCAGCGGAAGTGGGTAGTGCACATCGATACGTCAGCCCCACCCGCCATCAGTTTTGTTGAGATCAAACCCGTGAACGGCCTGCTGGAAATGCGTTGGGAGCAATATCCAAAATCGGATTTCGGGCGGTACGGTGTTACCAAATATTGCTACAATGTCCAATACCAATGGTATCAGGTCTGCTGGACAAAAAAACTGAGTCGCCGCGAAATGACTACGTTGCGCGACAGCACCTTTATGACGGGAAAGGTGAAATATGCCATATGGGTTGAACAGACCGTCACCGGCAAATCGGGGTCGCCCACGCAAAAGGAGTACGAATTATTATATGATCCCGCACTGAAGGCGGAGTGGGTCAACAGCACGGATGTAAAACTCACCTGGAGAAAAGCTCCGTTGTCGGGGAACTTCGACTCCTATTCTGTAGCGCTGGGAAATTCAGCAGACGCCAACGCCGAGATCAAAACCGTAAGCGATACGGTGTTCGTCTATAAACCTAAAACGCTCTTCGGAGGGCAGGCATCCTTGTCGATGGCGGTTCATCCCGCCAGACCATTGGACATGGGTGCGAAAGAGCCGGTAGCGGCAACCACCTTTGTGAAAGGCAATCCATTTCCGAAGTTCGTGTGGTCGCACCTGGAATACAATGCTGTACTGAATAAATACTTTGGTGCTCAAAAAAACGGGACGGGTGTGGACTTTGTCCGCCTGGACGCCACCTATCATATCGAGCAGGTCTTTCATATGACCTCTTCATATGAATTTGCCCTGTCGGAAAATGGCAAGTATCTCTATGTTTCCAACTATGACATAGACGGCTTCTCCAGGTTGGATCCGCTCACCTTTGAAGTGTTGGGAGATTATAAGTTCCGTGATATCGACACTCCGCCGTCCGGAGCATTTCTGGGACGGGCAATGACCGTGTCTAACAACAACCGGCTGACGCTAAAAAACACCTACGGATGTTATGTTATGAACATGGATGATTTTTCGAAGATCGAATCTTTTTCTCCCGATTACTACAGCGACATTATCATTTCTCCTGAGGGAGATAAAATGTTTTACGGTGGCAAGCTCTACACTTGGAACGGGACTCACTTTGTGCCTACCGGATATTCCAATAATAGCTACCCTTTTCAATTCCTGGGAAATGATAGATTTCTGTTTCGTCGCACGGGGGCCGTCGATGTCATCAACCTGGTATCACTCGTCACGGAGCGATCATTCGCTGTCAATGCGGATTATTTTCGTTATGACCCTCAAAGCGAACTGCTGACGTTTGGCGCGGTGCAGTCGACCGCTGACGTGCTTTATCTCTACCGCTTGGATCAGGATGCTCCGGTAAGTGTTATTCCGATTGCCGACATCAATAGAGGCAACGATGAAATCGTAATGCCCCTGAACAATGCCCTGATCTCATCAAAAGGATTCGTTTTGCCCCTTTCCGATTATTATCGCCCCTGACAACTTTATCCTGGTGGATATGATTAAGCTATTGCATTTGTTTCTCATCGTGGTGTGCTTCACGCTCGACCTGAAGGCCCAAAACTTCGCCGCCGGTTTCAGTGTTGGATATGCAGGCTTTGCCCTGCGCGACGTGAAAGATTCTCAGGCCCGTGTGGTCCAGGATCTGAAGTACGGCAGTCCTTACCTGGATGCGCAGATCACACAGTCCTTTCCGTCGTATATAAACTATAGCGCCAACTTTCTTTGGACCCCGGACAAGTTTTATGTAGGCGTCGTATTCGGACATACGTCAACGTCGGGCAGAATATCGTATGGCGACTATTCAGGAGCACTCACGCTCGATCAGCTAATACGCATGAACTATGCCGGCGTGCAGGGCGCCGTCAGGCTGCACACCATTGGCAAAACGGATATTTTTTTTGGCGTGCAGACAACGACCTGGTATAATACCTTAAAATATAATTATAAACTGGACCTCGTGGACTACCATGAAGAAGATTCGGAAACCTATCACTGCCTGAATCTCGCCATACAACCTTATATAGAGGTGCAGGAAAGCGTGGGAAGGTTTTTCTTAAAATTGAATGCCGGTTATGAAAAGCACATTCTCGGAGCGTTCGGACACCCACGCGACGAGTTTCCCATGGACGCTTCCAGCTATCGCGTTAACGCCGGGGTTGGGTATAAATTTTCGTTGTGAAACCGTGGGACTGTTGAGACCAAATGAACAGGCGTGACAGTTTTAAAAACGATAGCGTATCGTCAAGCCCTGATACGATGTGCTTGCGTTAAAATTCAAAGACAGCGCCTTTAATTTCTCCGAATACTTTTTGTGCTGATGCACCCCCACGATCCACAAGGGAATGCCCGCGCCCAAGCTCACGGCCCCGACCACATACATGACTAAGCCGTTTTCAAATCTTTGATCGTCCCATAAATTGTCGGCCATGGTAACCAGTCCGGATACAAACAACCCGGTTCCTACGACCGTCAAGATCGTGCCGATGGTTCGCATGTCGCGGTAGTTCCGGATCTTTACGACGTATTCCGTGCTGTCGTTCTTGTATTGGGCATGGGATGAGACCGTGACGAGCACCGTCAGGAGGAGCGCGATGGGAAGTTTCATGGTGTTGGGGGTTATGAGGACGAATATCCCAATTTACAGTGTCTTCGATCGCTACAAACCATTCAAAGAATAACACGATTTGTGCAACGGTGATGTGCGCGTTCGATGAATCAGAATAGGGGTCTGTTTCTGTAGCAACTGGACGGTAAGTAGCCTGCGTTCGATTAATGTTGATCAGTTCTATAGCAGGTTATAACTGTAGACTTATGTTCTGAATTAGGTTTACAATGAATCGTAAAACTTATTTTAGGATGCTACAATCTAACGGGACAAGGTGCCCAGTTTTCAAGCCCGTAGGGCTTTCCCATCATAACCCCCAGTGAAACTGGGGGTGGTGAAAGCTTGTATTTCAACCCTGTAAGGGTTACCCGCGGCGTAGGCATACTTTTGAAGTGTGAAGCACCGAGAAAGACTCCTCGAAGAGGGTAACCCCTACGGGGTTGATAGCAGCCAGTTGCTAACCCCGGGTTGAAACCCGGGGTTATGATGGGTATGCCCTACGGGCATCCGTGGGACGAAATGATAAAGTAACTGTCCATGGAAATTATAAACAGTTTTTTTGTGATGCTTAGAAACACGTTGACTTGGTCTATGATTTTGCTTTTGAGCATGGGATGCTCAAAGGATATTCAGATGGCGAACACACCGAACGATGTGTTGCCGGAGAATCGTTCAAGAACATGTTTCGAGGGATTGCGTGTCGGGGACCTGATCCCCAAAGATGAAAAGAAGCGCGACGCCGTTCGCTTTGACTATTCTCCGGCGGCCATGGATAGTGTGGGGTGTGATGGGATCTACTATTATGCGACTTTTTCCAAGCCTGTTCGCCACGTACTTCATAGGGATCATAGTGATGGTCAATATGCGAAGTACTATATGGTGGTCGTTCTCGATGGGAAGGTGTATCCGCTGGCAACAAAGAGTGAGAAATACAGGAGACAATTTCTTGACCGGAAGAAGGCTGTTTTGACAACGAAGTTCGGGGATAGATTAATAACAAACCTAACGCCTTCTATTTTGAGTGGTTATCGGCGAATCGAGTAAATGGCTGGCAAGATCGCTTGCTGGTGTTCGCTGAGTTCGTCGGCGCTGAAATTGCCGCCGACGTCAAGGTCGGCGCTGTCCTACGTCCGCAGGCGCACAAGAATGCCCGCCAACGGCCTCGGGGGCTTCTAAAAGAGCCTATATTGCAATACCAAGCCCGGTTTTTAAATTGGCTTGAATTTAGCCTTGGTCCCGGCGACTATGATTAAGAACTACCTCACCATTGCCTTGCGCACGCTCCAACGAAACGGAGCCTATTCCTTTATCAACATTGCCGGCCTGGCCGTTGGCATAGCCGCGTCCATCCTGATCCTGCTGTGGGTGCAGGACGAACTCACATTCAACCACTACTTTTCCAACTACCGGGATCTCTATCATATAAAACAAAACACGACCACCGACAACGGCGTAGTCACCCGTCAATACACGCCGCTGCCGCTGCGCGAACCGTTGGCCCAGGATACCCGCATCAAGCGCTCGGTCCTCACCGTGGGGCAACATGCGTTGCTGACGGTGGGCGACAAGAAGCTCAATAAGGGAGGCCTCGATGCCGGTGAAGCCTTCCTGGAAATGTTTCAATTCCAATTGCTGCAAGGTGATGCTGCCACCGCCCTTCGCGAGCCCCATTCCATCGTGCTGACCCAATCGACCGCCACCGCTTTGTTCGGTGACGAAGATCCGATGGGTAAGATCGTGCTGGTCAAGATCGCCAACAACGAACCCATGAAAGTGACGGCCATCGTGGCCGATCCACCCGAGAACATCTCCTTCTCCTTCGACTACCTGTTGCCCTTCGCGTATTTCGAAGCCACGGCCGACTGGATCAAGTATGCCCGCGACAATTGGAACAACAACGCTTTCGATACCTACGTAGAGCTCCAACCCGGAGCCGACAGGGCCGGTGTAGACCGCTTCCTGCACGACGTCATAAGCAAGCACCAACCCGAGGGACGAGAGGCTTCCTTGTTCCTTCACCCGATGAGTCACTGGCGTCTCTACAACAACTTTGAAAATGGAAAAGAAAGCGGCGGCCTCATCGACTATGTGATGTTGTTTTCTGGCATTGCCGTTTTTATCCTCGTGATCGCCTGTATCAATTTTATGAACCTGGCCACGGCCCGCTCCGAACACCGGGCACGCGAAGTCGGCATCCGGAAGAGCGTGGGCTCCAGCCGAAACCAACTCGTGGTGCAATTCATTGGCGAGTCGCTGCTCATCTCCGCACTGGCGTTCTTCTTTTCCATCGTGCTGGTAGAATTAGTGCGCCCGTTTTACAATGGCCTGATCGATAAGCACCTGGTCATCGACTACACCTCGCCGCAGATCTGGCTGTTTGGTCTTACGCTCATTCTCTTCACGGGTTTGCTGGCCGGCAGCTATCCGGCGTTCTACTTGTCGTCGTTCCGCCCGGCACAGATCCTGAAGGGAAAAGTGCAAACCGGCAGGGCAGGCCGCACGCCGCGCAAAGTGATGGTGACGCTGCAATTTGGCTTTTCCATTTTGTTGATGGTGGGCACCGTCGTGATCTATAAACAAGTCGAATTCTTGAAGCGTCGCGAGGTGGGCTATGACCGCGAGAACCTGATGCTGATCTGGTCTTCGAACGATATCGAAAAGAATTACGCCTCCCTGAAGCAGGAGCTTGTCAACACGGGCGCTGCCGTGTCGGTGACCAAGTCCAACAGCCCGATCACGAATATTTTTGCCTCCAGTCCGATAGAAAAATGGACGGGAATGCGACCCGATCAGCGTGTGGAAGCCACCAACATCGCCACCCAATACGACTACACCAAGACGATGGGCATCCGCATGCTCGAGGGACGTGATTTCTCCGAAGACTTCAAAAGCGACACCACCGCCATCATCCTGAACAAAGCCGCCGTCCTCGCCATGGACCTGAAAGACCCCATCGGCGACCGGATCCAGATGTGGGGCCAAACCTGGACCATCGTCGGTGTGATGGACGACGTGCTGATGGGCTCCGGCTCGCGCAACATCGACCCCCTGGTGATGACGATGGACCCGACCTGGTCGAGCACCATCACCGTACGGATACCCAAAAGCGCTGACCTGGAAGCAGCCGTCAACCACGTGGGCAACGTCTTTAAAAAATATAGCCCCGAGTATCCATTCGAATATCGCTTCGCCGATGACGAGTTTCAACGGAAGTTCTCCAGCATCAACATGATCGGACGGCTGACCAGCGCCTTTGCCTTGCTGGCCATGTTCATCACCGGGCTGGGATTGTTCGGCATGGCCGCCTTCACGGCCGAGCAACGCACCAAAGAGATCGGCATCCGCAAGGTGCTGGGCGCGAGCGTAGCCGGATTGGTGTTGCTCTTGACAAAAGATTTTTCGCGTATGGTCATCATAGCCTTTATTTTTTCGGCACCCTTGGCCGGCTGGGCAGCACAGCAGTTTCTGCAACAATACCAGGTAAGAATAGACCTGCCGTTGTGGGTATTCCCCATATCAGGATTGATGTTGCTGGGCGTGACGGCCATCATTGTGAGCACCCAAGCGATCCGCGCATCCCTGCGCAACCCGGTGAAGGCGTTGAGAAGCGAATAGTTTTCCGGAGACACGCGTTGAAAAAATAGTGGTCTTTGCATGGAGATGCGTTGACTTTGCATGATCTTTCCGGTCGGTTAAATTCAACGTGCCATGGTATTGCTATCCTCCAGATCAACCTGGATCTCCCTTTTTCTGACGATCATTATTTTTCCCTGCTGGAGTCAAGTCCGCACGGTTTCCTTTCGCGATACCAACA
This sequence comes from Chryseolinea soli, assembly GCF_003589925.1. NCBI lineage: Bacteria > Pseudomonadati > Bacteroidota > Cytophagia > Cytophagales > Fulvivirgaceae > Chryseolinea > Chryseolinea soli. The sequence goes on along the minus strand of NZ_CP032382.1, from coordinate 6,413,592 downwards.
TTGCCTACGAAGGACGGATCGCCTATAAAGACGAGGCCGCCGAGCTCATGTGGTCCGGCACATCGGCCACCGTCTGGTTCAAGGGCACCACGTTATCGGCCGTTTTGAAAGATGTCGACACGGCCAACTATTACAATGCGATCATCGACGACACCACGATCGTGAAAATAAACCCGGACACCACCAGGCGAAGCTATGTGCTGGCGTCGGGCTTGAGCGAAGGGAAACACAAGGTTCAGCTTTTCAAGCGCACGGAATGGGACAAGGGCAAGACCTTGTTCTTCGGCTTTGAATTGGAGGAAGGTGCCACCGTGCTGCCGCCTCAACCTAAACCAAAACGAAAGATCGAGTTCTACGGCAACTCCATCACCTGTGGCTATGGCGTGGAAGACACGCGGGGCAAAGATTCCCGCGACGGTTATTTCGAGAACAACTACATCACGTATGCAGCGCTCACGGCGCGGCACTTCAACGCGCAATATTCCTGCATCGGCAAAAGCGGCATCGGTGTCATGGTCAGCTGGTTTCCCCTCATCATGCCCGAGATGTACGACCGCCTCGATCCAACCGACTCGTTGTCCAAGTGGGACTTCTCTCAATACACGCCCGATATCGTCGTCATCGATTTATTTCAAAACGATTCCTGGATCATCAACCTTCCTGAAAATGCACAGTTCCGCGCACGCTTCGGAACGAAGGCTCCCGATGAAAAATTTATCGTGGCAGCCTATAAAGATTTCGTATCTGCGATTCGTAAAAAATATCCGCGCGCCCAAATCATATGCTCGCTCGGTAACATGGACGCCACGCGGGAAGGATCTCCCTGGCCGGGCTATGTTCAAAAAGCCATCACGGAAATCCGTGATAAAAAAATTCGTACGTGTTTCTTTCCTTACAAAAATACCGCAGGCCACCCACGGGAAGCCGAGCAAAAAGCAATGGCCGATAGCCTTATTGCCTTCATTGAACAACATTTGAAGTGGTAAATGATATTTACACCGGCTTCATCTTGATAAGCTTCGCGTAATAAAGGAGATCAAAGGATTCCAGTCGCAAAAAGAACATTCCAACCTAATCCCCGAAAACTGTGTCTTTACAAAAGCCGCAGTTGGGGGTGAGCAGGGTAAGGTGTCAACGGCGAATTGAATTCACATCTAATCTCTTATAACGATGAAAATCGCGACGCGCATGCTAATGGTTGCCCTGATCCTCGCGTCAGGGTGCTACCCGGAGTCGCCCTTTGCACCCGACTTTCCCGTGGGAGAAGTCGAGGGATACAAACCCATTTATGCTACGGATGACCAGGTGCCTCTCGCGTTTGGTGCCGCGCGGCCGTTGGTTCGCCCGGGAAAGATCTATGTGGTGTCGACGTATCTGCTCATCAACGAAAAATATCAGGGCATTCACGTTTTCGACAATAGCGACCCCGCACATCCCAAGGCGTTGGGATTTCTGCAACTCGCGGGCAACACCGAGATGGCCATCCGCAACAACGTGCTCTACGCCGACCACATGACTGACCTGGTGGCCCTCGACGTCTCCGACTGGAGCAACATCCGCGAGCTAAGCCGGCTAAAGCAAGAGCACTGGTCGCAAAGAATTCCCCCGCGCGAAGGAAGATACTTCGAATGTCCCGACGACACACGCGGCATGGTGATCGGGTGGGAGATGACCACATTGAACAACCCTAAATGTTTCCGCTAATGAGAACGCGCATCCTCTTCATCCTTTGCATCGTGATGGCGGGCCTCGCCGCATTTTCCTGCCAGGATTCGGATGGAACAACGACCGACGGTCTCAGCGGCAAGGGCGGATCGACGGCACGCTTCGCCGTTACAGCAACACACCTTTTTGCCGTGGAAGACGACGCCCTGAAGGTCTACCAGATCATGGGCAACGGTGCCCTGGAAAAAATAAATGCGATCCAACTCAACCCCGGCGTGGAAACCATCTTCACCCGCGATCACTGGCTCTACCTGGGAACAGTAGACGCGATGATCACCTACGACATTGCGACACCCGCAAACCCGTTGTTTGTGTCATCCTATTCACATGTCGTCTCCTGCGACCCGGTGGTGGTCCAGGATACACTGGCGTTTGTTACGTTGCGCACTTTCAGCTGTCGTCCTTCCAACACCAACCAATTGGAGATCATCAACATCAAAAACCCCCAGCAACCGGTTAGGTTAAGCAGCTACGGCCTCAATTCGCCCTACGGTTTGGGCGTGGACGGTGACTTGTTATTTGTCTGCGAAGGCGAGTCGGGTCTCACGGTGCTCAATGTTAAAGACCCGATGAACATCCACTTGATCAAACGCTATGACGAAGACGATGCGTATGATGTGATCCCCCACGACGGCACATTGATCCTCACCGGAAAAGACGGCGTGGCGCAGTATGACTACACCGACCCCGACGCTATAAAAAAGTTAAGCCTGATACCGGTAGCCCCATGAAAAAAAGCATCTGGATCTTTTGCCTGATGGGTATGGTTTTGTGCCAGACCCTTCCCGGCGTGGCGCAGCAAAGCTCCCGCATCGAGCAACCTAAACTGGCGGTAAAATGGAGCCCGCTCCACCTGATCTATTTCTATCCGTCGTTCCAGGTCGCATTGGAACACAAACTCACGCAGCACATCAACCTGCAATACGACCTGGGGTGGATCTTGAATTATCCCGCGTCTGGCACCGAAGAATTCAGCAACAAGTCCGGTTATCGTGGCATAGCCGAGCTACGCTATTACTTGCCGTCGCCGCCGAAAATACCTTTTTATCTTGCGGGCGAATACTACTACAGCCGGGTAACCTTCGATCGCTCGGAGGTGATTGGCTACGATTGTGTATCAGGCAATTGCGATTATTTTCAATACGCCACCTATAAAGTCGTGCATCACAACCAGGGGGCTGGGATGAAGTTTGGATTGTTACTTTTTCCAGGATGGAACAAGAACCGGTCGTTCTTTTTCGACATCAATGTCGGCATGGCTTACCGCAGCATCCTGTACACCGACATCGGCAAACCCATTGCCCCGGGTAGCGAGTCGTTTGACAACCACTCCGACGACATCTTTGCGCCCACGGAACGTGATCATGGAGAATTCCGGTTGGTCGTAGGCGTCCGCCTGGGGTATCGGATCTTTTGATCATCGCTCACCCCAATCTTCGATCGCTCACCCCAAATCCGAGGTGGCAGCATCCAAAAAAAATTAAGACACACTTTAAAATCCCGGGATGTCGTTATTTTTCACCAGGAATTAAAAAGTATCTTTGGTTTGTAACACTTGATTATGGATGCTCTGTCACTGGAGGCTTCGGCCCGTTCGGAATCAAAAGCTGTTCCGCCTTATCTTTATGTAACCGTGCTCTCATCGCTCAGCATTATGGTGGGCTTGATCTGGGACATCTCGTGGCACCTCAGCATTGGGAGGGATGGTTTGTTTTCCGCGCCGCACCTGGCCATCTATCTCGGCGGCGTAACGGCCGGACTGTTCTCGGGCTACCGGGTGTTGCGGCTCACCTTTGCCGGCAATGCCGTGGAGCGGGCTGGAAGCGTAAAATTCTGGGGCATTTTTTATGGCTCGCTGGGCAACCTGTTTTGCATCTGGGGCGCGCTGGCCATGTTAACCTCCGCACCCTTTGACGATTGGTGGCACAATACCTATGGCCTCGATGTCACCATCCTCTCACCACCACACACCGTTTTGCTTTTAGGCATGATCACGATACAGCTAGGCGCCATCGTTAGCGTAGTGGCCTACCAAAACCTGGGTGGGGCAACCATGACGCCCGACACGCAGACCCGGTTTACGTGGCTCTTTGGCTTTTCTTCCGGATTTATGGTAGCGATGTTATACACCATGGCATCCGAATACCTGAGCCGTCACGATATGCACGGTGTGCTCTTTTATGAAGTCGCATCGCTCATCTTCCCGCTCTTCCTCGTGGCCTTTTCCGTGGCCTCGCATTCGCGGTGGGGTGCCACCCAGGCGGCAACCGTGTATTCGGTGTTAATGCTTGTGATGTTGTGGATACTCCCCTTGTTCCCCGCCACACCCCGGCTTGGACCGGTGCTGAATCCCATCACCACGTTTCAGCCGTTTGATTTTCCGTTGCTGCTCGTGTTTCCGGCCTTGGCCATCGATCTCATTATACACCGGCCATCCTTAGCCAACTCTTGGTTAAGGTCGGTCGTCTGCAGTCTGGCATTTCTTGTTTTGTTGCTCGCCGTGCAGTGGCCTTTCGCCAACGTGCTCATGGCCTCCAAAGGACATTGGTTCTTCGGCACGTCAAAATGGTATTTTGGCTCTGATGCCAACTGGGAATTCCGCTACGCCTTTGGCCCGTGGATGATCTCGTCGGGACTCGACCTGGTGAAAGGACTGGCCATCGCCCTGGTTTTGGGTATGCTCACGTCGCGCGTAGGGTTGGCGTGGGGCTCGTGGCTAAAACGCATTGTGCGATGAGGGCCCGCCGCAAGCGGAAATTGCTCCGCATCTTTATCGGAACCTGTCTGGGACTTTGCATCTCCTTCGGCGGATGGGCGCACGTGGGTAGCCCTGGCGTTAGTTTTGAAGGCAGCGCCGGAAGTTATTCGCTGATGGCCCTGATCAACCCGCCCGAGGTGATCCCCGGAACGGCCACTGTCGACATCTTTACGCATGCCACCGGCGTGGCGTCCGTGTGGGCAAAACCGGTCTACTGGTTTGCCGGCGCAAAAGGCACACCCCAGGCCGACGAAATGAAGCCCGTCCCCGGAGAGCCCGGCCACTACCGCGGCATCATCTGGCTGATAGACGTCGGCACATCCGGCATCGAAGTGGAAGTGAGAGGCAGCGCTGAGACGGGCCGGGTGATCATTCCCGTGATGGCCGTATCGACGACACAAAAAGTGATGGACGCTAAACTGGGCTGGTCGCTATTGGGCCTCGCGATCCTTTTGGTCGTGCTCATGGTCACCATCATCAGCGCGAGCGTGAGCGATGGATTGGTGAAGCCCGGACTCGACCAGGCCAAGGCCATCCAGCGGAAGCGCATCATCGGCGCGGTGTCCGCTTCGGTGTTGTTATTGTTGGTGCTTTGGGGAGGAAGATCGTGGTGGAACAGTTGGGCCGATTCCTATCAGCGCTTCATGTTCAAACCTTTCCGGGCCACAACGTCCATCGTTCCCGAAGGAAATGGAAGACAGCTGGTTTTTGCGGTCGATACCACAAAGCTTTCAAACCTGACGTTCACCCGGAACATCAGCTACATCATTCCCGATCACGGGAAGTTGATGCACCTCTTCCTCGTCCGCGCCAACACACTGGATGCGTTCGCACACCTGCACCCAAAACGAAAAGACTCCGTCACGTTCGTGACCCCCATGCCTCCACTGCCGGCAGGAAAATACTTTGTCTTTGCAGACGTAACCCGTCTCAGCGGCTTTTCCGAAACCATTCCCGACACGTTGACTATACCCGGGCAATATACCGCCAACGTCATGATGTCCTCCGACACCAGCGCGTCCGATCAGGATGATACCTATTTTTTCACAAACCCCATCGCCGCTACAAAACCAACGACACAGCTACCGGCCGATGTGATCATCTGCGGAACACCCGGCGTGCGCACGCCGTTGCCCGACGGTGCAACCGTGACCTGGGAACACAATCCATCCGAACCCTTGGTGTCACAAAATTTATATTCGCTCAAATTCAACGTGCAGGACGAAGCCGGCAAGCCCGCCGTACTTCAGCCTTACCTGGGCATGATGGGGCATGCCGTAGTCATGAAGGACGACGGAAGTGTGTACATACACCTGCACCCAGTGGGCAGTTATTCTATGGCTTCCCAACAAACCATGCTGAACCGCTTTGCCACGAACGAAGGCCCCGTGGATGTTAAGAAATTGCCACGATCGAGGGTCTTTATGGATAGCGTGAACCACGAGTTGGCACGGCTTGAGAAAATGACGGAAGCCGAACGCAACATTTATTATGGAGGAAACATGGACCACGCCATGCGCGACCCGGAACACACGATGGTCTCTTTTCCCTATGCCTTTCCTTCGCCGGGCCGTTATCGCATTTGGATACAACTGAAAAGAAACGACCGGATTGTGAACGCAGCGTTTGATGCGGAAGTAGAGTAGGAGGGAGAGAAGGGGAAGTGATCCTGTCGACGTTTCTCCACACTTCGCGTCCTTGCCAAAGTTCGGAACTGTGGAATTTTTTCCCGCTGTGCAGGAGATCAAACAAATCGGCGATCGACCCTTTGCAACATTGGGCGTGAGTCCCATACATTTCCCTGATTCTTTGTATTTGTTATGACGGATGTGCATCTCCGGCACAATATTTCCTTCAGAAGAATGCAAAACGCAAAGCGCATGGATTCTTTCGAGGAAATACTTTCAAGGGAGTACGGTAAGAATTCCGTTCAGACCTATCTCATCGCTGCCGGGATCATTGTTTTAGGGTTGCTCCTCATCCGCATCTTCAAGCGGGTCATCATGACGAAAGTGGAGAAAATGGTGGCGAAGAGCCCATCCCAAACCGACGACCAGATCGTGGCCGGCATCGAGAAATTTGTGCTGCCGATTCTTAGCTTCCTGGTCATTTACTGGGGCATCAACAGCCTGGAGCTGTCCGTGAAAGCGAGCCGTGTGGTGGAGGTGGCGACGGGGGTGGTCATCATGGTTTTTGTACTGCGCTTTATATCCACCACCATCAAGATCATTCTCATCAACCATATCCGAAAGCAGGAGCAGGGCGAGACGAAAGTGTTGCAGGTGGGAGGGCTGATGATCATCATCAACCTCGTGGTGTGGATCCTGGGTGGCGTATTCCTTATCCAAAATCTCGGCTATGACGTTTCTACTATTCTCACCGGCGTGGGCATTGGGGGCATCGCCGTGGCACTGGCTGCGCAAAACATCATCGGCGACCTGTTCAATTATTTTGTGATCTTTTTCGACAAACCTTTCGAAGTGGGCGACGCCATCAACGTGGACGACAAGAACGGTACCATCGAATACATCGGCGTGAAGACCACACGCTTGCGCAGCCTCACGGGCGAACAGATCGTCATCTCCAACAGCGACCTCACCAAATCGCGCGTACACAACTACAAGCGCCAGGAAAACCGCCGCGTGCAATTCAACATCACGGTGGTATACGACACCACCACCGACCAGCTCGAAAAGATCCCCGCCCTCATCAAGTCGATCATCGAAAGCGCCCGGGACGTTCGTTTTGACCGCGCGCACCTGGCACGGCTCACCGACTACGGCGTTGTGTTCGAAGTAGTTTACTTTGTCACGGTGGCCGACTACCTTCGCTACATGGACATCCAGCAATACATCAACCTAAAGCTGCTCCAAACCTTCGAACAACAAGACATCCACTTCCTCATCCGCGAAGACTGGCAAGCCGCCAAACAAAGACAAGAAGCCCCCCATGCTATCGACAAATAAAAGTCGAAACGCATTGGAATTCCTTGCGCTAATTTGCTTGCCCGCCGAAGCTTCAGCGAAGGAGGGCCCGCCCAAGCTTTGGCGTAGGGGGTCTTTGCGGTTAAACCTTTTCCTCGTACGTTAGCAAAAAAAAGCAAATGGTCGCCACCGTCATCTACGTCCAGGTAAAACGCGAGTTCCGCCAGCCTTTCATCGAAGCCACACGCCAAAATCACGAACGATCCATCCAGGAACCCGGCAACCTCCGCTTCGATATCCTGCAAGATCTGCAGGACCCAAACAAATTTGTCTTCTACGAAGCCTATGCCACCGAGCAAGCGGCCGCCGCCCACAAAGAAACTCCCCACTACCAGAAATGGCGCGACACCGTAGCCGACTGGATGGCCAAACCACGCGAAGGCGTGAAACACAACATGCTCTATCCCGCCTCCGTATAAGTTTGACGCTATGAAAGCCTTTGGATTAGCCGCCACACCCCAGGTATATTTTGGCGCCGGCCTGATCTCGGTTGCCCCGACAGTGCTGGAGACCTATGGAAAGAAAATCGTGTTGGTGACCGGGGCGCATTCTTTTCTGTCGTCCACGCCAGGCCAGACCCTGCTGGAGCAATTGCATCAAAAACACTTCAGCGTCGAGATCTATAAAATCCCCGGTGAACCCACGCCGGCCGTGATCGATACGGCGGTGACAAAATTCTCTGCCTACGAACCCGATGCGGTCCTGGCCATTGGCGGCGGCAGTGTGCTGGATGCCGGTAAGGCCATAGCGGCCATGCTGGTTTTGGGTGAGCCCGTCGTTCAGTACTTGGAAGGCGTCGGAACCAAATCCCATCCGGGCACCACGCTCCCCTTCGTGGCGGTGCCCACCACGGCAGGAACAGGAAGCGAAGCAACCAAGAACGCCGTGTTGTCGGAGACAGGAGCGCAAGGCTTTAAGAAATCACTGCGCCACAACAACTTCGTACCCAAGACCGCCATACTCGACCCGACCCTTACACTGCACTGCCCGCCCGCCATCACGGCCGCCAGCGGCATGGACGCTTTCACACAACTCCTGGAGTCCTATCTCTCCACCGCTGCCAACCCCGTCACCGATGCGCTTGCACTGGAGGGGTTAAAACGCATCGCCGTTGCCTTACCCAAAGCCTTCCGCGAAGGCACAGACGTTGAAGACCGCGCCGACATGATGCTGGCCGCCTATCTCTCCGGCATCACGCTGGCCAATGCAGGCCTCGGCCTCGTACACGGCTTCGCCTCCGCCGTAGGCGGATACTTCAACATCCCCCACGGCGTGATCTGCAGCGCCCTCATGACCGCCGCCAACCGCGTAACGGTTCGAAAACTCCGCGCCACACAAGCCAACGAACAAGCTCTAACAAAATACGCCACCGTCGGCAAATTATTCTCCGCCCTTCCCGGAAAGACAAGCGACTACTACACCGACTTCCTCCTCGACCTCATCGCCACCTGGAGCACCCAAATGACCATCCCAACCCTATCCCAAAACGGCATCACTCCCCAGGACTTCCCCAAGATCCTATCCGCCTCCGACAACAAAAACAACCCCATCGCCCTAACCCCCGAAGAAATGACCGAGGTCCTGCAAAACAGCTAGGCCATTGATTGAGACCGAAATTGAATTTGAGATTGAAACTTGGAACCGATCGCTCTAAGGCGACATCCCGAACAAGATTTCTCCAATGTAAATCCCATAACAGTGATCACGACCATGATCAATATAGCGCCCCCTCCAGATAACCCGATCCCCCAAGCCCAACGGGCTTCCCGAACAATGGCCCCCGGTGAAACTGGGGGTAGAAAGTCACAGCGACAGCCAACCCCAACGGGGTTTCCCAAAGCCACCCACTTTAAACTTTGATGAAACTTCCTCCTTTCGATGCCGTATATATGAAAGTACTTTCATAATTTTACAAAACTACTTTCCTAATTCCCATGCCCGACAAGATCACCCAACTCGGCTACCTCGCCTGCGCCACCCGCTTCCGCAGGATCAGCGAAAAACTCCACATCGACGGCGATAAGATCTATAGCGACAACCACGTGGACTTCAAAGCCAGCTGGTTCTCCGTCTATTATATTCTAGCCACCGCCGAAGCCCCCCGCACCGTGCTCGAGATCGCTGCCGAAATCGGCGTCTCCCACATCACCGTAAAAAACATCGTGCGTGAGCTGGAAGAACAAGCCCTCGTCAAAATAAAATCGCATCCCACCGACAAACGCTCCAAGCAAATCCAGCTCTCCACGAAAGGAAAAAACCTGCTCCCCAAGCTGGAAAAAATATGGGGATCGTTTGGTGCGACGTTGAAACATCTCCTGGACGCCGGCCACCCCGATTTCCCCAACATTCTCGGCCGCATCGAAGCGGGGCTGTCAACCCACCCCATCCACGAAAGACTAAAGCACCTGCATACACTCCCCGATATTCGTGTGGTAGACTACAAACCCTCTCTCAAAAAATATTTCTATGAACTCGCAGCGCCCTGGCTGCTGGAAGTGCTAAAAGGAAAATTGGAGGAAGAGGACAAGATCACGCTGCAACATCCGGACAAGGCCTACCTCGATGCGGGCGGTTTTGTCTTTTATGCCTTGCACAACAAAAAAGTCGCGGGTGTGGTCGCGCTAAAGCGGCTCGATGAAAACACGTTTGAATTTGCAAAACTTTTTGTAGACCGCACGATCCGCAAGGCCGGCATTGCCACCCGGCTCATCGAACGATGCATCTCGCGATGCAAAGAAAACTATGCCACTCAACTGTGGCTGCAAACCACGATGGCCATGCCGGAAGCCCATGCGTTATATTACAAACTCGGCTTCACAGACCGCCCAGCGCCGAAACAAATGAGCGTGCTGAAGCGCACCGAGAAAATCATGGTGTTGGATCTGTGAGCCCTTCGTCGCGACTACAGTTCTTCCCGTGGAGCAAGCTTTCTATCTTCGAGCTCCTCCTGCATTTTTTTTGACTTGGCATCCTTCGGCCGGTTTGAATTTTTATTCTGCTTTCCGTGACGCGATGGATCCATCACTTGCGGTGGCGTGGGCGTGTGTACGTTGTGCGCCGGTTGGTTTTTTTGTGAAGTTTTCATGATCGTAAATGCTTGGTACGCTTAGTACACCGTAAAATTCATGCCGTTAGATACGCCCACGGATTAAGAGCGTCCCCGAAGCCGATGTCGACAACCTCCCGCGGCATTATGCCTCAATGGGGTAAAATTTCCTCAGTGAAAATCACATTCGAAAAATGTTGCGCTCACGCGATCGTGAGCTCTGCGACGATTTTGCGATACATTTCAAACGCCAGCTTCGGTGAGTAGTCGTCGCGCAGAATACCGAACTGATAGAAAAGGTCCTGCACATTACTGTCGGCATCGCGAAGGGCAAAGAGCTCGTAGTGCGTGATGTGAAAAGTTTCCCGATGACGGTGTACGATACGAATGATTTTTTCCAGCTGTGCCGCCTGCCGTTGTTCCGTGCGATCATGGTGGGTTGGCCAGCCGTTTTCGGTGATATGCAAAGGAATGGTACTGCGAATGCCAGCCTGCCCGATGTCCGCCCTGAACATGGCGATGAGTCCCGTGATGGGGCCTTCCAGATCTTCGCCGGCGATAGGTCTGAATACATCGGGGAAAAAGTCCAAGCCAACATAGTCGAGGGCGTCATAGAATGCGGGAGTAGCCAGCGAAGCGATCTCGAGCCAGAATTTTTTTTCGGGGTTGAAGTCGGGCGTGGCGTTGAAACCGACGATCGTTTGCAGTCCCAGGGTTTGTATTTCTTCTTTGGCGGCGACGATGCCTTCGACTAAGGCTTTGCGTGAATGTTTGTAAAAACCGTCCAGCGAAGGGAGGTTGGCGTTGGCCTCTTCGGTGACTTGGAGTTTAGCCAGTCGTGCACCATACTTTCGAATCGTGTCGCGGATAAAGGCCTTCCAAGTGGACATGTCTTCCTCATCACTTTGAAAGCAGAGTACAAGATCCAGCAACCGGTTTTCTTTGGCGTATTGACTGGGTTGAACTGGGGTGGGATGGACGGCCGCTCGCCCTGATTTGTAGGGAATATAAGCGCGAACGAGAAAGGAGGGAACATCACCTTGCAGGATGCGCAAAGCGTTTTCAATGGCCTGGGCCGAATCGGCCGGGCCCGTGGTGAGGCCCTTGTCAGTCCCGCTCATGCCCCCTGGATAGATTCCGAAAGTGAACGAATGGCTGGGAGTGCGTTTCATAAATAAATTATATTTTGGTTATAAAATTCATTAAAGTATTTCTGAAATGTAATAAATAATACCAAAATGATATTTTGTTTAGTAAATTATACCCAAAATATAATAGATGAAGCCGCTGATCGAACTCGTTTCCGAATGGTCCAAATTTGAAGAGCATCATCCAAATCCAACGCTGGAGGCCTTTGCAAGCTATTTGGCTGCCCGGACGAAAGCGCGTGATGGTGGAAAAAAAGAGAAAGACAAGCCCGGTCAGTTGGCGCGCATCATTGGCCGGCTCTCCAGCGCCTATGCACTTTATCACCGCGCCGCGATGGCAGACTTGCAGCTGCCCACGCCCGATAGTTTCTACTATCTCAACAGCTTGAACCAATTGGGCGAAGTGAAAAAGATGGCATTGATCCAATATCACTTTGCAGAAACCACCACGGGCATGCTGGCCATCAACACCCTCATCGCCGAAGGCTTTATAAAAGAACGGGCCGATCCCGACGACGGCCGCGCCAAGCTGGTGAAACTCACCGAAAAGGGAACGCGCAAACTGCAGTCATGCATTCGCAAGGCCGCCAAAGTAAACGACATGATCTTCAGTGGACTCCCCGACGACACGATCGACTTGTGTTGTCAGCTCTTGTCGCCCCAGGAGAAAAAGCATTCCCAGCTGGCGGTGCAATTGAAAAACGAACCGTTTGACGCGATGTATACCGCCATCATGAATGAGACAAACCGGTCTTGAGATAGAAAGACGAGACGACGTCTAACATAGGTCGGGCAACAGCTGATAAGGAGACTATGCCTTGGAATAAAATTCGCACGCCCGGTCCAAAAAAATCGCCTGGTGCGGATTGATCATCTCCTTTGCCTTTTCGTAGGACATCCATTCGGCGCGGTCCACCTCGGGAACGTCTTTGTGTTTTCCCGATCGCGGCGGCCATTCCAGGGAGAACGTATTGGAAACAATGCCGCTGGACGGATCCCAATCGCCGGTGAACAACCACACATGCATGATCTTGCCGCTTTTCAAATTTGTAGATTTCAAAGAATGAAACGGCGGAGTCGGCGTGATGCCCGTCTCTTCAAAAAATTCGCGTTGCGCGGCGACGAGCAGGTCTTCGGTTTGGTCGGGCATGCCTTTGGGAATGCTCCAGGCACCTTCGTTTTTGCGTGCAAAGAAAGGTCCGCCCGGGTGTACAAGAAAAAATTCAAGTGCACTCGAAGCGTTCCGGCACATCAGCATTCCGGCAGTGATCAGAGACATGACGACTTATTTTACAGCAAGTTGAATAAATTCCCAACCATAAAAAAGAGGACGGCCTTACAGCGCGTCCTCTTTACATGAAAACGGGACAAGAGATTATTTCAGACCGTACAGTTCCACGTGGGCCTTGTCGGCTTGACTATTCGGCAAGGTCTTGTAGGTGAAGACCACTTTTTTGATCTCCTGGTTGGGACTCTTCAGGTCGATCACGCGTGTTTCGGAGTTGGGTTTCATCTCGTTCTTCACGTCGAAATTCTCCTTATCGCCCGACTCATAGATGACCTCTACATTGGCGATGTTGATGGGCGCGTCGGTCACTTTAAGGAGAATGGATTTGAATTTGTCTTTGCCCATCACCGCGATGGATTCGTTTTCCATTTTAAAGTCGGCTTTCACTTCCCCGATCTTGTGCCATCCGGGCTTGTTGCTAAACATGATGGCGGGTTCTTGTGCCAGAGCCGCCATAAAGGCGACGCAAAGCAGGCACAATAGAATTGATACCTTTTTCATAAGTTGTTTTGAGTTAGTTCTGCCAAGCTGTATTCAAAAGGTATACCACAGGCAAACATTGCAGGAAGGCTAAAATCGAAGGATACTGAGTATAAATTCGTGCGCGATTTCTACAGGGGTGTATAGACGAGTATTTTTTTCCACAACGAGATCAACTTCGATCGGTCTATAAAACGGATTGCTCACTTTCCCGCCGTATACGCCATCTTCATGAACTTCTTTACTTCGGCGTTGATATCTTCCTTACTGGAGAGGCGCAAATGGTGGTTGTACTGTGAGGTGCCCGGAACCTGGGCTATTTTCTGAAAACACAAATTCTCTTCGTAAGGCTTGTCGAACGGAAACACAACATCCACAAAATCGCGCCCCAGGCGGATGACGTAGGCGATCCGGGTTTTTGCGGCCAGGCCGATCATGGATTTGGTTGGATGCAGCGTGACGGGACCGATTTTTTGATATTGCTCCATGAAATGACGGAACAACGCCAGCGTGTGCTCGGACTTGTTGTGCAGGAAATCGGCCAGCACCTTGTCGCCGCAAGAATGGGTTTGGTTGGTGTTAACAAAAGTTTGCTGGCACAGGGGACACGTCCACATATGATCTTTCGTGTTTGTTTAGCCCTTGAATGCGGTGATGATCAGAAACAGACCGGCGGCGATGCCCACCAGAATTTCCAATCGGCCCAGGAGATATAAAAAGCTATAGTGCGATTTTTTTCCCGTGCGGATAAGTAGCAGGGTAAACGAGCAGAAAAAAATGATCCCGAAAATCAGCTTGTAGTAAATCATAGGAGAGGGGCTTGATTTGATGAAAGGTAGGAAATTTCACCAGCTTCTCCCAGCCAAAAAAGAACAATCCCACGGAATGGGTGGCCGCGAAGGCGCCCCCTTTCGTGGGATTGTTTTGCGAGCGTTTACGCCGCCTTTTGAACGGGAAAGATCCCAAAGTTGAGCAACTCCGTGTGGCGGACCACAGAGATATCGACCATGTTCAAAATATCCTTTTTTGTAAGCTCCTTGAAAAGCTCTTGCAGCGAATTCATGGGCTTGCCGTTGAACGAGGTGATGATGTCGCCTTCTCTTACCTGCGATAACGCCGCGGGAGAGTTGGGTTCGATGCTCACCACGAACAATCCCTTTTGATTGGGCAAATGAAAATGACGCAGCACTTTCGGTGTGATGTTGACTTCTTGCAACATAAAACCGAGATACGCCTTAAAGACCTTACCGTTCTTGATGATCTGGCTGGCTACTTCTTTCGCTGTGTTAATGTCCACAGAGAAACTCAATCCTTGAGCACCCGTGATGATGGCCGTGTTCACACCCACCACTTCGCCGTCGGTATTGATGAGCGGTCCGCCGGAGTTACCCGGATTGAGCGCGGCATCGGATTGGATCACGTTATCGACCAGCATACCCGATTGAGAACGCAACGTTCGCCCCAACGCGCCAACCACGCCCGTGGTGACGGTGTGTTGATAGCCATAGGGATTGCCGATCGCGATGACCAGTTGTCCAATTTGCAGTTGCTGGGCATCGCCAAGGGCAGCCACCGAATAGCCGTCGCTGTAAATTTTTAGTATGGCCAGGTCCGTATCAGGGTCTTGCCCGATGACCGTGGCCTCGATCTCATTTTCATTGAGGAGCGATACCATGATCTTCTCTGCTCCCTGTACGACATGGTGGTTTGTAAAGACAAAACCATCCGACGAAAAGATGAATCCGGAGCCGGAGCCTGCGGGTCGAAGCTTGCCTTGAACGGTTTTGAAGACATCGATCTTGACCACGGCATTCTTGGCGATGTTCACCGCCGAGATGATCGTTTGTGAAAAAGCATCCATAGGAAGAATTTTCTTCTCTTCCCTCAAAAAAAAGTCCAGTACATGCCAGAGGTAGATTTGGCTGCTTATTGAATCCGGGAAAAGTCAAAATGACAGAAGTACGGGGCATCCCGACTCGCGCCTGACAAATTTCTGGACCTCAGAACAAAATGCCCCGACAAGCTATCGTCCCACAAGCTTTCGTGCTTCCAATAGGATTTGGACTTCGGCAAACATGCCGGAAAGCTCGTCCAATTCCGCATCGCTGTACACCAGGAAAAGATTGCTGTGGGGGCTCGAATAAATGTGATGCCGGCCATGCGGAAAGACATGGAAATTTTCGAGCGAATGGCGATAGGAGAGCACCCACTCGAAGAAGCGCAACATGGCCTCTTCATCGAATACCAGCAACACGGTTTTGTAAGCCACATTGTATTCAAGGCAACACGGGCAACGGCTCACAAAACCATTGACGGATTCGGCAAGGATCTCGCGGTCTGATTCACTATGCATGGGAAAGAGGTTTAAAAAATGGGAGAGGATCTTTTATGCTCAATAACTATTCGTTCGTCATTTCAAAATTGCGCGTGCCGTCCGGTTGATAAATAAAACGGAACGTGAAGTAGCGGGCCAACGGACGCGTGGCCAGGTCTGCAAATTCCGCAGTGGTAGTAGAAGGGTTGCCTTTGTAGTAACTGATGATCTCCAGCTTGGCATATTTGCCATCGGCCGTCTTCACCACGATGATCTTGCCGGCGATGGGAAGAATGGCGTGGTTGGGTACACTGGTGGTGCCTGTGTAGGTATACCAACCGTTGCTGCCGGTGATGGCTTTTCCGGCCGTGGCATCGGAGACAAAACCGGTCTCGGGTGCTTCAGTGAGTTCGTCGAAGATGCCACTCACAATTTGTCCTTGTGCCTGACCCGGGCCACTGGTGCCCCCGTTGAGAATGAGCGTGGTGCCGCGGAAGCCGATGTCCCATTGGGTGGAAATACTATCGGTGTTGGCTACCACAGCGTTGCTCTTAAAACTGAAGAGCGTGAATTTTGTGGTGCTCTCCGAGTTGAGATCGGTCACTTCGGTGGCAGTGAGTTTTACGGGTTCTTTGTCATCGTCGTCGTTGCACGCGGTGATGGAAAGGGAAGCAAGAAAAAGGAGTGCGACATTTAGTTTTGTTTTGTAGTTCATTTTTGTGGAGGTTATTAAAGGTTAAAAATTTTAATGCGTTGTTGATTTGTCTTTTGCTGAGAATGTATAGGCGACACTGGCCCACAAAAGTCTCCCGGGCACGGAAGGAATGTATTGCGGGTCGGTGTAGTTGAACAGGTTATCACATCCCGCCTGCAAGCGCAGCGATTTGCGAAAGGTCTTTGCTACGGAAACATTTACGGTGACGTAGCCCTTCACATATTCGCTGTCGTCGTCGAGGATGGTGTTGTTGTTCATGTCGGCAAACCCATAGCGGCCGCGGTAGATGGCCCGGAGCGTGGCGCTCCAGCCGGTGGCGCTGTGGTTGTAAAATGCCTTGGCGTTAACCATGTGACGCGAGCGATTGAAAAGACCGCCATACTCGCCCGGCTTCACCCGGCGCGTGATGTTGGTTTCAGGATCGCGTGCATACACATTGCCGGCCTTCAATTCATCGACCACCGATTTGTCTTTGGCCACCAGGTATTGATAGCCCAGCGACAACGTCATGGCCTCCGTCACGGTGTGGACGGCATCCAGCTCGAGCCCTTGCGTATACACTTTGGCCAGGTTGTAGTAGCTGTACACAAATTGGCCGTTGGTTTTGCGCGCCACGGGCTTGGTGTCGATGATGTCCTTGATGTCATTCCGGAAGGCATTGATCGATACCGAGGTCTTTTTGTAAGGCTGCAACTTGAACCCAAGATTGTAAGCACGCGACGATTCCGCTTTGATCTCGCCAAAGGAGGCGGGGTCGGCCAGCATCTGGTCGATCTGTCCCTGCGCCTGGAGTTGGGCGATGCCGGCCACGAGTTCCTGCGAGCCGAGCACCGTGTAGCCCACCGTGGAGTTGGTAAAGTTGAGGTAAAGCTGGCGGAAGTCCGGCGCCTTAAAGCCCATCCCAAACGATCCGCGCACGCCAAGCCAATGGTTCACTTCATATTGCGCCGAAAGCTTCGGACTAAACTGCGATCCATAGGCACTGTGATGATCAAATCGCCCGCCGATCAGCAGGTTCAGCTTTGTAAGGGGTTGCCATTCGTATTGCGCATAAGCATAATCGGTCTGATACTTCATCTTGGCATCATACCGCGTGGCCTCTACGCTTTCCCAAATGCGGCCGACGCCCAGGGTCATCACATTTTTTGGGTTGAAGAAATACTCGCCCTGCACTTCCGGGCGCGTGAACGTCTGATCAAAGAACGTGTCGTCATACATCACACCGTCGGATTGGTAGTTCAGTGTGGACGTGGTGCTGTACTTTGAATTGTAGAAACGAAGGGTGGTCTTGAATTTGTCGGATACGTTGACATACACCACAGGGTTGAGGTTCCAATCCTTGACGTTGCCCTTGCCATCCAGCAGCACGGGCGTTCCGGTGGCACCAATATCGGTGATGCTCGTCTGCGCTTCCGTAAAATACCGGCCCGAAAGCGACAGCCGCACCCGCTTCGAAAATTCATACCCGGCACGCAACTGATAGGTATAGTTGGTGAACGGACTGACCGTTTTGCCTTGCGTTTCCGGCGACAGATCATAACCGTCGGTGCTGTAGCGGTTGGCAAATCCATACAAGCCCAGTTTTTTGGTTTGATAATTCAGTGATCCCGAAAAGTCTGCCGTTTGGTTACTGCCGTAGCGTGCCGAGAAGGTTCCGTTGGTTCCGGATGGACGATCGGTGATGATGTTGATCACACCCGCCAGCGCTTCGGAGCCATACAGGCTTGAGCTGGGGCCTTTCATGATCTCCACCTGGCGGATGTTGCCCACAGCGATGCGATTCAACTCCAACGTTCCCGACGTGCGACCGATCAACGGTTCTCCATCGATGAGGATGAGCGTGTACTCCGGCGTAAAGCCTTGCATCTGTACGCCTGTGCCGTGATCGCTCACCAAGGTAAGCCCGGTTTGTTCGGCCAGCACGTCGTTGAGCCTGAGCGATCCCATGTTCTTGATCTGCTGCTGCGGGATCACCGTCACCGGCACAGGCAAGTCCGACAACGCGCGCTCGCTGCGGGTGGCGGTCACCACCACGGCGTCGAGTTGGCGTGAGGCGAGCGAGTCTTGTGCCCGGGCATCTGTTTTTCCCAACAAAGCCACGAGTGCCAGACCATAGACAGCCAGAACCCGTTTCTGAAAGACAGAGCGCAAAAATATCGGGGGCGTAGAAAAGATCGTCATGGCATTACAAGGCCGGGAGTTCGTTGACAAGCGCTCGCCACTCTGACTTTTCCGGAATGCCGGGTTTGCGCAAGCCAAAAAATTGAGCGATGAGATTCTTTTCTTTATCGAAAAGCTCCACCGAGGTCACGTCGCCTTCGGTGGTGGGTTTGCGAACTACCCAGGCGGTGTGGACCAGGTCCATGCGCATGTGCATGTTGAAATCAGGATCGAGCACGTTGAGCCATTGCTCCGCGCCGGTGTGTCCACGATCGAGCAGACGTATCGTTCTTACTTTACCCTGGTGGATTTGCAGGTTGCCGCGGTTGCCGGCGAAGATCATGATGGGAAGCTTGATGATGGAGGCGTTGTCCAGAATTTGCTTGGGACTCACCCGGGCATTCACCTGGAACGTGAACCGGCCACTGGCCAACTCCAGGGCGCGATAGCGACTCACCTGGTGGCGGCGCAGCAAACCGAAGAAGTCGTGGGTGTCTTTCAGCTCGCTCCACTCTTTCAAAAACGCTTCGGGATCGGCCGGCCCGTTGTGAACGTCAACAGCGTAGGGTTCCACATCGAGCTCGCGGCTTTGATCTTCCGCGCGGAATTCTTCCACTAGTTTTTCGTATGCTGCCTCGTCGCTTTTTTCCTGGAGATAGATCTTTGTAACAGCTTCGCCGGATTTGTCAAAGATCTGGATGCTTTTTAATACGCGATCCGATTTTTCTTCCGTCGCCGCAAAGGCAAAATGCCAGTTGGCAAAAAATACCCGTGTTTCGATGGGGCCGATCACGGTCGCCATCGCGCGGGTGTCGGCGCCCATAACGTTCACGGCCTGGAAGGGACCCTTGTGTTCCAGGATGCAGGCATTGTTGCGTGTGAGTGACATCACTTTGCCCAGGGTTTTAAAACGCGTCAACAACTCGGGCCAGGGGCCCTGCAGGCGTGTCACGCCCTCGTGTAGTTTGGTGGCCAGCAATTCGGCTTCGCTGACGCCGAGCTCTTTTGCTGCTTCGCGAATGCGAATGCCGGGTTTTGCACTTTGAACGCCTTTCCAGGCTTCGCTGAGGGTGAATGATCTGCTTTCAATGATGGTGCTCATGTGAGTATGGAGTTAAATAGAGTTTATTATAGACTTGATTTTATTTTTCGATAACCAGGGAATGTGACGGTACAAATACTTCGCGCTCGGGAATGATATAGGGACAGTTGTTGCACGGATCGCGATACACATTGACGCGACAGCAAAACGTTTCCTCGATAATGGGTTTTGTGAAAACTTCCTGCGCCGCACCCGAGGCAACGAGTTTACCTTCGCGGAGAAAGTAAAGATGATCGGCAAACAACACCGCCTGATTCAGGTCGTGCACAATGGCCATGACGCCGATGTTGCGTTCGCATACTTTTTTTGCGAGACTGAAAATGTGTTGCTGCTGGGCGATGTCGAGACTGCTGGTGGGCTCGTCCAACAATACATACCGCGGATATAACGTCTCCTCCCAAACCTGCACCAGCACCCGGGCCAATTGTACCCGCTGTTTTTCGCCGCCGGATAAGGTGAGATAACTCCGCTCGCGAAACACATCCGTTCCCGTGAGGGCCATCACTTCGTCCACGATCGTCTCGTTTTCTTTGCGCGACGCCCGGTGACCATGCCGCCCCAGTGAAACGATCTGTTCCACCGTGAAAGCAAACTGCACCGTCGTGTTTTGTGGCAACACCGCCCGGACGAAGGAAAGCTCGCGCGGCGAGTAAGCTTTGGCAGGCTTACCGTTGATTACGATGTCACCGTGGTAACCAGTGTGCTCCAGGGCCATCGTCTTCAACAACGTGCTCTTGCCCGCGCCGTTGGGACCCACCACGGCCGTGAACTGCCCGGGAGCAATCGCCAGGCTGACATCTTGCAGAAGAATTTTTTCGCGAACGCGATACGAAAGATGGGAGGCCTGGTACATTATAGTTCGTGTTTGCGTTTGGCATTCATCAACAATCCCATAAAAAACGGCGCGCCGATCAGCGCCGTCACCACGCCGATGGGCAATTCGGAAGGGCTCACTACCGTACGGGCGATCACGTCGGACAAAACCAGCAATAAAGCCCCGCCCAAAACTGAGCCGGGCAACACCAACCGGTTGTCGGAGTGAAAGGAGACGCGGATCACGTGCGGAACCACTAATCCCACAAATCCAATGATACCCGAAAGCGACACGCTGATGCCCACCGCGAGGGCTGCAAAAATGATGATGCGTCGTTTGGCGCTTTCAACATTCACGCCGGTGTGGTAGGCTTCGGCTTCTCCCAATGAAAAGAGGTTCAGTGAAGGCGCGAAGAATAATAAGCCTGCGCACGCGGTAACCAGGAGGGGAGCAGCAAAGCGCAATTTGTCCCAGGTGGCGCCGCCTAAATCGCCCAAAGTCCAGAAGGTGAATGTGCGCAGTTGATTCTCATCGGCATAAAAAATAGCAAGCCCGATCACAGCTCCGGCCAGCGCATTGAGCGCCACACCGGTGAGAATAAGGACAGCGATATTGGTTTTACCCAATTGAGTACTCAACTCCAACACAATGAAGGTGGCCAACATACCACCTCCAAACGCCACCAATTGCAAAAGCGAATGATACAGCCATCCATTCACCGGCAACGGCAATGCGCTGCCAAAAACGATCACCGTCACCACCGCCGAAGCCGAGCCACCAGAAACACCGATCAGGCTTGGCTCCACCAGAGGATTCCGGAACAACGCTTGCAACGCCGACCCGCTCACACCCAGCGACGCCCCGATCAGAATGGTCATGATGATCCGCGGAAGCCGGATAGACGACAACACAACTTCATGCATGCCCTCTACGGTTACATTTCGAAAGAGCCCCAGCTTCTGAAGTAGGATGACGGCGACATCCTTCACAGGAATAGACACCGCGCCAACCGACAAAGAGAAAAGCGTTGCCATGATCAGGCAGAGGCCTAGCCCTGCCAGGATGAGCGTGGTCCGATAGTCACGTGTAGCGAGTACAAGATTCATGACGCGCTTATTTTGAACGCAACTCAGGATGCAACAACACGACGATCTCCTTTATCGCCTCGCCTACACGCGGACCGAAGTTGGTGAGCTTCAGGCTTTCGATAGCCACGATCTGCCGTTTCATTCCGGCAGTGGTCTGCGCTATGCCAGGCACTTTCAACATGCCGTCAACGCCACCGATACTTTCCAATCCCGTCGACACCATAAGGAGATAGTCTGGGTTGGCCGCAATCAGGGACTCTGTATTCAAGGGTTTGTAGCCCTCGATGTCGGCCACGGCACTGGTGGCGCCCACATAAGAAAGAATGTTGCCGAATGTATTTTTGCCCGCCATGCTCACGGTGGCCGTGCCGCGGTTGTAGATGCAGATCACTTTCGGATGGGAAGTCGTTTTCTTCAACAAAGCATTGGCTTCGGCCAAATCGCTGTCGATCTTGGCAATGAGCTTTTTTCCTTCAGCCTCGCGTTTCAGCGCCGCGGCGATTTGCATGATGAATTTTTTAGTCTCTCCGATCTCCAGTTTACGATCGATGATCAGCAACTTGATACCACTCTGCCCTAACTGTTCGAGCACTGCGTCTTCCACATAATCCTTCTCCGCTATAATAAGTGTGGGCTTCAAACTAATGATCCCCTCCGCATTGATCCCCCCGCGGTAACCTATAGAGGGTAGCTGCTGGATGTGAGCAGGGTAGAGGCTGGTGCGGTCGGAAGCGATGATCTTGTCACAATCACCGAGGGCGCATACCGTTTCCGTGAGCGCACTGCCGGCGGTGATGATCCGTTCCTGCGCAATGGTAATGGTGGAAATGAGAAGTAGGAGTAGAGAGAGAATGTTATTTATAGCGTGACTGAAAAGCGTTTTCATGTTTTTGTTTAGATTGATTCTAAACAAATGTAGTGGCTCAGCTCACCCTGCGTCAATCGCTTGTGAGAGCCAATTTTTTGAAGCGAAAGCTGGGTAGGGAAGGATGGGATCTGTACTCAGAACCGGGTAGAGTCGTCGATCGAGGATACCCTGAACAAGCGATGTTATATTGCATGCATCGATGGAGATGAGTAGCGAAATTCGTAAAGGAAAGGGTTGGTTTTGAAGCTCATGCAGCTTGATCACCACGATGAAAATACGAAGCAGGCCGTGATTGTTGTAACAACGGTAGGCCTGATTGCTTCGGAGCGTTGAAAACAGTACACCAGAAGATGAGGTTTTAACGGATCAAGTGACCATTTTACGGAGTGATGTGCTTATATTGAATGGATATGTCCTATGGGCAACTGAATCGAACGATCATAAAACATGGAAAGGAAATTAAAACGGGTCAAAATCTATAGTATACTCCTCAGCCTGGCGCTTTACATACTTTCGTTGACACAGACCGCACTAACCTATGATGACTTCGATGGCCGGAAAACACATTCCTCGCTCTCGGTGCTTTTGATGGGCGCATTGGCCATTCTTGGTGGCGGGTTTTTGGAATGGATAGTTTGGCTTGCCAATCCCCTCTATCTTTTTGGGCTACTCGCTTTCGCGAGATCGGCCAAGGCAAGCAAGAAGGTTTCTATGGCCGCAACCCTTCTTGCATTTTCATTTGTGATGTGGCAACGAATTCTGGCAGCAGAAAGCGGAAGGACAGCGCCTATTAAAAGTTTGAATTTTGGCTATTGGCTGTGGTTAATGAGTTTAGCAACACTCACCTTTGGGATATATCGTTACTTCAAACAACTTGACAAACCCACCCTATCTTCGCCGGACAGTCTTCCTGTAAAATAACAAGGACATTTGGTGCTATCGTTGGCTACGCGCGGGCCTGGAAGCATGCTGAAACAAGTTTGGGTCAGACCACATCGAAATCTCCACCTACCAAATCCAGCTTTTAACATTGAAACCAAAAAAATCTAAGACATTCTTTTATTACAACGTTGCTGGTCATATTTTCAGGACAAATGAGATTATTAAAAATACTATCCATCGGGCTATTGGTGATTTCGTGCTCAGAAAAAAAATCTGAGACTGGAAGTTCAGCCCCTGATAAAACTTTGGGGAAACAGACAATGGAGACATTCATGGTGTTTCAGAGAGACACTGTGATTTATAGTAAACTCGGACAGGACCCGGAGAAGCAAATATTAGCTGGCTATGACCCTTGTATTTCTCCAGATGGGAAGAGATTAACCTTTCTTAAGTATGGTGGTAGTGCCAGAGAGATATTCCTGGTTGATTTGAAGACAATGAAAGAGGTCAGATTAAAAGTTGATAGTGATAATTTCTACGGCGCGGTTTGGTCGCCTGACGGAAAATACGTTGCTTTTAATGTCTGGGACGATGGCGACTGGGCGATCGGTGTCGTCAAAAGTGACAATACTGGATTTACAAAAATTAAGGGAACTCCGGGATATGGACTTTATCAACCTACCTGGTCGCCTGACAGTAAATCAATAATTGCCCACGATTTAATGGACATTTTTGAATTCGACCTTACCGGAGCTGAACTTCAAAAAATAAATATCAGCGAGACTTTAGGAGAAGATTTAGCGCTGGCAAGCGACAATCGATTTTGGATATCAAAAGATAAAAGCAGTTTCTTTTTGAATGCAGGTGTTGACGAGAGGATGGATGATGTAGAGGGCCCAGTCTATGCGATTCTGTACGTCAACATGCAGACTAAAGAATCCGTGAGAATCTCGCCAAAAAAAATGTATGCGAGTGACCTTTATATGATTGGCGAGAACAAGTTGGTGTTTAGCGCGAGCAAAGAAAACGAACGACAAAGTACCATTTACGCGTACGACTTTGAATTAAGGAAACTGACTCCAATTATTGAAAATGCGACTAAGCCATCGGGATCAATTTTGGACTAGAAAATACGCCAGACAACAAAGGCATATGCCATTGCGGGGTGTAGTGTAAATTTGTAGGGTTGGCTTTTAACACCTCGACTAAAAACACGAAAAAAGGGGAGCTGCTATTCGCAACTCCCCTTTAAATTTTTAGTGGGCCCTCCCGGGAACGATCCGGGGACCTATTGATTATGAGTCAATTGCTCTAACCAGCTGAGCTAAGGGCCCCTTTCCGCACCGGCCATCCTTTTGGCGGTTTGAAAAAGTGCTGCAATGTTACATATTTGAAGTTGAATACACAAAACTGAAAACCGTGCAGCGCGATCCTTCCATCAAAAATCTCATCTTCGACCTCGGCGGCGTCATCCTCGATCTCTCCATCGACCATACCCTGCAAGCCTTCACCAAACTCTCCGGCATGGATAAACAAAAGGTGACGGACCTGTTCCATTCTTCAAAAGGATTTGAGGTCTATGAAATGGGCCTGATGAACGACGAGGATTTTCGCTCGTTTGTAAGAACCGTATATGGCGTCACGTCCACCGACGAAGAGATCGACACCTGTTGGCTGGCCATGTTGCGGGGCATCCCCGTGCGCAAGCTGGAACTTTTGGAGCGCCTCAAAAATTCTTACCGCGTTTTCCTGTTGAGCAATACCAACAACATCCACCTGGTGCACATCAACAAGAATATGCTGACCAACAGCACGTCCCTCGACGAGTTCTTTCACCGCGCCTACTATTCGCACGTCATGAAAAAGCGCAAGCCCAACGCCGACATCTTCCAGCAAGTGCTGGACGAGAACGACCTGGCGGCTGAAGAGACCCTTTTCCTCGACGACAACCTGTCCAACCTCGAAGGCGCCCGCACCTTGGGCATCAAAACCTTGCACGTATCCCATCCCGATATTATCCTCGACTATTTCCATGAGCAATAGAAGACGAGGGATCATCCAGGCGGCATTATTTATTGCGACAGTCATCACCACCACCCTGGCCGGGGCGGAAAACTCATTTGGTAAATCGGTGTTCGCGGGCGACTTTTCCTGGGATGACTTTTTTTCAGGCTTTCAATTCTCCGTTCCCTTTTTACTGATCCTCACCGTGCACGAGTTCGGTCATTATTTCACGGCGATGTATCACCGGGTAAAAGTTACGCTGCCCTTTTATATCCCGCTGCCCTCGTTGCCGTTCATGCCGTTCACCATCGGCACGTTTGGCGCGGTGATCCGGATCCAGGAGCGGATCTCCTCCAAAAAACAAAACTTCGACATTGGTGTAGCCGGCCCGTTGGCGGGGTTTGTCATGGCGATGATCGTTTTGTTTTATGGATTCACCCACTTGCCCGAGCCGGAATATATTTTCCAGGTCCACCCCGAATACAAGGCCTATGGATTGAACTACGCCGAAAAGGTATATCAGCCCACCGACACGCCGGTCATTGATGTCGTGATCGGCAAAAACCTGATCTTCTGGTTCTTCGAGACCTACGTGGCCGATCCGGCGCGCGTGCCCAACCCCCACGAGCTGATGCACTACCCGCTGTTGTTTTCCGGGTTTCTGGCATTGATTTTCACTTTCGTGAACTTGCTTCCCATCGGCCAACTCGACGGCGGGCACGTAGTCTATGGGTTGTTTGGCTACCAACGGCACAAGATCATTGCCACCGTATTTTTTATTGCCTTTACTTTCTATTCGGGCCTGGGCGTGCTCAATCCCACCGACTATCCAAATGAAAAGCTGATTACGGCGGTGCCCATAGCGATCTTCATACTGTATTCCGCATTCCTGGGACTCCGGCTGTCAAAGCGCGATACGCTCATGTATGCTTTGCTGATGTTTGCTGTGTTGTTCACCCTCGCGCGGTTGATGCCCTCGCTGCAAGGATACTCAGGATTTTTACTGTTCGCGCTTTTGCTGGGCAGATTTGTAGGTATACAACATCCTCCATCCGAGATCGAAGAGCCGCTCGACGAGAAACGCGTGGTGTTGGGCTGGATCGCCCTGATCATCTTTGTGCTTTGTTTCAGCCCCGCACCGTTGGAACTCAACCTGCTCATGAAGAACCCATAGCGCAGGGTTGCTCTTTGCAGAATGGAATGACCGGCATCAGTTTGCCAGCCGGTTCTTTTTCCATTTGCTTTGCTGGCCGTCCGCTAAAACACCCCCGGGTGCGGCGACTTTTTCCTGTTGTTGTATCATCACCGCCAACGCGGCCGCTAGCTGCTCTTCCTCGGCGACGGCGCTTTGCTGCAGCACGGCCGGTTTGAAATAGTTCTCGACAAAGCGTGTATCGAAGTTTCCACTGCGAAAGGCTTCGTGTTGCATTACGAAGAGGCAAAAGCCCAGTGTTGTTTCCAGGCCGGTGATATCGTATTCACGGATGGCGCGGATCATTTTCTCGATCGCATTTTCGCGCGTGTCCGCATAACAGATCAGCTTGGCGATCATGGGGTCGTAGTAGAAGGGAATGTCCATGCCTTGTTCAAAACCATCGTCTACGCGGATGCCGATGCCCTGGGGACGATTATAGGTCTGCAGGCGGCCGATGTCGGGAAGGAAATTGTTGGCGGGGTCTTCGGCGTAGACGCGTATTTCTACGGCGTGGCCGTTCAGGGTCAGGTCTTCTTGCTTGAAGGGGAGGCTTTCGCCCTCGGCCACTTTGATCTGCAGCTTCACCAGGTCGAGACCCGTGACCATTTCGGTGACCGGGTGTTCCACTTGCAGGCGCGTATTCATCTCGAGGAAATAGAAATTGAGGTGATCGTCGAGAATGAACTCCACCGTGCCGGCGCCATAGTAGTTGGCGGCCTTCGCCACATTGATGGCAGCTTCCCCCATGAGCTTTCGCTTTTCGGGTGTGAGCACGGAGGACGGCGCTTCTTCCACCACTTTCTGGTGGCGGCGCTGGATGGAGCACTCGCGTTCGAAGAGGTGCACGACGTTTCCTTGCTGGTCGCCAAACACCTGGAATTCGATGTGACGGGGTTTGGTGATATATTTTTCGATAAACACCGAGCCGTCGCCAAAGGCGGATTTGGCTTCGCTGGTGGCGCGCTCCATTTGCTCATCGAACTCGCTTTCTTTTTCAACCACGCGCATGCCTTTGCCACCACCACCGGCGCTGGCCTTGATGAGAATGGGATAGCCTACTTCGGCGGCGATCTTTTTTGCTTTGTTGATATCGGAGATGGGCTCTGCGGTTCCGGGCACAAGCGGTACGTTGAATTTGGCGACGGCGGCCTTCGCGGCGAGTTTGCTGCCCATCAGTTCGATGGCTTTCGCCGAAGGGCCGATAAAGATGATGCCTGCGTCCTCGGCCAGTTGGGCAAAGTCTTCGTTCTCCGAAAGAAATCCGTAGCCGGGGTGGATGGCGTCGGCGCCGGTTTGTTTTGCGGCCGCGATGATCTTGTCCATGCGCAAATAGGATTCCGAAGAGGGGGGAGGCCCGATGAAAACCGATTCGTCGGCATAGCGCACGTGCAGCGCCGAGCGATCGGCTTCGCTGTAGACGGCGACGGTTTTAATACCCAGCTCACGGGCACTGCGCATCACGCGCAAAGCGATCTCGCCACGGTTGGCGATGAGGATCTTTTTAATTTTCGGCATGATCAAAAAAGCAAAATGAAGTCCATCCCAAATGTATTAAATACACGAAATCACACGGCACGAAGCTTGCTAAAATTCCGTGACTGTTTCCTTATTTCCACACTTAACCCGGGTTGATTTTTTTATTTCGATCGATGGGTCACTGTAAATGTAAGTTTAATGACGTTTTTTAGCCGTAGGACACTAAGTATAAGCCCGTTATTTGGGTTTTTTCCTTATTTTTGGCACAATTTTAATTCAATCAAGACGCAATGGTAGATTTATTTGAAAAGCTCAGAATGGAGGCCGGACCCCTGGCCAAGTATTCACACCTTCCGGACGACTATTTCTTCTTCCCCAAGTTGGAAGGCGAGATCGGTCCCCGCATGATGTTCAACGGCAGAGAAGTATTGAATTGGAGTTTGAATAACTACCTCGGGTTGGCCAACCACCCCGAAGTGAGAAAAGCCGACGCGGATTCGGCGGCGCAATACGGCATGGGTCTTCCCATGGGTGCGCGCATGATGTCGGGCAACTCGGTGCACCACCTGGAGCTCGAGCGCCAGCTGGCGGAGTTTGTGAAGAAGGAGGACGTGATGTTGCTCAACTTCGGCTATCAGGGCGTGGTGTCCATCATCGACGCGCTGGTTGACCGCAAAGACGTGATCGTATACGACGCAGAGTCACATGCCTGTATCATCGACGGTGTTCGCCTGCACATGGGCAAGCGCTTTGTCTATTCCCACAACGACATGGACAGCCTGGAGAAACAACTCCAGCGCGCCACCAAGCTGGCCGACGAAACCGGCGGCGGCATTCTGGTCATCACCGAAGGCGTTTTCGGTATGTCAGGTAAACAAGGCGACCTCAAGGGCGTAGTGGCCCTGAAGAAGAAATACAATTTTAGATTGTTCGTCGACGATGCACACGGCTTTGGCACGATGGGCAAGACAGGTGCCGGCACAGCCGAAGAGCAAGGCGTACAGGATGAAGTGGATCTGTACTTCTCCACCTTCGCAAAATCCATGGCCAGCATTGGCGCATTTGTGGCCGGCGACAAGAGGATCCTCAAGTATCTCCGCTATAGCGTACGTTCGCAGATCTATGCGAAGAGCCTTCCCATGCCACTGGTGATCGGTGCCATGAAGCGCCTGGAATTGTTGAAGAAGAACCCCGAATTGAAGGATAACCTCTGGAAGATCGTAAACGCCATGCAGGACGGTTTAAAGGCCCGTGGCTTCAATATCGGCACCACGACATCGCCCGTTACGCCCGTGCTTTTCAAAGGCGGTGTGGGCGAAGCTGCCAACATGTCGATGGACTTGCGCGAAAACTTCAATATTTTCTGTTCGGTGGTGATCTATCCTGTTGTTCCTAAGGATGTTATCATGTTCCGGATCATCCCGACCGCCGTCCACACCCTGGCCGACGTAGAGATGACCTTGAGCGCCTTCTCCAAGCTGAAAGAGAAGCTCGACAACGGGTTCTACAAGGAAGAAGTGTTGGTGTCGGTGACCAAGGGAATGTAAAAAAAACCGCTTTTTGAGTGGGTTTAAAAGGTTTTTTTCTAAATTGGCAGTAAGAAACTAATTTTTAATCCTAAAACTCTAATAAAATGCAAAAGTTTGAAGAGCTCAAGAATCTCATTGCTTCGCTTGAAGGAGATGCTGACAAATTCTATAATAAAGGCAACAGCGCCGCTGGCACCCGTGTAAGAAAGGGTATGCAAGATCTGAAAAACCTTGCTCAAGCTATTCGTTCTGAGGTTCAGGATATAAAGAATAAAGCCTAAGCCACCCCAGCTTATCCAGCTCGCCGGAAACAAAAATATAAAGGGATAACTTGAAGAAAGTTATCCCTTATTTTTTGGGCGTTTTTGAATAGATCTTATTTCTTGATGTCGGCCATCAACAGGTCGATCTTTGTTTTCAGCCCTTCGGAAGGACCCGCCAGCGGAAGGCGCACGTGGGGGGCGATGATGCCCATCTTCGACAATACATATTTGATGCCCACGGGATTGGCTTCCTCGTACATCGGGCCATTGATTTCCAGCAATTTTGCTTGCTCCAGGGCGCCTTTCGGGAAACTCCCGGCAAAGGCGTGCTCCTTGATCTTCTTGAAGATCTGTGGATAGGCGTTGGCCAAAACGGAGATGATGCCTTTTCCGCCCAGGGCATATACCGGGAGCGCCCACATATCATCACCCGAAATAAGCAGGAAATCCTTCGGCATTTCTTTCGCGATCTTCAGGAACTGTTCCATGCTGCCGCAGGCATCTTTTACGCCGATGACGTTCTTGTGCCCGGCCAGCCGCAAAGTGGTCTCTGCGGTCACATTAGAGCCCGTACGGCCCGGAACGTTGTAGAGCAGCACCGGAATGGGGCTGGCATCGGCCACGGCCTTATAATGCCTGTAAATGCCTTCCTGCGAGGGCTTGCTGTAATAGGGGCTCACCGACAGGATGGCCGTCACGCCCCGGAGGTCCGCGGCTTTGATCTCGTCGACGACGTGAGCCGTATTGTTGCCCCCGATGCCATAGACGATGGGAAGGCCTTTGGGATTGTTATCCTTTACGAACTGGAGCACCTTGGCCTTTTCTTCATCCGAACAGGTAACAGACTCGCCTGTGGTGCCCATCACCACATAGTAGTCGGCACCCTTGGCGGTGTGCTGAAGAAGTTTTTTTAAGGCCTTGTAGTCTACCGCTAAGGTCTCCGTAAACGGCGTGACCAGTGCCACGCCTGTTCCGTAAAGTTTTTTCATTTTTTCGCTTATTTTAATTGGGTTGTGTACTTGTACATGCTGTCGATCATTTCCCGGAGGCCATTCAGGGAATCGATCATGAATTCAAAATACGGGAGGCCGTCTTCCCAGGCGCATCCTACGCGGCACTTGGCCTGGCTGCGCGCCAGGATGTTGAGCACCAGCGGATTGGGCGTGGTGTCGAGATAGTATAAAAAGTCGAACGGGACCTCCGCAAAGTTGATGGCGTCCGGCGAGGTGATGTGGCCCAATAGGGAGAGGTCCTTTTCGGAGAAGAAGTTGAATTTGAATTCGTAGTTGTCCTTGTTGTTGGGTAGAAACTCCAGCACCTCTACCTGCTTGCCATCCTGTTCGAATTTACGGACCAGTTCTTTTACCGTGTCGTGCTTGGGTTTATCCTCTACGCTGAAAATAATGCCGATCTTCTCCGCTTTTTTATACGATACGGTACTCCGGACTGCCTTATTTTTTTTCAGCAACCGGTCCGTCCTCATTTTTAGAAAATTCAGCTTTATCAAGAGTCCTAGAGGTTATTTATCCTTTCATCAATTTTTCAAAATCCAGTTCGGAAATAATCGTCACACCGAGTTTTTCCGCCTTCTCGCGCTTTGAAGGCCCCATATTATCACCTGCCAGCAAATAATCCAACTTTCCGGAAACAGAAGACAGCACCCGGCCGCCATTCTTGAGGATGATCTCCTGTAATTCCTCCCGTTCGTACTTCTCAAAAACACCCGAGATCACGAACGACTTGTTTCCGAGCACATCGCTTTCCTTTTCGGGTTCTTTAGCCGTGCTTTCAAAATGGAGACCGGCCGCTTTGAGGCGCGCGATCTCTCGCTGACTTTCCGGGTTTCGGAAGTAATCAAAAACCGTTTGGGCGATTTTTTCACCGATCTCCGGGGCGGCCAGCAATTCCTCTTTGGAGGCGGCGGCTACCTTTTCGATGGTCTTGAAATAGCGCGCCAGCTTTTCGGCCACCGTCTTGCCCACGTAGCGGATGCCGATGGCAAACAGTACACTCTCAAACGGCACTTCGCGCGATTTGTCGATGCCGGCCAACAGATTTTGCGCCGATTTCTCCTTGAAACCCTCCAGGCGCAGCAAGTCTTCTTTCTTCAGGTCGTAGAGATCGGCGGGACTTTTTACAAGCCCAAGCAGGTGCAGTTGCTCGATCGTTTTTTCACCCAGCGAGTCGATGTCCATCGCCTTGCGCTGGATAAAATGTTCGATGCGCCCCCTGATCTGGGGTGGACAGCCGTCGAGGTTGGGGCAATAGAACGCGGCTTCGCCTTCCACGCGTACGAGTTTGGTGCCACATTCGGGACATTTGTCGATGTAGACCACGGGCGCACTTCCTTTGGGCCGTTTCTCCATCTCCACACCAGTGACCTTCGGAATGA
Organism: Chryseolinea soli; assembly: GCF_003589925.1. Classification (NCBI taxonomy): domain Bacteria; kingdom Pseudomonadati; phylum Bacteroidota; class Cytophagia; order Cytophagales; family Fulvivirgaceae; genus Chryseolinea; species Chryseolinea soli. The sequence continues at coordinate 6,381,361 of NZ_CP032382.1, read as the reverse complement.
TCTCGCCACCCTTTTCGACATAAACATAATCGCCGATGCGCAGGTCCAACCGGGCGATCTCGTTGGCATTGTGAAGCGACGCGCGCTTCACGGTGGTGCCGGCCAGGAAAACGGGTTCCAGTTCGGCTACTGGTGTCACGGCACCGGTGCGGCCCACCTGGTAGGTGATGCCGTTCAGCCGCGTGCTGATGCTCTGGGCTTTGTATTTATAGGCAATGGCCCACCGCGGACTTTTTGCGGTGAAGCCCAGCTGGCGTTGTTGCTCAAGGCTGTTCACTTTGATCACCACACCGTCGGTCTCCAGGGGCAACTCCTGGCGTTTGTTCTCCCAATGCTGAATATATTCGAGCACCTCCTGAATATTCTTACACTTTTTGTAGGTAGGCGATACGTTGAAGCGCCACGATTCGAGTTTGTGAATGCTTTCCTCGTGCGTCTTCAGCCCGGTTTCGTCGCCCAGCAGATAGTAGGCAAAGCAATCCAGTTTGCGTCGCGCCACTTCGGCGGAGTTTTGCATTTTCAGCGTGCCCGAGGTGGTATTGCGGGCGTTGGCGTATTTTTCTTCGCCAATGTCTTCGCGCTCTTTGTTCAACTGTTGAAAGGCATGCTTGGGCATGAACACTTCGCCGCGCACTTCAAAGGCGGGTGGAACGTTTTTGCCTTTTGCTTTCAGGGGAATGTTGCGGACAGTCATCACGTTGGCTGTCACATCGTCGCCGCGCACGCCGTCGCCGCGGGTGACGCCCCGGGTGAGCAGACCGTTCTCGTAGGTGAGGCTGATGGAGACGCCGTCGAATTTTAGTTCGCAAAAATATTCATAGGCCTCGCCGTCGAGTGCCTTGGCGACGCGCCCGTCGAAGTCCTCCAGCTCTTCCTGGCTGTAGGTATTGCTCAGCGAGAGCATGGGATACTTGTGATAGACGGTAGCAAACTCCTTGGTCACAGTGCCACCCACCCGTTGTGTGGGAGAGTGGGAGTCCTTGAACTGCGGAAATTCTTCCTCCAGCGCAATCAGTTTTTCCAGGAGCTTGTCGAACTCCAGGTCGCTGATCTCGGTGCGGTTCTGTTGATAGTAAAGATCATTGTGGTGATTGATCTTTTCGGTGAGTTTTTCGATCTCTGCTTTTGCCTGTTCGGGTTTCATAGGTTGCATAAACACTCGGCCATAAAGCTAGAAAAATTTAGTGTTTAATGTCCCATGCGGGCGTCATCAACGCGCGCGATCCGGCAATTACTTTTGTGTGGGATCTTCGTAGGCTTTCAAGCCTTCCTGGATGTCGATGGTGTTGTTCTTCATCTCCACATCGGCCATGCGTTGTGAGGGATCGATCTGCACAAACGCAATGTCGTCTGCTTTGTGCGCCACCTTCACGGTGTAGGTGGGATTCACCCAGGGCCACGCTTCCAGATCGGTGCGTGGAATGGTTTTGTCTTCTACGGGTTTGTTGCCCAGTGTTTCATTGAGGGGAACGTAGAACATTTCTTTGGAGCCGTCCTTGTAAGTCACCAGCAGGTCCACCGGCATGGGGAACTCGCCGATCCGCTCCAGCGTCACATAGGTGCTGCCATCCTGGTCCACAACGCTTTGGATGCCGTAATCGATCTTCTTCGTGGTGAACACCCAATAGCGCAAATACCAACCCAATTGCAATCCCGAAACTTTTTCCATCACGCGGATGAAATCGTTTGGTTCGGGATGCCTGAACTTCCAGGTGTTGTAGTATTGACGCATGCCTTTGTAGAAATTCTCTTCGCCGATGACATACTTCAATTGGTGAAGGAAGATGGTACCCATGGAATAGGCTGCCGTGCTGTAGCCGGTGTTGGTGTTGTAGTGGTCGGCATGCTGGCTGATGGGTTCCTGCAGGCCGCGTTTGATGAGCGTAAAATATCCGGTATAACTTCCCTGGTGTGCCTCCGCCACCGGCGTGTTGAACAACGCGGCTTTGGATTCGTGACTGGCAAAATCGGTATAGCCTTCATCCATCCAGGGATAGAGCGATTCGTTCGAGGCCAGCACGCCCTGGAACCAACTGTGCGATACTTCGTGCGACATGACACCTTCCAGGGCAGCAAAGGTTCCTTCGCCCATGATCAACGTGCACATGGGATATTCCATGCCGCCGTCGCCACCTTGGATGATGGAATAGGTGTCGTAGGGGTATTTGCCAAAGGTCTTGTTCATGAACTCGAAATGCTGCACGGCATAGGGTTCCATCTTGGCCCAGTTCTCGGTCGTTTTTTCGCCTTTTTGATAAAAGAAATGCACTTCGGGGCCGTTGGGCACCTGGGCTTTGTCGTGGGTGTAGTCGGGGTCGGCGGCAAAGGCAAAATCGATCACGTTCTTGGCCACGAAATTCCAGGTGAGGTTTCCCTCGGGGCGCTTCACGGTGGTGCCCGCTTTCTCATAGCCATAGCCGATCTTGTCGGCATTCATCAGTTTGCCGGTGCCGGCCACCACAAACGTGGGGTCGAGGGTGATCTTCACATCGAAATCGCCCCAGACGCCGTGAAATTCGCGGGCCACATAGGGGTAGGCGTGCCAGCCGCGGTAGTCGTACTCGGCCATTTTGGGATACCATTGGGTCATGGAATAGGCAATGCCTTCCTTGTTGTCGTGGCCGGAGCGCCGGATTTGGATGGGCACTTGCGAGTCGAACTTCATGTCGAACACGGTCTTGGTGTTGGGAAGGATCGGTTTGGCAAGCGTCACTTCCAGGATGGTGCCGTCCACGAGATAGCCCACGTCCTTGCCGTCTTGTTTCAGGCTTTGGATGTGCTGGTAGCCGATCTCGTTTTCTTTCAGATAAAAGATGCGGTCCTTCACGCGGGGGTCGGGATCCGGATAGTTACGCGAGCGAACGTCCATCATGCTGCCCGGCTGGAACGCGTTGAAGTAGAGGTGGTAGTAGACTTTGTTGAGCGTGTCTTTGGAGTTGTTGTAATACACGAGCTTTTGCGTGCCGGTGACCTTGTGCGTCTTCACATCCAGTTGCACGTCCATGGTGTATTCCACGCGCTGCTGCCAGCGGTAATCCTGTGCTGAAATGGGGTGGATGATGGTGAAAAAGAAGAAAATAAGAAAGGCACTCGCAAATTTTAACATTCCGCACACGTTTGAATAACGTGCGCAAAATATTGAAAACCCGGTAGGTTACAAAGGGAATTTATTCTTCCTGAACCCCTTAAAGAAATAGGTGAGGCTGCCGGAAAGGAACGAGCTTTCCGAAAGGGTGAGCGGTTCGCCCGGCAATGCCTTCGGGATATTGTAGGTATACATGAACGCAAATCCCCAGTTTTTAAAACCTACCGAGAGCGGAACGCTGATCGCATAGTTCATCACCCCAAACACATTGGTGGTGGTCTGCACCAGGCTGTAGGTGGTGCCGTATTGCCTGAAATTCTGAATGGCCTCCCGCAGCGACTTGGGCGCCACATAGTCAATCGAAGTGAGGGTTTCGTTCCCCAGCAAAGCAAAGAACGAAGGGGAGATGGCGATGCGGTCGATCCCTTTGAAATTTTTCTTTTCCAGGATAACGCTCACCCCCGGCATGATGCGGTGCACATGGGCATCGCCAAAATAATAGGAGTAATTCAAGCTGAGCAGCACGGGCTTGAACTCGAGCATCGGCGTGACGGAGAGCGTGTTCTTGTACGGAATGTAGGCGTTGTCGCTGGGGGTGTTGTAGAAATACCGGTCGTATTCGCCCATGACGGAGAACGCCTTCGAGAAGCTGTGCATGTAGCCGGCCGATGCGATGGTGAGGTAGTAGGAAGGCACAAAATCCTTGCTCCAAAATCCCGACACGTCCGCAAACAATCCCGACTTGTGATAATACGAGACGCCGGGCGCCAACCCGAAATTCTCGATCCCCAACGTGCGGCCTGCTGAAAGCACGTTGCTGTTGTATCCCATGCGCACGGCAAATTGCGAGCGGATCGGTTCGCCATAGGTGAGCAGGCTGTCGATGAGGTTGAAGATGGTCAACGAATCTTCAAAGGTCAACGCATCGTCTACACGGGATAGTAAAAGCGAATCTGCCTCCTGGGCAAACAAGGTGCCCCCGGAAGCAGACATTAGGATAGTGAAGAGCCATCTTCTACACCAATGCATGTCCTGCGTGTTAGATCAGATTAGTTGTTTCGTTGCTGAAGGCGTTGTTGTTGCTGATCGCGCAGGTTTTGTCGTCTTTCCTGTTGCATTTGCCGTCGCTGGATCTGGTCGAGGATCATTTGCCGGAACCTTCGCTCGGCGTCGGGCAAGGTGCGCAGTTTTTGGGCCGAGATCACTTTGAGCAAGCGGCCGGAGTAATCTTTTTCCAGGTCCAGCTCCTGTTGCTTTATCTTGAACTGGGCATCCAGGGCGGCTTGGCCGTTTTGTTCCTGGTTTTGGTCGGGGGTGGGGTTTTGCTTGGCTTCCCTCAGTTGCTGGCGCAGGGCCTTGCGGCGTTCGGCAAACTCGCGGTAGATGGGCCAGAACTTCTCGGCTTCCTGCGGCGTGAGCTGGAGCTGATCGGTAATGTAGGCCACCCGTGCGGCCTGTATTTTGTTGCGGGCCTTGGTGTCGGTTGCGGGGGGAAGTTCGTCCTCTTGCGCCCAGGCGGGCAGCAGGATGATCGTCAATAAGATTCCTAGAATCGCCTTCATCTCGTATAACTTTAATCGATATCGTCTAAAATGGTGTCGAGGTCGTCGGCGCTGATGTTCAGGCCGTAGACGTCGCTTTCAATTTCGCTGGCGTCCACGCCATCGAGGTGCACCTGCTCCAGCAGCTCGTCGGTGGTCAGGTCGGTGTCGTTCAGGTACGCCACCAGTTCTTCGGTTTGGACGGAGGCCAGCAGGCCTTCAGGGGAATGGTCGGCAGAGGATCGCTCGTACCAAAAAATAGCCACGGCCAGGAGGATCACGGCGGGCAGGGCGTAGCGCAGGCCATAGACCCAAACCGGGCGGCCGATGGCGGCGGATCTGCCCACCCGCGACTGGATCATGCCCGGCAGCTTCTCGAAGTATCCCTCGGGGACGTCGAAAACCTCTTTTTTCGGAATATCTTCAAGCTTTTTCATGATCGGGGGTTTGACATCTTAATCTCTTAAAAGTTTAATCATTCTGATAAATAATCTTCAATTTTCTTCACCGCGTGGTGATAGCTCGCCTTCAGCGCGCCCACCGTGGTGTCGGTGATCTCGCTGATCTGTTCGTAGGACATGTCGTCGAAGTATTTCATGTTGAACACCAGCCGTTGTTTGTCCGGCAGTTTCAAGAGGGCTTTTTGCAATTTCAACTGGATCTCGTCCCCGGTGAGGGTGGGGTTGCTGTCCAGCTTGGCCGTCAGCTCGCCTTCCACATCGCCGATGGGTAAAAAGAAGCGGCGTTTTTTGCGTTGGAGAAAGGTGAGGCACTCGTTGGTGGCAATGCGATAGATCCAGGTGTAGAGCTGGGCATCCTCGCGAAAGCTGTCGATGTGTTTGTGGATCTTGATGAAGACTTCCTGGGTGATGTCGTCGGCATCGTCGTGGTCGATCACCATTTTGCGGACATGCCAGTACACCCGCCTCTGATATTCGCGCACGAGCAAGTTGAACCCATAATTACGGGTTTCCGAATTTCGCAGTTTGAGTAACAGTTCTTTGTCTTCCAAGGAAGAAAGGCATCAATTGGAGCTTAGACTCAGGCGCGGTTGTAAGGTTTAAAAATACGCGTTAATTCTTTTCAAACCCGTTTCGGGGATTGAATTTCTTTCCCACAGAGCGCGTAATAAAGCTTTTGAGCGTGCGGAGGGTCTAAGGCTTGTAGGCCACCAGCATGTCGGCCAGGCATTCGAACGTTTCCTTGGCGTGGGTGGGGAAGTTGGCAAACCGGAGTTGTGTTTTCTTGGCGGCGCCATAGCCGTCGCCGGGTTGCATGCCTTTTTCCAGGAGCATCTTGGTGATGCGCTCGGTGTGTTCGCCGGTGTCGGCCACGATCACCGTTTTCGATCGAAACGCTTTATCTTTCACCAAAGGGCTGATGGCTGCATTTTCAGACAAGGCCTGGTATAACACAGCGGCTTTGTATTCGGTCTCATGGCGGATGGCATGGATGCCTTTGCGGTTCATGTCTTCCACCACTTTTCCGAGCAGGTAGATGCCCAGCACATTCGGTGTCTCGGGCGTTTGATATTTCAAGGCGTGTGTATGCAGGCTTGGGATGGTGTGATACGAACCGATGGATAGGCCCTTGGAGAGCAACTGCTCGGCCTTGGCCACACACGCGTCGTTGACCAGCCAGACACCCAGTCCTGCGGGAAGACCAAATCCTTTTTGAACCGAAAAGAAAACAGAATCCAGCAGCGAAAAATCGAATTCAGGGAAAGGCAATGACGATACAGCATCCACGGCGAGCAACGCGTTCGGATGGTTGGTTCTCACGGTGCGGAAAAAATCCAGGGGCAGCATCACGCCCGTGCTGGTCTCGTTGTGTGTAAGCGCGATCAACTCCGTGCCCGCTGGCGCCTTGAAATGAGCATCGAAGCCTTGGCCTTGTGCGGCCTCCAGCTTGACGGGCTTTCGGTTCAATTGCTGCGACACTTCGAAGAAGCGTTTTGAGAACGCGCCGTTCACCAGGTGAAAAGACTTTTCTTCCACCAGGTTTTGGATGATCCGTTCCCAGATCTCCGTGGCGGAACCCGTGAAATACAAATGATAGCCCGCGGGTATGCCCAACAACGCGCGCAAGCCTTCTACCGTGGACTGATAAATGCTCTCAAATTTCTTCGTGCGGTGCGAGAGCGACGGAATGCCTTCGCGGAAGGCGGTGCGCATGTGGTCTTCTACCGTGAAGTAGAGTTGGGATGGGCCGGGGGTGAAATTTATAGTCGGGTTCATAATGCGGCAACAAAACTAAAAAAGATATTGATACCGTCTGCATCTGCGGGGTGCAATCGATGACCACCACCGGCAGGAAAAGCATACACAAAAATTCTTCCGGATCAAGGTTGGCGCAAAAGCATGTTTTTTCTAAGTTGCACCAAATCCCACTCGGGTTTGGGACACGTTTGCTGAACCTAACATTATAAACAATACCGAGTGAAGCTTTCGTCCAAAATCAGGCTTCATCCGCCAATTGGCGGACCTCGCCCAAAAAGCAGGTTAACAGAAGAAGGTTGCGGATGCCGGCAGCTCAAAACTTGTCTTTAGGGGGTTCAGAAACACCTCCCCAAACCCAGTGGGCTTTTTATTTCCCCTCCAAAAGGCAAAACGCCCAACGAAAAGCCTGATGACTTTCCATTGAGCGTTCTTTATTTGCCCGCCGAAGCTTTAACGAAGGCGTGGCATTAAAAATTAATACAGCACACGGAACTTAATCGTGTGATCAATTTCTCTCAACTCTTTGATCACGTCCTTGTCGTATTGCTTATTGATATCGGTGATCACATACCCGATCGTCTCGTTCGTCTTCAAATATTGTCCCACGATGTTGATGCCGTGGTTGGCCAGAATGTGGTTGATCTTTGCTAAAATTCCAGGTACGTTTTCGTGGATGTGGATCAACCGGTGTGCATTCTCCAACAAAGGCAACGTCAGGTTCGGGAAGGTCACGCTGTTTGACGTGCTGCCCGTGTTGATATAATCCATGATCTTACCGGGCACGAAATTGCCGATGTTCTCCTGCGCTTCCGATGTACTGCCGCCGATGTGCGGCGTCAGGATCGTATTGGGGAGTCCGCGCAATTCCGATTGAAACTCTTCATCGTTGCTCACGGGCTCATAGGGGAACACGTCGATCGCGCAGCCCGCCACTTTACCACTCAACACGTTCTCACGCAACGCCTGGATGTCGACAATGTGTCCGCGGCTGAGGTTGATGAAGATGACACCCTTCTTCATGAGTGCAAATTCTTTCGCGCCGATCAGGTTGAGGTTTGACTCGCGGCCATCGACGTGCAATGACAGGACATCCGCTTGCTCCAACACCTCTTTCATCGACTTGCACTTGATAGCATTGCCCAGCGAGAGTCTTTCTTCTGTATCATAATACAACACCTTCATCCCCAGCGATTCGGCAATGACCGAAAGCTGCGTGCCGATGTTGCCATAGCCGATGAGGCCCAATTTCTTGCCGCGCACTTCAAAGCTTCCCTTCGCCGATTTGTCCCACGCGCCCTTGTGCATTTTTGTGGACTTGTCCACGATGTTGCGCATGAGCATGATCATCTCGGCCACGGCCAGTTCCACCACGGAGCGGGTGTTGCTGAACGGGGCGTTGAAAACAGCGATGCCTTTTTTGGTGGCCGTCTTCAGGTCGATCTGGTTGGTGCCGATACAGAAGGCGCCGATCACCATCAGGCGGTTGGCGTGCTCCAATACGCGGGCCGTTACCTGGGTCTTCGAGCGGATGCCCAACACAGAAACGTTCCTGATCTTTTCGATCAGTTCGTCTTCGGTCAGCGCAGCGTGATAGGTCTCTACGTTGAAGCCTTCCGATTTCAGCAGTTCGATCGCTACGGGGTGTACATTCTCCAGCAAGAGCACGTTGATACGGTTCTTGGGATAAGAAATGGCCGTGTTGAGCTTGTTGAGGTACAAGAACTCATCGAGGCTGGGGGTGATGTGGTCTGCCTGTTTCAATACGTTTTCCCTTTCTACGTTTTCCGTGAAGGCGTAAAACTTATTGGCCAGCCCGGAGTGTTTAATTTCATAATCGGTGTATCCGTCACCAATAACGTATACATCGCCGGGCAGGTTCAATCTTTTTAATTGTTCCACTTTGCCGTTGTTGGCCGACAACGGGTTGTCTGTATCAAAGCCGATCACCCGGCCTTCGGTGTCGAAGCGGAATTCGTTGGCCAGGATATTCTCCGGCTTGATGCCAAACTCGGTCACAATGGGTTCGATGAACTCGCGGAAACCGTTTGAAATGATATAAATGTTGTCGGCGTAATTCACAAAAAATTCGCGGTTACGCTTGAACGATTCGGAGACTTTGTCTTTCAACAAGGCGATGAGGGGGCCGAGGTGGTGTTGTGAAGGGGCCAGCAGGTTCAGGCGTTTCTCCAGCGATTCGCGGAAGGAGATGGAGCCGTTCATGCCCTGGTTGGTGATGGAAACGATCTGGTCCTTGCGCTGTTCTTTGTCGGGATGGTCTTTCAGTGAAATGTCCGCCAGAACATCGAAGGCTTCTACTTTGGTAAAGGTGCTGTCGAAATCGATTACAAAGTACTTGTTCAGTTTCATGGGTTGGTTGTAAACCGCAAATGTAATTTGGATTTGTGACTTACGATTTACCCGGCCCAATTATTTGTTGCCTAACGAATGCTAGTGCAAATTCTTGCTTTTCAGCTACTTTGAGGGCAGTTTTTGCATGCCCGTCAAAAGTCAAGTATACAGAACATTAAACCGTTCCATCCCACGGTAAAAGACCATATCAACCCCGCGAAGCGCGATGACATGCGTTAAAATCGGGCTGTGAATCACATCGCTGGGCAGGGATGGTTGCTGAGTCGAATGCGTTCGGATGGCATTACATGCGCAAAGAGAAGATAAGCGAATAGAGGGAGAGGGGCGGTTTTATATGCAGCCTTATAAGCACTATGCCTTTTACAAAGCAAGATGCATCACCACGGCCGAGGTAGGGCACACGTGTGAAAATTCCGAGGAGGCATTCAGTTCTTTGGGAACGGCGTCGCGCGGGATCACAACAAATCCTTTTCGCTGAAAAAATCCATGCGCGTTTTCTGTCAACAAGAAAATTCCCTTCAGATTTCTTTTGCGTGCCTGCTCAATGAGATGTTCTGTAATGGTGGTACCCAACGCTTTGCCGCGGATGCCGAGCTTCACCGAGAGGGAGCGCAGCAGGGCATAGTCACCATACACTTCCAAACCACCGGTGCCTACCATGGCATCATCCTCCACGTAGCCCACGAGCATGTCGCGCTTGAAATCCAGGTCGTCGGCAGGCAGGCTGGAGGAGCGCAGCAGGTTGCGGAAAACATCAAAGCTTTCTGCATCGTTGATGATCTTCAGGTTCGGTTCCATAGACTAAAGGTAAAAGAATTCTCCACGCATTTTTCCCGGGCATTAAAATTCTTGACTGAATTTTTTTTGAAAAATGGCGGGCGATGCAACAAAGAAGAATGGCCCACACAATAGCTTTCATTTTGAAAAACCGTTGTGCGGGCCAAAAGGTTTTATCGCATCATCAAAATGCGTGAAGCCGCTTCCACTTCTTTGGTGTAGCGCTCGATGGCTTTCGCCGTAGCTTCGATCTGTTCCTGCGCTTCTGCCCAAGCACGTTGCTCAATGCCTTCGCGAATACCGGGCAACGTCTTCACGCCATAGCCGGTATAAAAACCGGGTGCATAGATCGTATGGCGATACCATGCTCTTCTGGGCAACCCTGCATCGGCCATCAATTTCTGTTCGGCACGATACAACGTTTCGTTCAGCGTAGTGAGGTTGGTGTTCGGCACAGTATTATTGGCACGAAGGTCGGCATAGAGTGTGGACGCCTTCTCCAAGCTGGTCAAAGCATTTTGAAGGCTTGAAAAATTCAGGAAAGGCACGGCGTCCTTAGGAGTAGGAGGGACGTATTTGATCAGCGGATCAGCCGCCTGCACAAACACGTTGTCCTTGATCATTTGGTTCTCTACCTCGGTGGACTCGCGCAGGTTGTCCAAGAGGGTCATCACCTCGGTGAGATAGCCGTTCACGGTTTTGGAAAATGCTTTGAAATCAAACGGCAGCACGTCCGCGTTGGCCAACCGAAGGGTTGCACGGCCGGCCGTTTTGGCGAGGGCTATGCCATAGGCAAACTTGGGATCCTTGAAGCGCACATACATGTCGTAGGAGTCGTAGATGGAGTGGTATTCGCCACCGTCGTCTTCACCGCCATAGCCCAGGTTTAGCGAAGGGATGCCCAGGTGTTGAAAGAAGGGACTGTAGTCGGAGCCCGAACCCAGTGCGCTCAATGTCAACACTTTTTTGTCGAGGATATCTTTTCTGGCTTTTGCACCCACGGCCGTCGTGGCTTTGTAAGCGCGCGCCCGGTCGCGGACAGGAATGCCGGTTTGGGGGTCGGTCACGTCGCGCGACACTTCATCCATCAGCGTCTCCAGTGTATGCGATCCGCCCGCATCCAGGAACCCTCTTCCGTTGCCGTCGGAGTTGATGTAGGCGACTACTTTTTGTTGCAGCTCGGTGGCGTGGTGCTCTACCCATTCCGTTGAGCCGATCAGCGAAGGCTCTTCACCATCCCAGGCGCAGTATACCAGCGTGCGTTTCGGTCTAAAGCCGGTCTTCACCAATTCGCTCACCGCGCGGGCTTCTTCCATCAGCGCCACCATGCCGCTGATGGGATCGTTGGCGCCATTCACCCACGCATCGTGGTGATTGCCCCGGACAACCCATTCATCGGGCAGCTCGCTGCCCTTCAGTTTGGCAATCACGTTGTGGCAATCCACGAGCTTCCAATCAAATTCAAGTTTCAGGTGCACTTTCGCCGCGCCGGGTCCCACATGATAGGTGAAGGGCAACGCGCCACGCCATTTCTCCGGGGCCACAGGTCCGCCGAGTGCGGCTAACAAAGGTTGAGCGTCGGCATATGAAATGGGTTGGACGGGGATCTTCAGGAGGTTGCCAGCGTCTTTGCGATCGAGGCGCTTGGCATCTTCCGTGGCCCCAATGCCGGGTGTCAACGGGTCGCCGGGATAGATGGGCATATCCGACACGGACCCGCGTTGCACGCCGTGTTGTGGCCGGAAAGGGCCTTTGGGATAGACATCCCCTTGGTGATAGCCATCGCCTTCCGGGTCGGAATAGATGAGGCAACCGATGGCGCCGTGTTCCTGCGCCACCTTCGGCTTAATGCCCCTCCAAGACCCGCCATACTTGGCGATCACGATCTTACCCCTCACGTCGATGCCCATGCGTTCCAATTGGTCATAGTCGTCGGGCACGCCGTAGTTCACAAAGACCAGTTCGGCGGTCACGTCGCCGTCGGCTGACCAGGCATTATAGGTGGGGAGTTGTTCTTTGGTTTGGCCGCTGGTGGCATCCTCTTTCAGCGCCGGTTCGGCCAGGCGGGCGGTGAACTTAGTTGGACCGACCAATTCCAACTGCCGCACTTTGGGTGTAGGGAAAAGTACTTTGTAAGTTTCGATCTGTGCGTCGTAGCCCCAGCTTTTGAAGAGGTCGCGCATGAATTCGGCGTTTTGTTTTCCATAGGCCGATCCCAGGTGGTGCGGCCGGCCGGCCAGGCGTTTCATCCACACATCCAGGTTTGCAGGTTGCAGATAACTATCGAATTTCTTCTCGGCTTCCCATTCCTGGTCGGAGGAGGTTTTCGTATAGCCCGATAGTGTTTTCTGTTGCGCGAAAGCGGCCGTAATGGAGAACGTGAAAAATAGCAGCAGGATTTTTCTCATAGGTTAATGGTTTTTCAGACGAGAAATATACTGAAAGCGGTTTTGCGAACCCAGGGTTTTATATAAATGGTCGGGATGAGCACCTGCCGTAAAAACATTTCTTGAAAAGAATGCTTTGTAAAGATGGCTGCTGACATAGGATTGTCACAGAGACGTATAGTTTTGATTTTCTGAACGCAAAGGACAATGGAATCGAATGCAACACCGGGAACATCGACGGCTCGCACGGGGCTTGCCGCGGGCCCTCCTGATCATTTTCAATTTATCACTCACGCCGATCCAGGCACAAACCCCCTAATACGATGACCGAATCAAAAACACGCTATGGTTTCACCGGAAGTTTCAAGACCAAACCCGGCAAAGGAGCTGACATGATCGCCATCCTGCTCCAGGCCGCCGAAAGTGTTCGGACAGCAAAAGGATGCCACCTGTACATCATTTCACAAGACGAAAAAGACCCGGACAACATCCACGTGTTCGAGACCTGGGACAGTCGCGAGGATCATGACAATTCCTTAAAAATGGAAGACAGCAAAGGCCTGATCGCACAAGCCATGCCGTTGCTGGAGGGCAAACCACAGGGCATGAGCCTCAAAGTGTTCGGTGGCGCCGGCTTGAAGTAACGTTTTCGTTGGGAAAGATTAATAATTTCTTATAACTTGAACAGCTGATTTTACCATGGTTATTGCCACCTTTATAAAATATCTTATCGTTGTGTTGGGTTGGGCGGCAACATTCTGGTACCTGGTGCAGGGCTTGCAAAATAAAGGTCATAGATCTTATCTCAAGGCGATTCTCATTTTCATGGGAACAGGTGCAGCATTGGTGATCTACTCCATCATAGAATTCTATATCCTTCTTCACACTTGAACGTGAGGCTTGATATACTGTCTTGATGGGCGAACGATCCATCTAAAGACACATCCCGGCGGGTAAGGAGCCACAGCGGGGATGTTTTCGATTGGCTAATTTCGGTTCATCTGGAAGGAAGCCATGATTTTATCCGGTGACCTATGGACTCGCATATTTCTCAAGGAACGCACACAAAATACTATGAAAAGTGAGCGGGAAGAGATTCCTTGCGGGACTTTGTAAAGTACCCACTTATGACCCTCGATCTTGTCACCCGGCGTGTGCTGTTGTGCCTGTGTCTGTGCATGGGCATGCTGCCTGTGTCAGCGCAGACCACGATCATCACCAGTGGCGATTGGAATGACATAAACACATGGTTGGGTTCCAACATTGGCGATAACGTAGGAGAGGACGTCTCATTCCTGGCGAGTTCCGGTACAACCGCGACCGTGCCTTTGGGTACATCCTATACCGTGGGCAATGTAGACATGCAATGGAACATGATCGTGGTCCAGGGCACACTCGATGTCGGCGAATCGGGAAACCCCAAGAACGTCACGGCCGGAAACTCCGCATCTTTGAGCACCACAACCTCCACACTCAGCATGTTGACGATCTGGGGAGATGTAACCGCTGGCTCGTCTTTCCAGCTTTCTTCCGTGTCACAGATCATCATAAAAGGAGATGTTAATCTGGCAGACAACAGCGCGATCACCATCTTTACGGGCAAGAGTATTAGAATAGAAGGGAACCTGATCACCGGTGACGGCACCTTTGCCAATATTGCCAACGGCTCGACGTTGGAAGTTCTCGGCGATATTACCGTGGGTGCAGGTTCCTCCAGACTCTCTAGCACGGCAGTCATCAAAGGGAGGTCGTGCTCCGGCCCGACGGATTTTTGTGGCGGTGTAATACTTCCCATTCGTTTGTTGGAGTTCAATGCTGACGTTGCGGGCGACGAAGTGCGGATAAACTGGTCCACAGCAACCGAGATCAACGTCGACTACATCGCCGTTCAACGCTCTGTGGATGGCCATACGTTCGCCGACATCGGGAAGGTCAAGGCGTTTGGCAACAGCAACACCATCAAAAACTATTCGCTGACGGACGATCAGCCTGTGATCGGAAATCTCTACTACCGGCTTCACTCGGTGGACTTCGATGGCAAGGAGGAATTTTCACGCGTCATTGCTGTGCGATATCTTTCATCCAGCGCTGTGCAAATATTTCCCAATCCGGCGAGCAAACAGTTGAACATTCAACTCAACTTTATTCCGGCAGAACAGACCACGCACACCCTCACCGATCTCTACGGCAGAACCATCGCGCAATTCATCACGCGCATGCCACGCGAGACACTGCAGGTGCCCGACATCAAACCCGGTGTATATTTTTTGAAAACCAAAAGCGGAAAGGATATCTTCTTAAACCGCATCGTTTTCACGGAAAGACCATGAGTCTTTTCGCGACGCATCCACAAACAGGTTTCAATGACATTCACTGCGATCGAACATCGAAGTGATTCTGTTGCTATTTTTTCGTTTGCACAAAAAAAACGTTGTATGTAAGATGCTGCTTTGTGGCAGCCTTTTTTTGTCGCGCAAACAAAATCACTTGCTGTAGTGAAATCAGGCGACATACAAACAGCCATTTCATTTCGCCATCGCACCGTCCTAGCATATTTCCTTACATGAACATGGCACTGCAAATACATTGCAGTGGGGTGGAATTTCTTTGCAGGGAACTTAATAAAACACATTATGATTCTCCGTTTCACATTCACGCGCATCCTGTTATGCATCGGCTTCTGTTCCTGCGTTTCTTACGCTTCGGGGCAGACACAGACCAAAATTCTTTCCACGGGCTGGTGGCATATCCCAGGTACTTGGCAGGGCGGCAATGTTGCCGACCTCATTACGGAGGACGTGACCTTCAACGCGGCTTCCGGAATAACCGCCACCACGTCGCTATTCTTTCCCTACACTATTGGGAATGTTAATCTGCAGTCGAATACCATTGTTGCACAAGACGTTTTGAACATTGGCCAGGCGGGCACGCCAAAAAATGTCACGGCAGTGGGGGGAAGCCTGAACTCTTCCTTGGGTGTCATCACCGTGTGGGGAAGCGTTAACGCTACCGGCAACTTCGCCTTTGTGTCGAATAAGAAAATTGTTATTAAAGGGGATGTCAATTTAGGTGATAATGCCAGTTTCACCATTGGCAACAACGCCACCATTGTGATTGAAGGAAACCTGACCGCCGGGAAGAATACGATCGCCAACATGGCTGCTACGGCCACCATGATCGTTACCGGCGACATCGTGGTGAGTACAGGTTCAACCAGCAACGCGCAGCCGGGTGCTATGAAATCGCGGACGTGTACCGGGCCTGTCGCGTTTTGCGGCAACGTGGTGCTGCCCGTCCAGTTGTTTCAATTCAAGGCGACGGTTGCCGGTGATGCCGTGCAGGTGAAATGGACCACGGCCACCGAGATCAACGTCGACTATTTTACCGTTCAACGCTCGGTCGAAGGGCAGGTGTTCAACGACATCGGCGCCGTCAAAGCCTTTGGCAACAGCACTGTGCTGAGAAATTACTCACTGACCGACCCAAACCCGCTGATTGGAAATGTGTACTACCGCCTGCATTCTGTGGACTTCGACGGCAAGGAAGAATTTTCGGATGTCGTCGCCGTGCGCTACTTGTCTTCGAAGGCGATCGATGTATATCCCAATCCGTCGGCCGGCGATGCGGTGACCATACGTCTCAATTTCAATCCTGGAGAAGAAACTACCCACACCCTTGTGGATGCCTTTGGCAGAACGATCACACATCTCACGATGCATACGTCGCTCGGAACATTCAACATACGGAACATCAAACCGGGTGTATATTTTCTGAAGACCAAAACCGGTGATGAGGTTTTGTTAAACCGGATCGTCTTCACAGAGAGCCGGTGACGAGTCCCGTATTTGCTTCAACCCAGGCTCGTCATTAGAAGGGAAAGCCAATCCCCACGTTGTAAATAACGGGCTCGCGATAGCCATAGAACGTCCCATCGGCGGCCTCCTTCGCGTAGGGTTTCCAGAAGCGGATTTTGTCCAACACAAAACGGTCGCCCTGGTCGCGGGCGGGATCATACACCTTCATCCCCACGTCGAAACGGAGAATGAGGAAGGTAAAGTCAAAACGCAAACCAAAGCCGGTGCCCACGCCGATCTCTTTATAAAACCGGTCGATGCTGAACTGCGAGCTGCGGTCTTGCGTGATATTCCCCTCGGCGTCCACCACGTTCGAGGGCCGGAAGTTCCAAACATTGCCGGCATCGATAAAGATGGCGCCATTCACAAACCCGAATAATTTTTGACGCAGCTCGATACTGGCCTCCATCAGGATCTCCGAAGGCTTCTCGATACTGTAGTCATAAAGTCCATCGCCCTTTGGATTTTTGCTCTCGGGAGGCTTGGCCGAACCGGGACCGAGTCTTCGCGGACGCCAGGCCCGGAGGCTGTTGCTACCTCCGGCAAAGAAGAATTTTTCATAGGGCAAGCTTTCGTTGTCGGAATAAGAGTAGGCAAACCCGGAATTGAGGCGATAGGCGAGAACGGTGTTTTTGTTTAGCGGATCAGTCTTGCGGACATCGATGCTCATCCGGATGTATTTGAAATATTCCAGCTTGAGATCGGTGATAAATTTTGGGTTGATAAAATTCCAGATGGTCCCACCGCTTTCCAATTGTGTACGGATGTACCACGAATCGCGTTCCTTATTGCCGTAATTGTTGAGGTTCCAGGTAATGCCGAAGATGATACTGTTTACAAACGACGGCCGGAAAGAGTTGG